>DATDMA010000323.1:0-13855 GCA_036519015.1 Pseudolabrys sp. | reverse complement strand
AAACGGCAGGCGGGAGCCTCGCTCCACACCTGCCGTTGGAAATCCCCGGAGGGTCCGGCCGGATCGCCGTCAGATCGCTTCTTTCAGATCCTTCGACGCGCGGAAGGCAACCTTCTTGCTCGCCTTGATCTGAATCTGCTCGCCGGTCGCGGGATTACGGCCGATACGGGCAGCACGCTTGCGCACCTGAAGGATGCCGAGCCCGCCAATGCGGATGCGCTCGCCTTTCTTCAAATGCTTGACGATGTTGCCGACGAGGTCGCCGAGCACGGCTTCCGCCTGCTTTTTCGACATCTCGTGCGAATCCGCGAGCGCCGCGGCGAGATGCTTCAATGTCACAGTTGTCGGAGTCGCTGACTTTCCAGGAGCCGTAGCCATCTTTGGGACCCTCCTATTGAATCCGCAGGTTTGGCGAAACGCCAAACACCACGCCCGAATAGACGATTCGGGGGTGGTGTGACCATCGAATCTTCGCGGTAAATAAGGCTTTTTCGCAATTTGCGGAAGTCGGGAAGACTGTCCTTGACTTGGCGCGAGGCCCCCTATAACTCGTCCCCCACGCCCGCGGGGGCGTAGCTCAGTTGGTTAGAGCGCTGCCCTGTCACGGCAGAGGCCGCGGGTTCGAGTCCCGTCGCTCCCGCCATTATATCAATGACTTAAGCCACGTCCTCCGGTTGTAAAAACGGCTGGACCGGCAGGCCCGGAAGCCACGGCTTGACCCCCTTCCAGCCTCCCATTCGAGCCCTCTTTTTCGACGTCTTTGGGACCCTGGTGGACTGGCAGACCTCGGTTGCCCGGGAAGCCGAGCGCATCCTGGCGCCCCTGGGCCACCGGCTCGACTGGGCCGCTTTCGCCGACGCTTGGCGCGACGAGTACCAGCCGGGCATGGAGGACGTGCGCTCCGGCCGGGTCCCGTTCGCCAAACTTGATGTCGTTCACCGGCGCAATCTTGAGCGCTTCATCCCGAGCTTCGGTCTGACGAATTTACCCGACGCCGTGCTGCAAGAGCTGACGCTGGCCTGGCACCGGCTCGACGCTTGGCCGGAGGTGCCGGCGGCGCTCGCCCGCCTGAAAAGCAAATTCCTGATCGCGCCGGTGTCGAACGGCAACATCTCGCTGATGGTCGATCTCGCCCGCCGCAACGATCTGCCGTGGGACGCGATTCTCGGCGCCGAGGTCGCGGGCGACTACAAGCCGAAGCCGCGCGTCTACATGGCGGCCTGCGAGGCTTTCGATCTGGTGCCGGCACAATGCATGATGGTGGCGGCGCACAGCAGCGATCTCGCCGCCGCTGCCGCATGCGGCCTGCGCACCGCCCATGTCGCGCGTCCGGACGAGTATGGGCCGGGCACTGGCGAGCGTGCGCCGACCGTGCCGGTGGATTTCGCCGCGCGCGATTTAGCGGATTTGGCGAAGAAGTTGGGCGTCTGATCCGTCACCCTGAGGTGGCCGCGCACCGATCTCGGGCTTGCCCGAGATCGGCATTCTAATGCGCAAGTCGGCTATAGCCGACTTGCGTGCGCGGCCCTCGAAGGGCGACGGCCCGGGCCGTTCATCCTTCGAGGCTCGCGGAGCCTGTCATCGGGCCGCGCTTCGCGCGGACCCGTTGGCTCGCACCTCAGGATGACGGCCCTAAAGCTGTGCCGCCTTACCCCCGATACACCGGCTCCGGCTGCGAGAAGAAGCTCGCCAGGATGTGGTAGACGATCATGTAGTTCTTCTGCTGGAAGCTCGCGTGCGAGATGCCCGGCATAACCGTGAACTGCTTGTCCGGGTTCGGCAGCTTGGCGAAGAACTTCAACAGGTCCTCGATCGACGCGATGCCGTCGTGCTGCCCGCGCATGACCAGCGTCGGCACGCTGATCTTCTCCGGGTTCACCACCGGCAGGCGCGAGCACATGTCCACGTAAGTGCCGGTCGGCACCGAATCGTCGAGCGCGACGACCGCCTCGGCGAAGGCTTCGATGACATTGCGCTCCGCGGTGTCGGGATGGTCGCGGTCGAACACCGAATGGATGAAAGCCTTGCTCATCGGCCGGCGGTTTATCTTGCTGAATTCCGGCAGCTTCTTGCGCCGCTCGGCCAGCGTCGGCGAACCTTCGCCGGTCCAGACGAAGGCGTCGAGCGCGAGGCGGGCCACCATGTCCGGGTGCTGCTCGGCGAACAGCGCCGCGCGCAGCGCTCCCGAGGAAATTCCGTAAACCAGCAGCGGCTTCTTTCCGCGCAGCTTCTGGATGTAGCGCGCGGCGGCGTAACAGTCGTCGGCGCCTTGCGCGATCGGCGCGTTGTTGTCGCGGTCCTTGGTCGAGCGGCCATAGCCCTCCATGTCCACCGACCAGCAGTCGAAGCCGAGCCGTGCGAAATGATCCAAGGCCGAGGAGTCCGGCCGCCCCGGCACCTGCAGGTCGAAGGTCGGCTGTCCGGCCATCGACGAGCCATGCACGAACAGGATGGTGCCTTTCGTCTTTGCTGGATCGCCAATGCATTTCTCGAACAGGAACAGCTTCACGCCGCCGTCTTTGCTGGTCCAGTGGTCCTCGCCCTTGATCGGCAGCGCGGAAGGCTTCGTCATCTCGTTCATCAAGCACCCGTCGGTTGTTAGTAAGGCTCGTTCGGCGGCGTCAGTTCATCGGCCGGATGTGGTTGGCCTGAACGACTTTAGCCCATTTGTCGATCTGCGCCTGCATGAAGGCGGCGAATTCCGGTTGGCTCATCACCATAGGGTTGGCGCCCTGGCTCTCCCACATGCGCTTGATATCCGGCCGTTTCACGATGCGGGTGATCTCCCGGTTGAGCAGATCGATAATTGGCTGCGGCGTGCCTTTCGGCGCCATGAAGCCGACCCACAGAGTCGCCTGGAAGCCGGGCACGCCGGCCTCGGCCAAAGTCGGGACGTCGGGCAGGATCGGCGATCGTTCGGTGCCGCTGGTGCCCAGCGGGCGCACCATGCCGGCCTTGATCATCGACGCCATGGTCGGCACCGAGTCGAACAGGAGCTGGACCTGGCCGCTGAGGATGTCGTTGCGGGCGCCGGTCGAGCCCTTGTAGGCCACATGCACGATGTCGATGCCGGTGAGGCTCTTCAAGAGCTCGCCGGCCATGTGATAGTTCGAGCCTGGTCCGGACGAGCCGTAATTGAGCGTGCCGGGACTGGCGCGAGCGAGCCCGATCAACTCGGCCATGTTCTTCGCGGGCACGGAAGGGTGCACCACTAGCACCAGGTCGCTCTCGATCAGCGGCGCCACTGCCACGAGGTCTGTCATCAGGCGATAGGGCTTATGCGGATAGAGCGTCTCGTTGACGGTCTGCGTCCCGGACACCATCAGCAGCGTGTAGCCGTCCGGCGCCGACTTGGCGACGAAATCGGTGCCGATGGTTGTGCCGGCGCCGGGGCGATTCTCCAGCACGAAGGCCTGATGCAGCGATTGCTGCAATTCCTGCGCGATGGCGCGGGCGTAGACGTCGGTCGGGCCGCCTGCGCCGAACGGGACGATGATCTTGACCGGCCGCGACGGATAGTCGTCGGCGCGGACGGGGAGGGGTAGAGTGGCGACGGCGGTCGCCAGGGCGAGGATGCCCAAAAAATGCCGCAAGCGCGGCAGCGCCTGGCTCATGTGCGTTTCCCAAAGGCTTTTTTGATTATTTGCGTCGCCCGCGCGATCATCGGGGCCAGACGGCGGCGCGTCAATCTGACGCCTGCGCATGGCCGGGCAGCGATAGTGGTTGCGCTCGTGGATGCGGGCGAATGGCTGCTTGCCACACTTTGTGCACTGCGCTAAGCCTCGCCCGCTCCCGTCCTTGAGGCCATTCTAAACAACAAGGGCGTTATTGTGTTGGGTTTCGGCGTTTCGGGGCGCCGGGCAGTCCAGGGCGGGCGTATTTTTCCGGGTTTGGGCGGGGCTGTACGCTTGAGGTCGCCATGAGCGCATTGCTGCTGGATTATCTGCCTCTGGTCGTATTCATCGCGGTTGCGATCGTGATCGGGCTCGCGCTGTTGGTCGCGCCCTTCATCGTCGCCTACCGGCAGCCCGATCCGGAAAAGCTCTCCGCCTACGAGTGCGGATTCAATGCCTTCGACGACGCGCGCATGAAGTTCGACGTGCGCTTCTACCTCGTCGCGATCCTCTTCATCATCTTCGATCTCGAGGTGAGCTTTCTGTTCCCCTGGGCGGTGGCGTTCCGCGAGATCGGCGTCTTCGGCTTCTGGTCGATGATGCTTTTCCTTGGCGTGCTGACAATCGGCTTCATATATGAGTGGAAGAAGGGGGCGCTGGAATGGGACTGAACCAGCCATGACCCTGGTCGCACCCGCACCCAAAGGCATTCTCGATCCGCGCACCGGCTTGCCGGTCGGCAGCGACGATCAGTTTTTTGTCGGCGTGAATAATGAGCTCTCCGACAAGGGCTTCATCATCACCGCGGCCGACGACCTGATCACCTGGGCGCGCACCGGCTCGCTGATGTGGATGACATTCGGCCTCGCATGCTGCGCCGTCGAGATGATGCAGATGTCGATGCCGCGTTATGACGCCGAGCGATTCGGCTTCGCGCCGCGTGCGTCCCCGCGCCAGTCCGACGTGATGATTGTCGCCGGCACGCTGACCAACAAGATGGCGCCCGCGCTGCGCAAGGTCTACGACCAGATGCCGGAGCCGCGCTACGTGATCTCGATGGGGTCCTGCGCTAACGGCGGCGGGTACTACCATTATTCCTACTCCGTCGTGCGCGGCTGCGACCGCATCGTGCCCGTTGACATCTACGTGCCCGGCTGTCCGCCGACCGCCGAAGCGCTTCTCTATGGAGTGATGCTGTTGCAGAAGAAGATTCGCCGCACCGGCACGATCGAGCGGTAAGGCGGGGGCTCGCGGGAATATGGAAGACACGTTCGACAGGCTCGGCCAGACCATCAAGACGGCGCTGCCCGCGTCGGTGACCGGCTATGAGGTCGCGCACAGCGAACTCACCGTCACGGCGCAGGCCGCGGACATCATCAAGGTCGCGACCTTTCTGCGCGACGATCCGGCCTGCCAGTTCATTTGCATCATCGACGTCACCGCCGTCGATTGGCCGTCGCGCGAACAGCGCTTCGACGTCGTCTATCATTTCATGTCGCCGCGGCTGAACCAGCGCATCCGGCTGAAGGTGATGACCGACGAGGTGACGCCGGTGCCGTCGCTGATCGAGGTCTTCCGCGGCGCCGACTGGTTCGAGCGCGAGACCTACGATCTCTACGGCGTACTGTTCACCGGGCATCCGGATATGCGGCGCATCCTCACCGACTACGGTTTCGAGGGGCACCCCCTGCGCAAGGATTTCCCGCTCACCGGCTTCGTCGAGGTGCGCTACGACGACGAGCAGAAGCGCGTGGTCTACGACAAGGTCACGCTGGCCCAGGAATTCCGCACATTCGATTTCCTCTCCCCCTGGGAAGGCACCGACTACGTGCTGCCGGGCGATGAGAAGGCAAAAGAGACCGCCAAGCCCGAGGGTAAGGGTTCGTAATGGCTGAAACCTCGCTGCGTAATTTTACGATCAACTTCGGACCGCAGCATCCGGCGGCGCACGGCGTGCTGCGTCTGGTGCTGGAGCTCGACGGCGAAGTCGTCGATCGCGTCGACCCGCATATCGGGCTCCTGCATCGCGGTACCGAAAAGCTGATCGAGGCCAAGACCTACACCCAGGCGGTGCCTTACTTCGACCGGCTCGATTATGTCGCGCCGATGAACCAGGAGCACGCCTTCTGCCTCGCGGTGGAGAAGCTCCTTGGCATCCAGGTGCCGAAACGCGCGCAGCTCATCCGCGTGCTCTATTCCGAGATCGGGCGTCTTCTCTCGCATCTCTTGAACGTCACCACGCAGGCGATGGACGTCGGCGCGCTCACCCCGCCGCTGTGGGGCTTCGAGGAGCGCGAGAAGCTGATGGTGTTCTACGAGCGCGCCTCCGGCAGCCGTATGCACGCCAACTATTTCCGTCCCGGCGGCGTGCACGAAGACCTGCCGCCGCAGCTCGTCGACGACATCTATGCCTTCTGCGATCCGTTCCTGAAGGTGGTCGGCGATCTCGACATGCTGCTCACCGGCAACCGCATCTTCAAGCAGCGCAACGTCGATATCGGTATCGTCGATCTCGCCGACGCCTGGAACTGGGGTTTCTCCGGCGTGATGGTGCGCGGCTCGGGCGCGGCCTGGGACTTGCGCAAGTCGCAGCCTTACGAGTGCTACTCCGAGCTCGATTTCGACATCCCCGTCGGCAAGAACGGCGACTGCTACGACCGCTATCTCATCCGCATGGAAGAGATGCGCCAGTCGACCAAGATCATGAAGCAGTGCCTGGAGAAGCTGCGCTCGCCGGAAGGGCAGGGCCGCGTCTCGGTCGACGACCACAAGATCGTGCCGCCCAAGCGCGGCGAGATGAAGCGCTCGATGGAAGCGCTCATCCATCACTTCAAGCTCTACACCGAGGGCTATCACGTGCCGGCCGGCGAGGTGTATGCCGCGGTCGAAGCGCCGAAGGGCGAGTTCGGCGTCTATCTCGTGGCCGACGGCACCAACAAACCTTACAAGTGCAAGATCCGCGCGCCGGGCTTTGCGCATCTCCAGGCCATGGATTTCCTCTGTAAGGGCCACCTGCTGGCCGACGTCTCCGCCATCCTCGGCTCCATTGACATCGTGTTTGGGGAGGTCGACCGATGAGCGTCCGCCGCCTCGCACCGGCCGAACAGCAGCCGAAGGAATTCGCCTTCACGGCGGAGAACCTCGACTGGGCCAAGAAGCAGATCGCCAAATATCCGGAAGGCCGCGAGCAGTCGGCGGTCATCCCGCTGCTGTGGCGCGCGCAGGAACAGTTCGGCGGCTGGCTGCCCGAGATCGCGATGCGCTATGTCGCGGACATGCTCGGCATGCCGCATATCCGCGCGCTCGAGATCGCGACCTTCTATACGCAGTTCATGCTGCAGCCGGTCGGCAAGAAGGCCCATGTGCAGGTCTGCGGCACGACGCCGTGCCGGCTGCGCGGCGCCGACGATCTGTTCGAGGTCTGCAAGCACCGCATCCATCACGATCCGCAGCACGTGTCGGCCGACGGCGACTTCTCCTGGGAAGAGGTCGAGTGCCTGGGCGCCTGCGTGAATGCGCCGATGGTGCTGATCTGGAACGACACCTACGAGGACCTGACCGCCGAGAGCTTCGGGAAAATGTTGGACGGCTTCGCCGCCGGCAATCCGCCGAAGCCGGGCCCGCAGGTAGACCGTCAGTTCTCGGCGCCGATCGGCGGGGCAACCACGCTGACCGATCCTGCGATCTACGCGTCCAGCCCGACGCGCGGCTCGCCTGAGACCGCCCTGCTCGACGCAGACGCGAAGACGCCTGGTGCCGCCGCCAACGTGCAGGAAGTGCCGGCACCGAAGCCGCCGGCGCGCGATAGCAGCCGCAAAAACAAACCCAAACCGAATTGACAGCCAATGCTCGCTGACAAGGACCGCATCTTCAAGAACCTCTACGGGCTCCATGACTGGGGCCTGAAGGGTGCGCGTGCGCGCGGCGCCTGGGACGGCACCAAGGCGATCCTCGAAAAGGGCCGCGACGGCATCATCAATGAAATGAAGGCCTCCGGCCTGCGCGGCCGCGGCGGCGCCGGCTTCCCGACCGGTCTGAAGTGGTCGTTCATGCCGAAGGAGATTGGCGAGCGCCCGCATTATCTCGTGGTCAACGCCGACGAATCCGAGCCCGGCACCTGCAAAGACCGCGAGATCATGCGACACGATCCGCATCTGCTGATCGAAGGCTGCCTGATCGCCAGCTTCGCCATGGGCGCGCACGCGGCCTACATCTATGTGCGCGGCGAGTTCATCCGCGAGCGCGAGCACCTGCAGGCGGCGGTCGATCAGGCCTCTGAGGCCAAGCTGATCGGCAAGAACAATATCCACGGCTGGGATTTCGACGTTATCGTCCATCACGGCGCCGGCGCCTATATCTGCGGCGAAGAGACCGCTCTGCTCGAAAGCCTCGAAGGCAAGAAGGGCATGCCGCGGCTCAAGCCGCCGTTCCCGGCGAATGTCGGCCTCTACGGCTGCCCGACCACGGTCAACAATGTCGAGAGCATCGCGGTCGCGCCCGACATCCTGCGGCGCGGCGCGACCTGGTTCTCGTCGTTCGGCAACCCGAACAATGTCGGCACCAAGCTGTTCTGCATTTCCGGCCACGTGAACAAGCCGTGCAACGTGGAAGAGGCGATGGGCATCACCTTCCGTGAGCTCATCGACACGCATTGCGGGGGCATCCGCGGCGGCTGGGACAATCTCAAGGCCGTGATCCCCGGCGGCTCGTCGGTGCGCATGGTGCCGGCCGCGCAGATCATCGACACGCCGATGGACTTCGACAGCCTCTCGAAGCTGCGCTCGGGCCTCGGCACCGCGGCGGTCATCGTGATGGACAAGTCAACCGACCTGATCCGCGCGGTCGCCCGTCTGGCCTATTTCTACAAGCACGAGAGCTGCGGCCAGTGCACGCCGTGCCGCGAAGGTACCGGCTGGATGTGGCGCGTGCTCACGCGCATGGCCGAAGGCCGCGCCCAGAAGCGCGAGATCGACATGCTGCTGGAGGTCACCAAGCAGGTCGAAGGCCACACCATCTGCGCGCTCGGCGATGCCGCGGCCTGGCCGATCCAGGGCCTGATCGCGCATTTCCGTCACGAGATCGAGGAGCGCATCGACGCCTATTCGCGCAACGCGGATTCGCACGGCGTGCGCGAGCCGGTTGCTGAGGCGGCGGAGTAGATATGACCGGCGCCCGCCAACTCGCCCAGTTCAACATCGCGCGGATCAAGTATCCGCTCGACGATCCGCGCATGGCGGACTTCGCCGACAATGTCGCGCGGGTGAACGGGCTGGCGGAGCAGATCGAGGGCTTCGTCTGGCGCCTTCAGGACGACAGCGGCAACGCCATGGGCATGACCGTTTATGACGATGCTCGCGTGCTGCCGAATCTGACCGTATGGGAAGACGTCGAGGCGCTGGAGCGGTTCGTCTGGAAGACAGTGCATAGCCGTTTCTTCGGCCGGCGCGAGGATTGGTTCGAGCCGCTCGACACGCCGCTGGTGATGTGGTGGGTGCCGGTCGGCGCACGTCCTTCGATGGAGGAGGGCGTCGCGCGCCGCGATCATCTCATCGCGCACGGGCCGAGCGATCATGCTTTCGGCTGGGAGCATCTCCCGGCCGCGCAACTCTGGAAGTCGGCGCGCCGCGGCGCGCCAAGTACGCATTCACGCGAGCACGCGGCATGACCAAGCTTATCGTTGACGGCACCGAGATCGACGTTCCGCCGGAGTACACGCTGCTCCAGGCCTGCGAAGCCGCGGGCGCGGAAATCCCGCGCTTCTGCTTCCACGAGCGGCTGTCGATCGCCGGCAATTGCCGCATGTGCCTGGTCGAGCTGAAGGGCTCGCCCAAGCCGGTCGCCTCCTGCGCCTGGGGCGTGCGCGACTGCCGTCCGGGCCCGAACGGCGAGCCGCCGGTCGTCAACACCAAGACGCCGATGGTGAAGAAGGCGCGCGAAGGCGTGATGGAGTTCCTGCTCATCAACCATCCGCTCGACTGCCCGATCTGCGATCAGGGCGGCGAGTGCGATCTGCAGGACCAGGCCATGGCCTATGGCGTCGACGCCAGCCGCTACGCCGAGAACAAGCGCGCGGTCGAGGACAAATATATCGGCCCGCTGGTGAAGACGATCATGACGCGCTGCATCCATTGCACGCGCTGCATCCGCTTCTCCACCGAGGTCGCCGGCGTGCCGGAACTCGGCGCCATCGGCCGCGGCGAGGACATGGAGATCACGACCTATCTCGAGCACGCGATGACGTCCGAGCTGCAGAGCAACGTCGTCGATCTCTGCCCGGTCGGTGCGCTCACGTCGAAGCCGTACGCCTTCACGGCGCGGCCGTGGGAGCTCGGCAAGACGCAATCGGTCGACGTGATGGATGCGGTCGGCTCTGCCATCCGCATCGACACGCGCGGGCGCGAAGTGTTGCGCATCCTGCCGCGCAACAATGACGCCGTGAACGAGGAGTGGATTTCCGACAAGACGCGCCACGTGGTCGACGGCCTGCGCGCGCAGCGCCTCGACCAGCCTTACGTGCGGGTCAACGGCCGTCTCCAGCCGGCGACGTGGAAAGAAGCCTTCGCCGTCATCGCCAACAAACTGCGTCCGATCGATGGGCCCAGGCTCGGCGCCATCGCCGGCGATCTCGCCAGCGTCGAAGAAATGTTCGCGCTCAAGGACCTGATGGGCCGCCTCGGCAGCGCCAATATCGATGCGCGCCAGGACGGAGCGGTGTTCGATCCCAAGTGGGGCCGCGCCTCGTATCTGTTCAACGCCACCATCGCCGGCATCGAGCAGGCCGACGCGCTGCTGATCATCGGCGCCAATCCGCGCCGCGAAGCGGCGGTGCTGAACGCGCGCATCCGCAAGCGCTGGCGCGCCGGCAATTTCCCCGTCGCGCTGATCGGCGAGAAGGCCGATCTCACTTATACATACGATTACCTCGGCGCGGGCGCCGAGACGCTCGCCGGACTCGGCTCGAGCAAGTTCGCTGAAGCGCTGAAGGGCGCGAAAAATCCCCTGATCCTCGTTGGCGCCGGCGTCTTCGCCCGGAAGGACGGCGCGCAGCTGGCCGCGCTCGCGGCCAAGGCCGCCCTCGAGTTCGGCGCAGTCAAGGACGGCTGGAACGGCTTCTCGGTGCTGCACAGCGCCGCCTCGCGCGTCGGCGCGCTCGACATCGGTTTCGTGCCGGGCGAGGGCGGCAAGACCGCGGCGCAGATGGCCGAAGGCAAAGTCGACATGCTCTTCCTGCTCGGCGCCGACGAGATCGACGTCGCTCCCGGCCCCTTCGTCGTTTACATCGGCACCCATGGCGACCGCGGCGCGCACCGCGCCGACGTCATTCTGCCGGGCGCCGCTTACCCGGAGAAAACCGGGATCTACGTGAATACCGAAGGCCGCGTGCAAATGGCCAACCGCGCCGCGTTCCCGCCGGGCGATGCCCGCGAGGATTGGGCGATCCTGCGCGCGCTGTCTGAGGCGCTCGGCTGCAAGCTGCCCTATGACTCGCTCGGCGCGCTGCGCCAGGCGATGTTCGCCGCGCATCCGCATCTGATGCGCATCGATCAGATCGCCGCGGGCGACGCCGCCGACATCGGCAAGCTCGCCACGCTCGGCGGCACGGCCGATAAGACGCCGCTGCGCTCGTCGGTCGGCGATTTCTATTTCACCAATCCGATCGCGCGCGCCTCCGCCATCATGGCCGAATGCTCGGCTTTGGCGAATGCGGCGCATAAGACGGCGGCGGAGTAGGGGACATGGATTTCTTTTGGACCTATCTCTGGCCGCTGATCATCATCGTCGCCGAGTCGGTGCTGATGCTGGTCTTGCTGCTGGTCTCGATCGCCTACATTCTGCTCGCCGACCGCAAGATCTGGGCGGCGGTGCAGATGCGGCGCGGCCCCAACGTGGTCGGGCCTTTCGGCCTGTTCCAGTCCTTCGCCGACCTGTTGAAGTTCATGCTCAAGGAGCCGGTGATCCCGGCGGGCGCCAACAAGGGCGTGTTCCTGCTGGCGCCGCTCGTCACCTGCGTGCTGGCGCTCGCCGCCTGGGCCGTGATGCCGGTGAATGCCGGCTGGGTGATCGCCAACATCAATGTCGGCGTCTTGTACATCTTCGCCATCTCCTCGCTGATGGTCTACGGCATCATCATGGCGGGCTGGGCGTCGAACTCGAAATACGCCTTCCTCTCGGCAGTCCGCTCGGCGGCGCAGATGGTGTCCTACGAAGTCTCCATCGGCTTCGTCATCATCACTGTCCTTCTTTGCGCCGGCTCGCTGAACCTCTCGGCCATCGTCGAGGCGCAGAACACGAAGTACGGCGTGCTCGGCTGGTATTGGCTGCCACTGTTCCCGATGTTCGTGGTGTTCTTCATCTCGGCGCTGGCGGAGACCAACCGCCCGCCCTTCGACCTGGTCGAGGCGGAATCGGAACTCGTCGCCGGTTTCATGGTCGAGTACGGCTCCACGCCCTATATGATGTTCATGCTCGGCGAATACGTGGCGATCGGCACCATGTGCGCCATGGCCTCGATCATGTTCCTGGGCGGGTGGCTGTCGCCGATCCCCTTTGCGCCGTTCACCTGGGTGCCGGGCATCATCTGGTTCGCTCTCAAGGCGCTGTTCATGTTCTTCCTGTTCGCCATGGCCAAGGCGATCGTGCCGCGTTATCGCTACGACCAGTTGATGCGGCTCGGATGGAAGGTCTTCCTGCCGCTGTCGCTGGCCATGGTCGTCATCGTCGCCGGCATCATTCAGTACGGCGGCCTTGCCACGGCTGCGATAAAGTGAGGATGCGATGAGGCTCGATCGCGCAGCCAAGGCTTTGTTTCTGACGGAGTTCGTGTCCGGCTTCGTGCTGGCCATGCGCTACTTCTTCAAGCCGAAGGCGACCAGCAACTATCCGTTCGAGAAGAACCCGATCTCGCCGCGCTTCCGCGGCGAGCATGCGTTGCGCCGCTATCCCAACGGCGAGGAACGCTGCATCGCCTGTAAGCTGTGCGAGGCGATCTGCCCGGCGCAGGCCATCACCATCGAGGCCGGCCCGCGCCGCAACGACGGCACGCGCCGCACCACGCGCTACGACATCGATATGGTGAAGTGCATCTACTGCGGCCTCTGCCAGGAGGCTTGCCCAGTCGACGCCATCGTCGAGGGACCGAACTTCGAGTTCGCCACCGAGACGCGCGAGGAGCTCTATTACGACAAGGAGCGCCTGCTCGCGAACGGCGACCGCTGGGAGCGCGAGATCGCCAAGAACCTCGCGCTCGACGCGCCCTATAGGTGAGATGAGATGATCGCCGCGCTGTTCTTCTATCTCTTCGCCGGCATTTGCGTCGCGAGCGCCTTCATGGTGATCGCGTCGCGCAACCCGGTGCATTCGGTGCTGTTCCTCATCCTCGCCTTCGTGAATGCCTCCGGGCTGTTCGTGATGATGGGCGCCGAATTCCTCGCCATGATCCTGATCGTGGTCTATGTCGGCGCCGTCGCCGTGCTGTTCCTGTTCGTCGTCATGATGCTCGACGTCGACTTCGGCTCGCTCAAGCAGGGCGTGCTTCAGTATCTGCCCATCGGCATGCTGATCGGCGGCATCTTCCTCGCCGAACTGTTGCTCGTGGTCGGCTCCTGGGCGATCGGCCCGGGCGTGCCGGCTGCGATCACGTCGCCGATCCCGACCAACATGCCCAACACCGAGGCGCTCGGCCTCGTACTCTACACCCGCTACGTCTACTTCTTCGAAGCCGCCGGCATGATCCTGCTGGTCGCCATGGTCGGCGCCATCGTGCTCACGCTGCAGCATAAGGTGCGCGTGCGCCGCCAGAGTATCTCGGCTCAGGTGTCGCGCACACCGGCCATGTCGGTCGAGGTGCTCAAGGTGCGCACCGGGCAGGGGCTTGGGAGCAACACATGACCATCGGCCTCGGCCATTACCTCGCGGTCGCCGCGATCCTGTTCACGCTCGGGATCTTCGGCATCTTCTTGAACCGCAAGAACGTCATCATCATCTTGATGTCGATCGAGCTGATCCTGCTCGCGGTCAACATCAACCTGGTCGCCTTCTCGACCCATCTCGGCGACATCGTCGGCCAGGTCTTCGCGCTCTTCGTGCTCACGGTCGCCGCGGCGGAAGCCGCCATCGGCCTCGCCATCCTCGTGGTCTTCTTCCGCAACCGCGGCTCCATCGCGGTCGAAGACATCAATGTGATGAAGGGCTGACGCCCCAATGTATCAAGCCATCGTCTTCCTGCCCCTGCTCGGGGCGAT
>DATDMA010000322.1:0-2616 GCA_036519015.1 Pseudolabrys sp. | reverse complement strand
CGCACACGCACCGTGTTCGCCGAGGCGCTCAAGCGCGTCGACATCGCGTTGCCCGCTTACGACGACGAGGCCGTGCTGTGGGGCGATCCATCGCCCGAGGCGAGCATCGAGCGATTGCAGGCCTTCGGCGTCGGCGAGATCGTCGTCAAGAACGGGCCGAACAGCGCACTGATCGCAGCCGCAGATGCGCGCGAAGCGGTGCCGGTACCGGACGTCGTCGTGCCGGTCGATCCGACGGCGGCGGGCGACGGCTTCAATGCCGGCTATCTCGCCGCGCGGCTGAGCGGTCGCGCGCCGATCGAGGCGGTGAACGCCGCACACAGACTCGCGGGCGAGGTGATCCGCCACCGCGGCGCGATCACGCCGCGCACCGGCGCCGCCGTGCACTGACGCGCAGTTCCGGTTTCACGAATGGAACAATTTGTCGGGCATGCGACTTATGCATGGGCTCTATTCGTTGAAACCAGATCGTTCGTTGGAAAGGGGCCATCGATGAAGACATTATTGGCTATTGCCGCCATTGTTACGGGTATTGCGCTCGCGCCGGCTGCTGCCAGCGCCGGCGAGCGCCTCGGCGATGCGGCCATGGGCGCCGCCTCCGGTGCCCTGGTGGCCGGGCCTGTTGGGCTCGTTGCCGGCGGTATCATCGGCTACACGGCGGGACCCGGTATCTCGCATGGCATGGGGCTGCATCATCACCGCTACCGCGGCCAGCGCAATCATTACAGCGAACGCCGGCGCATCGAGCGCGACTGACGCTATCGCTCCGCGGGGCAACGAGAAAGACCGGATATCCTCCGGTCTTTTTTTGTGAATGTGACAACTCTCGGCGCGCCGCCCCGTTTTTGCCAATTTGCACAGGCATCGGAACCGTGACACGGTTTGCTCTTACTCCGTAATTTTCGTTCCAAAGTTCACAGCCCGGGATCATCTCATGATGCACGCTCGTATCGGCGGCGCCGCTCTTCTGGCCTGCCTGCTTTTATCCGGAACCGCATGGGCGGCCGACGAGCGCCGTCAGCCAACCGAAGGTGGCGGCGGAGGCGGACTGTTCCAAGGCACGGAACAGGAGCAGAAAGCGTGCAATCCGGACGCGACACGCTACTGCGTCGACGCCATTCCGGACACGTTCCGCGTGCTTGCCTGCCTGCAGGAGCATCGCGCGAAGCTGACAAAGGCCTGCCGCGGCGTGCTGGAAGCGCACGGGCAGTAACTCGACGATCACCGCAGGCGCGAGGCGAGTTGCGGCGCAACAACTGCGCTTCAACTCTCGCGTGCTGCGCGGATCGCGATTACACTCTCCGTCGCCACGAGGGCCATTAGAGCCCCGGGCGAGGGAGAGACATCATGAAGCGTCTGCTCAGCATTGCTGTGGCCGTCAGCCTGGCCGCGCTTACCGTTCCGGCTTTCGCGCAAGCTCCGATCGTCATAAAGTTCAGCCACGTCGTCGCGACGAACACGCCGAAGGGTAAAGGCGCGCTGAAATTCAAGGAGCTCGCCGAGGCCTACACCAACGGCAAGGTGAAGGTTGAGATCTACGCGAATTCGACTCTCTATAAGGACAAAGAAGAGCTCGAGGCGATGCAGCTCGGCGCCGTTCAGATGCTGGCGCCGTCGACGTCGAAGTTCGGACCGATCGGCGTCAAAGAATTCGAGGTTTTCGATCTTCCTTATATCCTTCCCGACATCGCCACGCTGCGTAAAGTCACCGAAGGACCGCTCGGCGCGAAGCTGTTGAAGCTGCTCGAGCCGAAAGGAATGGTCGGCCTCGCCTATTGGGATAACGGTTTTGCCGAAGGCACGGCCAACAAGCCGCTGCGCCTGCCGGAGGATTACAAAGGGCTGAAATTCCGCATCCAATCCTCGAAGGTGCTTGAGGCGAAATACCGGCTGCTCGGCGCGCTTCCGCAAATCATGGCGTTCTCCGAGGTGTACTCCGCGTTGCAGACCGGCGTCGTCGACGGTCAGGAGAACACGGCGTCCAATATCTACACCCAGAAAATGCACGAGGTGCAGAAGTACATGACGCTCACCAATAGCGGCTATATCGGCTACGTGGTGGTCGTGAACAAGCCGTTCTGGGACGGCCTGCCGGGCGACATCCGCGCCCAGCTCGAAAGGGCGATGCACGACGCCAGCGTCTACGCCAACAACATCTCCCAGTCGGAGAACGACGAGGCGCTCGCCGCGATCAAGGCCTCGGGCAAGGTCACCATCGTCACGCCGACGGCGGCCGAGAGCGACGCCATGCGCAAGGCAATGGCGCCGATCTATCACGACATGGCCTCGCGCCTGGGCAAGGGCGTCATCAACGATTTTCTGAAGGAAGCCGGCGCGACGATGAATTAGGACATTATCCAGTTCACTCGGCCCTGCCTCGCAACCGTCATGCCCGGCTTTATGCCGGGCATTTCCCTATGCAGATTTCTTTGCCAACCCCTTTTCGCTAGCCAGGGCGGCGAGCATGTCTTTCGAGCTCGCCACCCAGCCAAAAATGCCGCCTTGGGCCTTAATCATCTTGAGGCCCATCTCGTGAAATTCGGGAAAGTAAGACGCACAGCAGTCCGCCAGCACGACGCAGCGGTAGCCGCGGTCGTTGGCCTCGCGCACCGTGGT
>DATDMA010000321.1:0-10634 GCA_036519015.1 Pseudolabrys sp. | reverse complement strand
TATCTCGACCGCGCCTACATGGGCGGCGGCGCCTTCGGCGTCGACGCGGCGGCGCAGTTCTATTTCGGCAAGTCGGCGCGCGACGTGAACCTGTCCGAAGCCGCGATGCTGGCCGGGCTGTTCCGCTCGGGCGCTGGCCTGCGCGAAAGCTACGAGCGCTTCTCCAGCTTCATGGACCGCTTCCACGTCGCCGGCTGGCGGCGCTGGCTGACCGAACTGACGTCGGAAGCCGCCACCCTCGGCACCGTCGGCATGCTGCTGCTGCTGGCGCTCGCGGTGCCGGCGTTCCAGATGACGTCGGACGAGGACTGGCTGAAGAAGTCCGAACTGGCGGTGACGTTTTTGGACCGCTACGGCAACGAGGTCGGCTCGCGCGGCATCCGGCACAACGATTCGATCCCGCTCGACCAGTTCCCCGACAACCTGATCAAGGCAGTGCTCGCCACCGAGGACCGCCGCTTCTACGACCACTTCGGCATCGACATCGGCGGCACCATGCGCGCGCTCGTCACCAATGCGCGCGCCGGCGGCGTCGTGCAGGGCGGCTCGTCGCTGTCGCAGCAGCTCGCCAAGAATTTGTTTCTGTCGAACGAGCGCACGATCGACCGCAAGATCAAGGAGGCGTTTCTGGCGATGTGGCTGGAAGCGCGCCTGAGCAAGAACGAGATTTTGAAGCTGTATCTCGACCGCGCCTATATGGGCGGCGGCGCCTTCGGCGTCGATGCCGCCGCGCAGTATTACTTCAACAAGTCGGCGCGCGATGTGGATCTGGCGGAAGCCGCGATGCTCGCCGGCCTGTTCAAGGCGCCGACCAAGTTCTCGCCCAATGTGAATTTGCCGGCTGCCCGCGCGCGCGCCAATGTCGTGCTCGACAATCTGGTCGACACCGGATTCATGACCGAGGGCCAGGTCTTCGGCGCCCGCCGCCACCCCGCCACCCCCGTCGACCGACGAGACGAACACGCGCCGAACTACTATCTCGATTGGGCCTTCGATCAGATGAAGCAGCTCGTCGACACCTTCCCGAAGTCGATGACCGAGCGCGTCTTCGTCGTGCGCACTGCGCTCGACACGAATTTGCAGAAAGCCGCCGATGCGGCGGTGGAGAATTCGCTGCGCCAGTACGGCGAGGAATATCACGCGCGCCAGGCCGCCGCCGTGCTGATGGACGTGGACGGTTCGGTGCGCGCCATGGTCGGCGGCCGCGATTACGGCGCTAGCCAGTTCAACCGCGCGACCGACGCGATGCGTCAGCCCGGCTCCTCGTTCAAGCCTTACGTCTACGCCACCGCACTCGGGCACGGATTCAAGCCGACCTCGATCGTCGTCGACGCGCCGATCTGCATCGGCAACTGGTGCCCGCATAACTACGGCAACGGCTATGCCGGATCGATGACGCTGATCACCGCGCTGACGCATTCGATCAACACCATCGCCGTGCGTCTGTCGATCGCGGTGGGCGACGGCAACGCGAAAGTCGGCCGCGCCCGCATCATCCAGACCGCGCGCGACATGGGCATCACCACGCCGCTGCCGGACACGCCGTCGCTGCCGATCGGCGCCGACGCCGTCACGCTGGTCGAGCACACCGGCGCCTATGCCACCTTCCCCAATCTCGGCAAAGCCGTGAAGCCGCATGCCATCCTCGAAGTGCGCACCGGCGACGGCAAGGTCGTCTGGCGCTACGACCGCGACGGGCCGAAGCCGCGGCAGGCGCTGACACCGAAGGTGGCCCAAGACATGATCACCATGATGAACAGCGTGGTCGAGAACGGAACCGCGCGGCGTGCCCGTCTTGACGGTATCGCCGCCGCCGGCAAGACCGGCACCACCAATGCTTATCGTGATGCTTGGTTCATGGGCTACACCGGCAACTTCGTCTGCGGCATCTGGTTCGGCAACGACGACTACACCTCGACCAACCGCATGACCGGCGGTGCGCTGCCGGCAATGACCTGGCACAGCATCATGGAATACGCCCACCAGGGTATCGAGCTGCGCCCGCTGCCCGGCATCGCGGTGCCGAACCGTCAGCAGCCTGCCGTCGAAGCCAAGGCGAAGCCCGGCGCCGAACAGCCGCCCCCGCCGCGCCCGACGATGCTCACCAAGCGCGGCGCCGACGTGCTCGTACGCGTCGAGCGCCAGCTCGACGACGCCAATCGCGCGCTCGGCCCGCTGCCGTCCACCGCCTCCGACGACGCCCGCACGCTCGCGCAGGCGCCGGAAAAGAACGACGCGCTCGCCGAGGCGCTGGAGGGCAAGGCCTTCGGGCGGAACTGATTAGCCGCAAGGCCAAGCCCGGCGTAGTCTCCTCTCGCGAATCACACATTTTCCCCTCCCAGCGGATCGATCGTGCGGCTGCTTCTCGGAACGCTGTTTGCCCTCATCGTCGCCGCCGGCGTCGGTCTCGGCGCGACCTATTTCGCGCTGACCCGCGGCGCCGCCTTCGGCGCGCTGACGATTGGGAGTTGGACCTCCTTCCCGAAGACCGGAACCACGGACGCCGACCCTTACGCCCGCGCTTCGATCGCGCGCATCGGCCGGTTGCCGACCGCGCTCGGCGACGGCGTCTCCTTCACCGCGCAG
Source organism: Pseudolabrys sp. (assembly GCA_036519015.1). Lineage (GTDB taxonomy): Bacteria > Pseudomonadota > Alphaproteobacteria > Rhizobiales > Xanthobacteraceae > Pseudolabrys. Next base: position 8,048 of record DATDMA010000321.1, on the reverse strand, counting down.
TCGGATGACAAGGGCAAGGCGCTCGACGGCCGCTGCGACGTGATCGTGGCCGGCGTCACGCCCCCCGCGCGCTTCTGGACCATCACGCTCTATAATCCCGGCGGCGAGCTGGTCGCCAACACGGTCGACCGTCACGGCTTCACCAGCCAGGAGATCGTGCGCCACGCCGACGGGAGCTTCGATATCGTGGTGACGCCGCGCGCTAGTCCCGGCAACTGGCTGCCGACCGGCGGCGTCGAGCGCTACATCCTGGTGCTGCGCCTCTATGACACCGCGGTCGGCGTCTCCACCAAGGCCGGCCGCGAAGTCCCCATGCCGGCCGTCACGACGCGGGGCTGCCCATGATCCGCTGGCTGCTCTTGCTCCTCGGCGGCGCGCTGCTCGGCGGCATCGTGCATCTCGCCACCGTCATCATCCTGCCGCGCACGGCGACGCAGGATGCCTACGCACGGCTGGAGCGCATCGCGCCGGTGAACAAGGTCGTGCCCCTTCCCGCCTCCACGCCGGACAGCGCGACCATGCCGTTCATGGATCCGGCCTTCGCCAGCGCCGTCTGCCGTTACGATCTCTCGCAAGGCCCGCTGAAGCTCACGGTGCCAGTGAGCCTGTCCTACACCTCGGTCTCGTTCTACACGCGCAACGACATCGCCTATTACGCGATCAACGATCGCGCCGCCGGCCGCCGCGTGATCGAGCTCGATCTGATGACGCTCGAGCAGCACAATCAACTGCCGGAAGAAGAAGACGTCACCGCCGCCGACCGGCTGATCGTGGATTCGCCGACGACAACCGGCATCATCGCCATCCGCGCGCTGGCGCCGGAGCCGGGCCTGCTGGGCAAGGCGCAAAGCTCCATCGCCGCGGCGCAATGCCGGCCGTCCGACGACGTGAAGCCGGCGCGGTAGAGGGGCACACACGGCAGTCATCCCCCGCGAAGGTGGAGGAACCAGTACTCTGTGTGCTATCGCATCCTACCGTTGCAACTTGCCAACTGCATCGACGATAAAATCTATGAAGACCCGCACGCGGCTCGGCAAATGGGTCCGGGTAGGGTAAATCAGGTAGAGATTGATTGCATCGTGCGCGAACGGCGCAAGGACCTCGACGAGCCGTCCCGCTTTGAGATCATCCTCGATATCCCACAACGCCTTCAATGCCATTCCGTAACCGTCGAGAACCCAACCATGCAGGACTTCCGCATTGTTGGTTAGGAGCGCTCCACGGACTTGTACGTCGAGCTGTTGTTTGCCGTCGACGAATGTCCAGTTGTCGTAGACGTGGCGTCCGCGCACGAGCCGGATGCATGCGTGCGCGAGCAGGTCCTCTGGACGGGCCGGAATGCCGTGTTCGGCGATATAGGCGGGCGACGCGCAGGCGACACGGCGGCTTGAGATGAGCTTCCGCACGATGACGTTGCCGTCCGGCGGCACGTCGATATGCAGCCCGACATCAAGGTCGTCACCGACGACGTCCAGGATCGAGTCGCTGAGGACGAGTTCGATCGTGACGTGCGGGTATCGCCGAGAGAATTCGGCGATCAGAGGTGCGAAGCGACGCCGGCCTATTTCCAGCGGCGCGCCGACGCGCAGATGTCCCTGCGGCGTTGCGCTTCTCGCACCCACCTCTGCTTCGAGCTGATCGAGATCGCCGAGGATGGCAGCGGCGCGCTCGTAAAGCAGGTTGCCCTCCTCGGTACAGGCGAAATGTCGGCTGCCGCGATCGATCAGTCGTGCGCCCAGCCGGCGCTCCATGGCTGCAAGCCGTCGGCTCACGGCCGGGAGGGAGCTGTTCAGGCGCCGTGCCGTCTCTGAAAGACTGCCTGCCGACACTATACGGGAGAATAGTCGGAGATCGCTAATTTCGTCGGGCATTCCCATCCTTCCGAGTTGCGGATGGATGCGATCCGCGCGGTCGATCTACTAGCCCTTGGCACCGGGGGCCACATGGGGCCGGCGGGGCTGTCTTGAGGTATTTCCGGGAAGGATCGGGGGCATGACTATCGTTGCTGAACGCGTCGCGGAGGTTGCCGACGCGAGGCCTCGCACTCCTGCAGGCCAGGTTCCCGCGCTGCAGAAGCCAATGAAGTGGCCCGGGCGGCGAGCACTGGTTGCTTGTGTCGGACTCGCGGTCGCCGCGGCGGGTTGCTGGATGGGAATTCAATATTGGACCGTCGGGCGGTTCATGGAGTCGACGGACGACGCCTATGTGAAGGCCGACTCGACGATCGTAGCTCCCAAGGTTTCAGGGTACGTCGCCGAGCTGTTGGTGGACGATAACCAGAGTGTCAAGGTCGGGCAGACGCTTGCCCGGATTGACGATCGTGATCTCCGCGCCGCTCTCGATGAGGCGACGGCAAGCGTAGCCGCCGCCGCTGCCTCAGTCGCCAATTTGGGCGCCCAAATTACGGCCCAGGGTTCACAAATACGGCAAGCCGATGCCGGCGTCGCCGCAGCCACGGCCTCACTCAGCCTCTCACAGCGCAACGACGCCCGCCGCCTCAAGATGGCCCAAGTCGGTTACGGATCGGAAGAGCAGGCGGACAATGCGACAACCGACGCCCAGGAAAAGGCCGCCGGTCTAGAGCGGTTACAGGCGGCGGCCCTCAGCGCGCGCCAGCAAGTGGATGTTCTCACCACCCAGCACCAACTGGCGCAGGCGCAACTGGCGCGCGCCGAGGCCGCAAAGCGCCAGGCCGAGCTGAACCTCAGCTACGCCGCCATAACGGCGCCCATCGGCGGCACAGTTGCGGCGCGCACAGTCCGCCTGGGCCAATACGTTCAGGCCGGAACGCAGCTCATGGCCCTGGTGCCGCTGCAGCGGGTCTATGTGATCGCGAATTTCAAGGAGACCCAGCTCACAGACGTTGAGCCGGGTCAGCCGGCGCACATCCGCGTCGACACATTCCCGGGCGAGGACATCCGAGGACATGTCGAGACCTTGGCCCCGGCCAGCGGCCTCGAGTTCAGCCTGATCCCGCCTGACAATGCGACAGGCAACTTCACCAAGATCGTCCAGCGCATTCCAGTGAAGGTCGTCTTTGCGCCCGACAACAACCTGGCGGGCCGGCTGCGACCGGGCATGTCGGTGGAGGTGTCGATCGACACCAGGGCGCACGAGGTTCGCGCGGCCGGCCAGACTCAAGGCGACTGAGCATGTCCAATCCTACGCTCGCCTTGAGCGGCGGCCGCCTGAACGCGCAGGCGCCTCCCTCCGTCTCTCAGTCGCAAGAGGACGCGGTTCCGCTGAAGACCTGGATCGCCGTGGTTGGCGCGGCCTTAGGCGCGTTCCTCGCGATCCTCAACATCCAGGTCGTCAGTTCCTCGCTCGCCGACATCCAGGGCGCCATCGGCGCGGGCGTCGATGATGGCGGTTGGATCACCACGGCGTATCTGGTGGCGGAAATCATCGTCATTCCCATCAGCGGTTGGCTCGCGCGCGTGTTCTCGCTGCGCACCTATCTGCTGACCAACACCTTTCTATTCCTGGTACTGACGGTCGCTTGCGCCTTCACGACCAACCTCGGTCAGATGATCGTCGTCCGGGCCATGCAGGGCTTCGCAGGCGGCGTGCTCATACCGCTCGCCTTCGGCATCATCATGACCCGGTTGCCGCCGTCGCGGCATGCTGTCGGCCTGTCGATCTATGCCATCTCGGCGATCTTTGCCCCGTCGATCGGCCCGGTGATCGGCGGCTATTGCAACGAGACCTTTGGTTGGCAGTCGATCTTCTTCGTCAGCCTTCTGCCCGGCATTGTGATGTTCGGCATGCTGTGGTTCTCCCTCGACCCCTCTCCTCGCCAGTTCGATCTGCTGCGTCGGGGAGACTGGGTCGGCATCGTCAGCATCGCAATCGGGTTAGGTTCGTTGGAGACCGTGCTGGAAGAGGGCGAGAAGGACGATTGGTTCGGATCGCCGTTCATCGTGCGTTTGTCGATCGTGGCCGCCGTCGCCCTCCTCGCCTTCATCGTGGTTCAGTTGACCAGAAAGGAGCCGTTGCTGCATTTGCGACTCTTGGCACGACGCAATTTTGGGCTCGGCTCGCTCGCGAACTTCTTCTTCGGCCTGTCGATGTACGGCTGGATCTATATCGTGCCGGTCTATCTCTCCCGCATGCAGGGATACAACGCCGAGCAAATCGGCACCGTGATGATCTGGATCGGGCTGCCGCAACTCGCCATTCTTCCGCTGATGCCTAAGGTCATGAAACGCGTGGACCCGCGATGGCTGCTGGTCGCCGGATTCGTTTTGTTCATCGCGGGCAGCCTTCTGGCGACCAATTTGTCCGGCGACTTCTCCGGACCGCAGTTCCTCTCATCCAGCGTAGTGCGGGCGATCGCGCAGTCGATGGTCATGACGCCTCTGTCCGCGATCGCGGTCGCCAGGATCCAGCGCGAGCACGCCGGGTCCGCTTCAGCGTTGTTCAACATGGTCCGCAATCTCGGCGGCGCGATCGGCATCGCCCTGCTGCAGACGTTCCTGACCAAGCGCGAGCAATTCCACTCCAACGTATTGACCGAGCAGGTCTCGCTGCTTGGCCAAGCGACGCGCACACGCCTGGACCAGCTCACGAACAGCTTCATGGCTCATGGTGTCAGCGACCATGCCTTCGCTCGCCAAGAGGCGGTGGTCGCGGTCGGCCGTATCATTCGCCGGCAAGCGTCCATGCTGGCCTATAGCGACACCATCATCCTGCAGAGCGCGCTCCTTGGGCTGGCTCTGCTGGCGGTCCTTCTGCTCAAGAAAGCATCCGGTGGTTCATCGGGCGAGGCGCATTGATCATGACGACTTTCCGGCCCACGCTTTGGTGGGGAAATTTGGCGGCAGTCGCCTTGCGCCGCAGCCATGGCCGGTTCGCCGCCATGCTTCTCGCGAGCGTTTCGCTCACTGGCTGTGCTGTCGGCCCTGACTTTTCAGCGCCCGCACGTCCCATCGAGCAGAGTTATCTTCCGAAGTCCGATTTAGCCTTCGGCTCGCAGGGCCGCGGCGAGATCGGACAAAGCCTGGGCTTGGGCACGACGCTGCAGGCGGACTGGTGGACACGGCTCCGATCGCCCGAACTAGATCGGACGGTCGCGCTCGCGCTCAGCAACAACCGAACCATCGACATCGCGCGTGCGAACGTGTCCAAGGCGAGCGAGCTCGTGACGGCAGCGCGCGGCGGCCTTTTTCCGCAGATCGATGCCGCGGGCGGCCTTGCGAGACGGCAATACGGCGCATCGTTTCTCGGGCCTGAGGCATTCACCTTCCCGACGTTCTCGGCCTACACCGCCGGCCTCGATGTCAGTTACGACCCGGACATCTTCGGTGGGACACATCGCAGGATCGAGATGGCGGCCGCGGATGCGGAGCTGCAAAGTGAGACGTTGAACGCTGCGCGCCTGACCGTCGCAGGAGATACGGTGGTCGCGGCTCTGATGAGCGCCTCGATCCGCGCGCAGATTGATGTCGTGCAGAAGGTCATCGCGTCCGATCGGCAGAACATAACTTTGGTCCAGGCAGCACACGGCGCCGGCGTGGCCACGCAGATCGATGTTACAACTGCCCAAAGTCAACTCGACCGAGATCGGACGTTACTGCCTCCCTTGCATCAGCAGCTTGACGTGACACAGGACGCTCTGGCGATCCTGGTCGGCAAGTCGCCGGCGACGTGGACGCCACCGCATTTCGACCTGGGCAGAATGACCCTGCCGCAAAACATTCCGCTTGCCTTCCCATCGGATCTTGTGCGCGCGAGACCCGACATCCGCGCTGCCGAGGCCCGGCTCCATGCCGCAAACGCCGCTGTGGGGGTTGCGACGGCCGATCTCTATCCTCGCGTCACCCTGAGCGCCGCGATGGCCGAGGAAGGGATGACGGCCGGCCCGGCCGGCGCAGCCTGGAGCTTAGTCGGAGGCGTTGCGGCGCCGATCTTTCACGGCGGCGAGCTGTCCGCGCGCAAGCGGGCCGCGCAAGACGCCTACCAGGCGGCCCTCGGCGACTATCAGCAGACCGTCCTGGTCGCCTTCCAACAGATCGCCGACAACCTGCATGGCCTGACCAATGCCGCGGACACAGTGCGAACCGAGCAACAGGCGTTGGACTCGGCCAGCGCGGCGCTGCGCTTGACCCGCCTCGGCTACGGCGTCGGCAATGCAGGCATCGTCCAGGTGCTCGACGCCCAGCGCCTGCAGCAGCTCGCCGAACTCAACCTCGTTCAGGCCCGTGCGCAACGATACGTCGTGACGGTGAATCTGTTTGTGGCCGCTGGCGGCGGCATGGCGGACACGTCGAAACGAATGGCAATGGCACGGTAGAAGCGAAGTCTCTCATCACGTCGGCTGATAATTGAGGCTCGGCTCGCGCTGCCAAGCCGGCGGCAGGACATGCCGGTAATAGGTCATCTGCGATTTCAGCCGCGTGAGCGCACGCTCCACCTCCACCGCCTGCGGCGACGGGATCGCGATCACCATGCGCTCGAGCGCGAAGCGGTAGGATTGAACGCGCTGCACGAGGCTCGCATCCACAAGCGCGACAACGGACGCATTCTCCTTGATGCGCAGCAGCGCATTGCCGCGCTCGCCCGGGCCGGCGTCGGAGACGAAGGCGAGGCTCTTGCGCCGCTTCTCATCCATGTCGAGCACGCGGCCTGCCGTCTCGTAGAATGCCGGCAGGCGCGTGGTGTCGTTGTTGATGTCGTCCAGCAGCCGCGCATAACGCGACGATGGCGAGCGGTTATCCGAGGACAGCAGATTATTCGCATAGGCCGCGCGGTCATAGGGCGTGCCGGGGGGCGGCCGCAGAAAACCGTATTCGCCGGCGACGGAGTACCATTTATTTCGCGCAAAGGGTGGCTCGATCAGCGGATAAGCGTAATCGCGCATGGTCCGCTCGTCGTCGGTGTATTCGAAGCCCGACGGCGCGAAGCCGCGCGCGACAGCCGCATCACGTCCGATCCAATCATGGGTGTCGTCGCTTACCAGTGACGGATTCACGCGGCCGAAGTCGCCTTTGGTCGCGCAGCCGGCAAGCAGCACACATCCCGCGAGTGCGAGCAGTGAAGGACGCCAGACGGGCCGGCGTGCCGGCGCGTGCGGAAGATGATGCATCGGATGCCGCGCCGGCTGGATCGCTTCAGCGCGCGAGACGGCGGCGCCGGCGGCGGCTGGGATTGTTGCCGCTGTGCGGCTCCACCCCGTTGTCGCCGTCCGGATCGCGATCGATGCGGATCACGGGTAGGATAATGACCGTCGCAGGTGAGGTGTTGGCGTCAACATAGCGGCCAACGCGCGCGTAACCCTGTTCGTCTGGAAAACGGATGACTTCGCCCATTGCAGTCCCCCATTCCGATCCCGGCGTACAGCCGCTGTTGGACTCGCCGGGTCGGCGCCTTGCCTCAATTAAAGAGGCCGCAAGGTTAACGCTCTGCTAACGCCATCGCCCTAATCTAGCGCAATCCCAATCCGGTGTTGCGTATCAGCCATGGCGAAGCCCCCTGCCTATCCTCCCCCGGTCGACAGTCTGCTCGATCTCGCCTGCCGGGAAGGCGTCGATGTTAGACCCACTTTGCTTCGCGTGCTTACCGACCTCTACGTGCAGAAGCCGTCGCACACCGCCGACGAGGAAACCCAATACGTCGAATTGGCGCTCGGCCTGATCCACACGATCGATGCGCCGACGCGGGCTGCGGTGGCAGCGAGCCTGAGCGGCTATGCGGCGGCTCCGGCGGCGATCCTCGCCACGCTCGCGTCGTTCGACGGTGCCGTCGCCGATATGCCTCCTCTCGATGTGCCCGAGATCGAAGCACCCCCGCTCGCTCCCACGCGCCCCGAACCCGCGTTCCGCGCGCCGCCGACCGACGAGCGCATCGACCTGTTCTTCGCGGCAACGTCCGAGGAGCGGCGGCTGATCCTGGCCAATCTCGATGTGGGCGGAAGTACGCCGCGCCTCCCCACCCCGCCGATGAGCGACACCATCGTCCGGCTGGAGACCGCCGCCCTGCAGCGCAACCAGAGCGACTTCAGCCGCGCGCTCGAGCGCGCACTCGGCATCAGCCGCGCGCTGGCCAACCGC
>DATDMA010000320.1:0-3523 GCA_036519015.1 Pseudolabrys sp. | reverse complement strand
ACATCGACCAGCGAGAAACGCTGATTGAGGAAGCGCCCGGTGGTGTCGTTATCCTTTGCCGCCATCTCGGCGCCGGCGAGTCCGTCATCCGGCGGCGACATCTGCGTGAGCGAGAGCGTCTCCGGATGCGCGGCGCGGCGCAGATAGCCGATCTTGACGTCGAGCGGCTCCGCGGCAGCGACGGCGGTAACGAAGCCGAAAGCGAAAAGAAGAACGAGTGCTGGGAACCGGATCACGGCAGCATTCCGATCAACGGCGCCCCCACGTTTCCTCGCTTTTGTATTTTGGCAAATTAGACTGCCATTCCTTGTTCAAATCAAGGTGGATATTGCCTAAGCTTGCACCCTGGCATTCTTTCCGGCCGGAAGGCGGAGTGCTGCGATGATGCGTGCGGTATGGACGCCCGTGACTTTCTTCGCTGCGCTGCTCGCGGTAACGACGGCGCAGGCCGCCGCCAAGGTGCCGGTGGCGGTATTCGATTTCGAACTGATCGACACCAGTCTCGACGGCGAGAAGAACGGGCCGCGCGCCGACGAGCAGCAGCGCATCGTGCTCATCAGCAACACACTGCGAAGCCGGCTCGGCGACAACGATAAATTCCAGGTCGTCGATATCGGGCCGGTGAACGCCAAGGCGCACGCGGTTCATCTGCAAGAATGCGGCGGCTGTGATGCCGATCTTGCGGCCAAGGTCAACGCCAAGCTCTCGATGACCGGCACCGTGCAGAAGGTGTCGAACCTGATCCTCAACATGAGCATTTATGTGCGGGACGTGGCGAGCGGACGTGTTGTCGCGGCAATGAGCGCCGACATGCGCGGTAACACAGATGAGTCCTGGTCGCGCACGGTGGACTGGCTGGTGCGCAATCGCCTGCTTCAGGCCCTCGATGGAGTGCAACAATGACATTGCTTCTGGCGAGCGTGACCGGACCGGCCGAGGCGGAGATCGCGGTCGCGCACGGGGCCGACATCGTCGATCTAAAGGACCCAGCACAGGGGGCATTGGGCGCGCTCGACCCGGCGGCTGTCCAGGCCACCGTTGCCGTTATCGCTGGGCGGCGGCCAGCCAGCGCCGTGACCGGCGACCTGCCGATGCAGCCTCACATTATATATGGGGCGGTGGAGGCCATGGCCGCGACCGGGGTCGACTACGTCAAGGTCGGCCTGTTCCCGGACGAGGGGCGCAAGGGCTGCATCCGCGCGCTGGCGCCTCTGGCGCGGCTGATCAAGATCGTAGGCGTGATGTTCGCCGACAGCGGCGCGGATGCCTCGCTCGTGCCTTTGATGGCCGATTCCGGTTTTGCTGGCGCCATGCTCGATACAGCCAACAAAGCCAGCGGCCGTCTGCTCGACCACGCCGACGTCGCAACCTTAGGCGTCTTCGTGCGGGCGTGCCGCGACCATGGGCTGCTGAGCGGGCTCGCCGGCTCGCTGGAGGCGCCGGACGTGCCGCGTCTGCTGTTGCTCGCGCCGGACTATCTCGGATTCCGGGGCGCCTTGTGCGCGGCGCATGACCGCAAGGCTGGGCTCGATCCCTCAGCGCTGAGCCTCATCCGCGGTTTGATCCCGCCCGATGTACGCAGCGTCGCCCTCGAGCGTGGCGAGACGGGCAAAGCCGACTACCGGCTCTTGGCCGCGCGCGGCTATTCCGCCGATGCTGCCAAAGAGAGCGGCGATACCGATCGCGTCTTCGTGCGCGATCTCGTGCTGCCAGTGCGCATCGGCGCCTATCAGCACGAGCTCGCCGCGCCGCAGAACGTGCGCTTCAACGTCGAGGCGGAGATCGCGCGCAGCGCGCATCCCGCGCAGGATATGCGCGACGTGCTGTCCTACGACATCATGACGGACGGCATCCGGCTTATCGCTTCTGCTGGCCATACGCCGCTGGTCGAGACGCTGGCCGAACGCATCGCGGCGTTCGTGCTCGGCTATCCGCGAGTCCAGCAGGTCACGGTGAAGGTCGAGAAGCTTGACCTCGGCCCCAGCGCCGTCGGCGTCGAGATCAGGCGGCAGCGGCCGGCGGACATCGCCAAAGTCTATCAGCTCTATCCCGCGGCGCGGTCGCGGTCCGCGGACTAGATGAGCACGTCCGACATCACGGTGGTGAAGCTTGGCGGCAGTCATGCCGGGTCCGTGTATCTCGATGCGTGGCTGGATGCGCTCGCCGCCTGCGGTGGCCGCGCTGTCATCGTGCCGGGGGGCGGCGCTTTTGCCGACGCGGTGCGGGCGGCGCAAGTCAGCATGGGCTTCGACGATGCGGCCGCGCACGCCATGGCACTGCTGGCGATGGAGCAATTCGGGCTGGCGCTGGTGAGCGGGTGGCGAGGCTTTCGCATTGCGGCATCGGCGACTTCGATCGCCCGGGCGCTGCGCAAAGGCAGCGTGCCGGTCTGGGCGCCCGCCACCATGGTGCTACGTGCCAAGGATATACCGGCAAGCTGGGACGTGACCTCGGACAGCCTCGCCGCCTGGCTCGCCGGCCGCATCGGTGCGACGCGGCTGCTGCTGGTCAAGCACGGCGCGCCCGAGCAGCCCGTATCGGCGGCCGATCTTGCCGCCCGTGGGGTCGTCGATCCGGCCTTTCCACGCTTTCTGGCCGCAAGCGGCGTACCCGGCTTTATCGCCGCACCTGAGGCGCATGCGGCAGCGAGCGCCGCCATCCGTGCCGGCCGCGCGCCCGGCGCGCGCATCGACTTGCACGGGCAGGACACAACGGGGCTACACTCATCCGCATGGCCAACGTCAGAACGCCGCGCTGGGGCTGGGCCCTGACAGGATCGGGACATTTCTTCAAGGAAAGTCTCGCCCTGATCCGCGAGCTCGACGAGGTCGATCTGTTCGTCAGCCGCGCAGCCTCGGAAGTCATCCGCATGTACAAGCAGGACTTCAAGCTGCCGAAGTCGGCGCGCATCTTCCGCGATACCGCCGCAAGCTCGCCGCCGGTCGGTGGCTTCTATTACGGCATCTACCATACGCTGGTGCTGGGCCCGGCGACATCGAACACAGTTGCAAAGTGCGTGGTGGGGATTTCCGACACGCTGGCAACGAACGTATTCGCGCAGGCTGGAAAATGCCGCGTGCCATCGATCGTATTCGCCTGCGATACCGCGCCGGAGCTGGAGACCGAAGCACCGAAGGGCATGGTCAAGGTCTATCCGCGCAAGATCGACCTGGAGAACACCGCGCGGCTCAAGACCTTCGATGATGTGAGCGTGGTCGAGACGCTCGCCGAACTTGGCGAGGCGCTCGCGCGGCGAAAAGCTGAGCTCGCATGACCGAGCGCATCGCCTTCCTCACCGGGCATCTCGCGCAGCCGCGGCTGGAGAAGGTACTTGCCGGCATGAAGAGCCCGGACTTTGCCTGGTCGGTGATCAATGTCGGGGTCAAGGTCGCGGCCTTGATGACCGAAGCGATCATCGCGCGCCGCGTGCCGCGTCCGGTGGATGCGACGCGGATCGTCGTGCCCGGCCGCTGCCGCGCAGACCTCGCGCGCTTGAGCGCCGAATTCGGCATTCCATTCGAGC
>DATDMA010000319.1:0-2392 GCA_036519015.1 Pseudolabrys sp. | reverse complement strand
GCAGGACGCGGCGCCCGCGGGCGGGGGATGAACGCACCCCCAAGCTCCCGGGCGGTGACGGGGCTCCCCTGGGGGCATTAGGACCCCCCGCCAGGAGCTGGCTGATCGCGGGCCAACACGCGCAAATGCGGAGTTGGTTGCGGAAAGCGCGGCCCGTTGCATCGTAAGACGCCGCGATGGCGCGCCGAAAGGCGCCGCATCTTCCCGAAAGGAAGATGCGCCATTGACTACCAAACGCGCCTTCTCGGCGCGCCATCCCCTCGTATTTTGCGAGGGACGGAGATGGAATACGGCGTACCCGGCGCCGCAAAGAACACGGGCGGCGGAGCGTTGGCTACTGGACCGGAGACGGTGACAACCTTTGCCAAACCGAATAAGACCAAAATGGCTTTAAACACGTGAAAACGAGCGGCCGATGTCATCAGGCGTAGTCATTATCGGCGCGGGGCAGGGCGGCTATCAGGTTGCGGCCTCGCTGCGCGAAGCGGGATACGGCGAGCGCATCACCGTCGTCGGCGACGAGCCGGAACTCCCCTATCAGCGGCCGCCGCTGTCGAAAGCCTATCTGCTCGGCGACACCACCGCGGAACGCCTGCTGCTGCGGCCGCAGAGCTACTACGAGAAGCACACGATCGATCTCGTTGCCGGCACGCGCGTCACGGGCATCGATCGCGCCGCCTCGCGCGTTGCGCTGTCGTCCGGCACATCGCTCGCTTACGACCATCTCGTCATCGCCACCGGTGCGCACAATCGCATGTTGCCGGTCGACGGCGCCACGCTCGACGGCGTGATGTACATGCGCACGCTGGCCGACGCGGACGCGATCAAGGAGCACTTCGCCGGCGCGGCGAACATCGTCGTCGCCGGCGCCGGCTTCATCGGCCTCGAACTTGCGGCGGTCGCCAGCAAGCTCGGCAAGTCCGTGCATGTGATCGAGCCGCTGCCGCGCTGCATGAGCCGCGCGGTGTCGTCGATCACCTCGCAGTTCTTTGGCGACGCGCACGCGCAGTTCGGCGTCAAGCTCCTGGCGAACACGCGGCTGCAACGCATCAACGGAAGCAATGGCCGCGTCGCGAGCGTCACCTTGAGCGACGGCCGCGACATGCCGGCCGATCTCGTGCTGGTCGGCATCGGTATCGTGCCGGCCGACGATCTCGCCAAGGCCGCCGGATTGCCGATCGCGAATGGCATCGTCGTCGATGCGCAGCTCGTCACGGCAGACTTGAAGATTTCCGCCATCGGCGACTGCGCGGCGTTTCCCGATCCGTACAGCGGAACCATGATCCGGCTGGAGTCGGTGCAGAACGCGGTCGACCAGGGCCGCTGCGTCGCCAAGCGTATCGCCGGCCACCCGGCCCCCTACGCGGCAGTGCCGTGGTTCTGGAGCGATCAGCGCGATCTCAAATTGCAGATGGTGGGCCTCACCGCCGGCTGCGACCGCACCGTGCTGCGCGGCAATCCGGCTGACCGCGCCTTCTCGGTGTTCTGCTTCCGCGGCGACACGCTGCTCGGCATCGAGTCGGTCAACAAGGGTGCCGACCACATGTTCGGCCGGCGCCTGCTGGCCGCCGGCGAAAGTGTCACGCCGGACGAGGCGGCCGATCCCAGCTTCGACCTGAAGGCGCGGCTCGCGCGTCTTGGCCCCGGCCGCGAAGCGGCGGCGGGCTGAGCCCACGGGCGCCGTGTTGCCCAGACCTTCCGCCTCCGGTAGCTTCCAGCCGTCAGAAAATATGCATAAGGATGCAGGTCGCGGTCATGCAGCTCTTCACGACCTCTGAGGCCGCGGCCTATCTCCGCCTCAAGGAGCGCAAGATCTACGAGATGGTGGCCGAGGGCACGGTGCCCTGCACTAAGGTGACTGGCCGCTGGCTGTTCCCCAAGGCCGAGCTCGACCACTGGCTCGCGACCAGCATCTCCCGCCCCAACGGCATGACACGGCCGGAGCCTGCGCCCATCGTCGGCGGCAGCCATGATCCGTTGCTCGAATGGGCGCTGCGCGAAAGCGGCTCCGGCCTCGCCACGCTGGCGGTCGGCAGCGAATCCGGCCTCGCGCGCTTCACCGCCGGCGACACGCTGGCCGCCGCGATCCATCTGCATACGCTGGAAGATCCAGAGGCCGACGCGAACCTCGCCGCCATGAAGAGCCGCGGCGATCTGCAGGACGCGGTGATGATCGGCTTCAGCCGCCGCGAGCAGGGCTTCGTGCTGGCGCCCGGAAATCCGCTCAAGCTCGCCTCGATCGAGGACGTGCTGGCGAAACGCGCGCGCTTGGCCATGCGGCCGAAGGGCGCTGGCGCGCAACTGCTGCTGCTGTCGCTGCTGCACCGCGCAAAGGCCTCGCTCGATCAGCTCGCCGCCGTGCAGCCGATGTGCCCCACCGGTCCCGACATTG
>DATDMA010000318.1:0-3528 GCA_036519015.1 Pseudolabrys sp. | reverse complement strand
AAAGGGGTCGTGTTCTGAGAGTGGTCGAACGCCCCGCAGGCGGTTGCCAGAAGCGCGGCCCGTCGCCGTTCAAGACGCCGCGATGGCGCGCCGAAAGGCGCCGCATCTTCCCAAAAGGAAGGTGCGCAATCGAACTACCTGACGCGTCTTCTCGGCGCGCCATCCCCTCGTATTTCACGAGGGACGGAATGGGACGACGGCGTACCCGGCGCCGCAAAGAACACGGGCGGCGGAGCGTTGGCTGATTGAGATGTGAATTGGTGAGATGGTGGAAGCGAGCCACACGCTCCGCTCATCCCCGCGGACGCGGGGATCCAGACTTTGCAGGGGGAAAGAAAGAACTGGATTCCCGCTTGCGCGGGAATGAGCGGAGAATGGGAGAGAGCTCAACACACTCGCTCAGGCGGGCATGAGCGGAAGATGTGGCGCCTCAAGCGCTCCTAAAACGGCTCATACCCGCGCAGCGCCGGCATCACCTTTTCGCCGAACAGCCGGATCGAGCGCATGAGATCATTCGCCGGCAGATCGGAGAAATTGAATTCGCCGAGGAACACGTTGAACAGGCCGGACTCCGCCGCCGCATGCAGCTTTTCCGTCACCGTCTTCGGCGAGCCGATGAACACCAACTCGTTCTTCATCAGGTAGTCGGGGTTGAACACATTGGCCATAATCTCGGATGCGCCGGGCTCGCCGCGGCCGATGAATTTCTTGGCATGCTGGCGCACGCGTTCCTCGAAGGTCTCGCCCGGCTTCGGCACCGGCAGGAAACCCTCGTAGGCATGGCTCGCGCGTGTGAGCGCCACGTCGAGCGCCTTCTGATCGCTCTCGTCGACATAGATGATCGTGCAATAGGCGATGTTGGGTTTGCGCGGCCAGCCGGCCTTGCCCCAGTCCGCGATGAACTTGCGATAACGCGGCGCGGCATCGGCGCGCGGATAGATGAGGAAGTAGCCGGGATTGATGCCCTTTTGCGCACAGAATTCGAGCGTGCGCGGATCGCGGCTCATCATCCACACAGGCGGATGCGGCTTCTGCACCGGCTGCACCGAGAGCGTCGTCGGCTCCGCGGTCTGGAAGTTATCGCCGCTGAAGGAGAAGGGCTGCGTCTCGCCGTAAGCCGCGCGCATGTAGTCGATGAACTCGAGCGTCGGCGTCTTGCGCAGATCGTAGTCGAGACCGAACGGGCGGAAATAGTCGGCGTTGATGCCGGGGACGAGGCCCAGCTCCATGCGTCCGCCCAGCATCTGGTCGACGATCGCGATCTCCTCGGCGAGCCGCAGCGGATGATAGAGCGGCACGATATAGCCCATGGGCCCGATGCGCATGCGCTTGGTGCGCGCGCCGGCGCCGACCGCGTAAAGGCTGGGCGAGGAGATCCAGCTTTCGTCGGGACGGAAGTGATGCTCGACGCAGAAGCTATAGTCGAAGCCGAGTTCGTCACACAGTTGGAGTTCGCCCCACAGCTCTTCATAGCGCTGATGCGGCGTCATGTTCGGTTTGGCCCAGATGTGAGAGAAGTGGGCAAATTTCATTTCTGCGGTCTCCGGCCATACGGGGAGCGCGACCTTAACGAGTCAAAGTTTGCGTGTCGCTATTGCGATGTACGGTAACGATGGGCTGTTAAGAACGCGCCGCGCCGGTCAACCGGGCGCCACAATGTGGGAGTTGTTGCGCGATAAAGGATATTTGACTCCTGACCCGAATCCCGGTGCACTTCGACAAGGACCGCGACGGTCTTTTCCAGCCCTGCATGACAAGAGCGAGCCTGAGCGATCCATGGCGATGCGACCGAACGAAATGAAGAGAAGAAGATCGATGCCGATCGCCGCGCTGCTTGCGGCGCTGGCGCTGTCCGGCTGTGCGAACGACGACACGATGTCGTTTCTCCTTGTCTCGCCCGGCAAGTTCATTCTCTACACCTGTCCCGAGCTCGTCACGGCGGGCAGGCAGATGGCGCAGCGTGATCGGCAGCTCGAGTCCCTGATGGCGAAAGCGGGCCAGGGCGCCGGTGGACAGTTCGTCAACACGGTCGCCTATCGCCAGGAATACCTGACGAACCGCGGGGAAATAAAAGACCTGCGGGCGGAGGCCAAACAGAAGCAATGCACGCTGCCGGACCTCTACGCGCCAGGCCCGTCAACGGCCGGCACTACGCAGCCCGACAAACCGGGCGGGCGACGACCTCACTGACTCGTGCATGATCCCGAAAAGTGGGCACCGGTTTTCGGAAAAGATCATGCGCCAACGAACTATGGGCCAGGCCGCGCCACGACGAGCGTTCCGTCGGCAAGTCCGACGGCGATCGCCGGCGGGCCCGCCTTCAGCTCAACAAGCCCGAGATCGGTGACGGCCTTGTTCGGCAGTGCGATAGCGGCGATCTCATGCGCGTCCGGAATAAAGCCGATGAGGCGCAATCGGCTGCGGTCGAACGAGGGCACGGCGAGATCGGGCTTCCCGTCGCCGTCGAAATCGGCAGTCGCGCTCATGTGCATGGTGCTGGTGCCAGAGATGTGGTTGGAAGCGTCGCCGATCTCCGCGGTCTTGCGCAGGCGGCCGCCGTCCCAGGTCCACAGTTCGAGCGCGCCGACCACATGCGGCTGGCGCACCAGTGCGATGTCGATCTTGCCGTCGCCATTGAAGTCGGCGATGCCCGCGGGCGCGAGCCAGCGATGCTCGCCGCCGAGCGCGGGCGTCTCGGCGACGACCTCGTAGTGCCCGTTCCGCTCGGCAACGACCGCAAGGGCCGCGCCGCGCCGGAGATAGGATTTCACCACGATCACTTCGGCATGTCCGTCGCCGTTGAGATCGGCGAGCCGCGGTTCGCGATCCTCGAATACGGCGTCGTCCTTCAGCGTCACGGTCTGCTTCTTGCCGTCGCTGGTCTCGATCACCAGGCTGGCGGCATCGGCCTTCTCGCCGAAGACGCTATGATCGTTGCGCGTGGTGGGATCGGCCAGCCACGCCCGCGCGATGTCGCGCGTTCCGGTGGCGATGAGTCCATCGGGCAGAGCACCCTCGGGATGCTCGGGTGGCTTCGGCGCGTCGATGAAGACGAGGGCCGGCTGCGCGCCGTCGAGCGTCAGCCGATACCAGAGTCCGCCGGCGTTGACGCGCACCTGGCCGTCGACGGTCTCGATCGCCGTCACGCGCGCCGGCGTATCGACGCTCTGCAGCGTCCATCCCGCGGCCTGTGCCGCGCCTGTCCCGATCAATGCCGACAGGACGAGACAGGCGAGCAAAGCAGGGCGCATGCGGGATTTCCTTCGTGGTTACAGACGAACGCGGCGGAGCCGCAGGGCATTGCCGACGACGCTGACCGACGACAGCGCCATGGCGGCGGCGGCGATGATCGGCGATAGCAGCAGGCCGAATACAGGATAAAGGATGCCGGCCGCAATCGGCACCCCCGCGGAATTATAGATGAAGGCGAAGAACAAATTCTGCCGGATGTTGCTCATCGCCGCCCGCGACAGCACCCGCGCCTTCACGATGCCGTTGAGGTCGCCCTTGAGCAGAGTGATACCCGCG
>DATDMA010000317.1:0-4358 GCA_036519015.1 Pseudolabrys sp. | reverse complement strand
GGGCGGTGATTCCTACGGCAATACCTTTGGCTTCGCTCAGCCGAATGCGGACGAGGGCTACTAAGACCTCGCGGCCATCTCGGCTACGATCGGAATGACGAAAGCCCCGGCCATCTGGCCGGGGTTTTTCGTTGCGCCCATACGCATCAGTTAGCGGCTAATGCAGATCGATCGGGATCGGCGTCGCCGGGCCGGTGGGCTCGCCGGCATTGGGATTGGGCGGGCCTTTGAGCGGCCGCTCCTCGAGCGCGATCGTGAAGGCCATGCCGAAGGCGACCACCAGCGCGCAGGCGATGAACACGAACCGGAACGCCATCGCGAGTTCGTTCGCGGAGGCCGCGCGCATCAGCCTCTCCATCGATGCGCCGGCCGTCCCGCCCAAGCCGCCGAGCACGATCGCGCCCAGCACCGCCACCACCAACGCGGAGAACAGCGCGCGGAAGAAATTGGCCGCTCCCGTGGCGATGCCCATCTGCGCATGCGGCACGGCGTTCTGCAGGCATACGGTCGAGATCGGAAACAGCGAGCCGAGCCCTGAGCCGACCAACGCGAGCAGCACCAGCACCACCCAGGTCGGCATCGAGGCCGGCCAGATCGCCAGCGCCACCAGCGAGAGGATCGTCACCGTCAGGCCGATGAGCGGCACGCGCTTGTAGCGCTGCACATGCACCATCAGCCGGCCGGTGATGGTCGACCACAGCACCGTGGTGCCCATCAGCGGAATCAGTGCCAGGCCGGATTCGGCGGCGGAGAGATGCATCACCACTTCGAAATAGAGCGGCACAAAGATGGTCATGCCGACCAGCGTGCCCATGCAGCACGAGCCCGCGAGCGCCGCTGAACGCACCACCGCATTGCCGAGCACGGAGAGCGGCAGGAACGGCTCGGGCGTTGCGACCAGCCGCCAGGTGAACAGGCCCCACAGCACCGCCGAGGCGACGAACAGCGCGCCGATCTCCGGCGAGATCCACGCAAAGCGCGCGCCGCCCCAGGACAGCGCCAGCAGCAGCGCGACCGACGCCGCCATCATCAGACCCGCGCCGATCAGGTCGAGCCGGTGCTTGCGCGGATGAAACGGAATGAGCCGCAGCGCACTCGACGTCATGCCGAGCGCCGCGAGCCCGAGCGGCACGTTGATCCAGAAAATATACGACCAGTTGAGATGCTCGGTGAGCAGACCGCCGAGCACCGGCCCGCCCACCGACGAGGAGGCGAACACCGCGGAGATGTAGCCCTGATAGCGCCCGCGCTCGCGTGGGCTCACGGCGTCGGCGATGATGGTCTGCGCCAGCGCGATCAGCCCGCCGCCACCGAGCCCCTGCAGCGCGCGCGCCAGCACCAGCGCCGTCATGCTCGTCGCCATCGCGCAGGCGATCGAACCCACGATGAAGATGGCGATCGCGGTCAGCATGACGCTGCGCCGGCCGTGGATGTCGGAGAGCTTGCCGTAGAGCGGCGTCACCGCGGTGCCGGTGAGCAGGTAGGCAGTCACCACCCAGGATAGATCGCCGAGATTGCCGAACGTGCGGCCGATTGTCGGCAGCGCGGTGGCGACAATGGTCTGGTCGAGCGCGCCGAGGAACATCGCCAGCATGATGCCGATCATGATGGTGCGGATATCGCCATGCGCGAGCGCGCGCGGCACGTCGGGCTGCACGGCTGCGGCCGTCGCGCCATGCGCGGGCGGCGCCTTGTGCGCCTCGTGCTTGGACTTGCCGGTCTTGTTGCCGGTCTTGCGGCGGGCGGGCTCGGTCGAAGGCATGGCGTTATGGATTCGGAGTGGTGGTCTTGTGGCGGACGCGCCGGCGGCTGAACCAACAAGCCGGAGGCACGCGCGGGATCGCCCGAAGGAACGCACCCAACAACAGCAAGACCCCGGGAGCAACCTCCCAGGATCGGAATCGGTTTCGGTGAAAATCCGGCGCGACGTTTAAATGCCGATCTTAAGCCTGCTTAGCAAGGGCCCTGGGCGCGGAGCCGCTATGCGGGGCGTTGGTTGCGTGCCCCGGACACGGCCGCGTGTCCTGGGGGCAGCGCGGTGCATAGTACCGCGCTGCAGACCCGGGACCCCGGTTTCTTTGAGAAGCGGGACCCCGGATCTGCGGTGCATCACTGCGCTGACGCTACGTGCTGCACCGCGTCCGGGGCACAACGTCACGCGCCCGGGACACGCAAGCTCACTGCAGCGATGTCCACCGCTTAAGCGCCACCTCCGCCAAAAGCATAAGCACCTTCTCGTAGCGCGCGTCGGCGGCCGCGGGCCGGCCGTGCTTTTTATTCTTCTTCGCCCGCTGCTTGCGATAGACCGTGAGCTCGTTGAGTGTGCGATTGACCTCTGCCACGGCGCGCAGGCGCTCCTCGCACCGCATCTCCTCTTCGGCCCGCATCTGCGCGACACCGTCTAAATGTGCTGAATTTCCTGGGATGAGATACCCTCGTCAACATGACCGAGCATCAGATACACTAACGCGTCCACGTCGTCATCGTGCGCGTCAACCCCAAATTCCAAAGAACTGCGCTGCCCCGCAAAGCATCCGCGCTAGCCCGCCCCTCACGCCGCAGTCACACTGATCCTTGCTGCCGCGCGCGAGCGGGGCTTCTTGCGGATGACGATCTCGACGTCGCGGTCGAGCGCGGTCAGCAGCGTCATCAGCCGCTCGACTGAAAAGCCTTCGAGCCGGTAATTGCGGAGCGCCGATACCTTGGGCTGATTGAGCCCAAGCCGCTCGGCCGCCGATCCTTGGGTCCAACGCTGCGCGTCAATGATCGCGTTGAGCGCATAGGCGAGCCGCAGCTTGGTCTGTCGTTCCTCGGCATCAGGCAGCCCCAGATCGGCGAACACATTGCCGCTGCCGCGGACGGCCGTCTCGGGCCGAGATTTCTTAACGATGCGCTTCGCCATTCGCACTTATCCCAGAAATGGGATGGCCAACAAAGGCAATTGACGGCAAAATTTTGTTCATGATATGTTCTTTACTAACCTTCCGTACATGGGATGAGGCGCGTGAGTCTGATCCATAACGAGCGCACGAAGCTGACTGCAACGCTGTTCAACACGTTGGCGACCGCGCTTGTGGCCGCGGGCTTTTTCGCTCCGATCGCTGCGATTATCTACGGGATTTCTGATCTGCGTATCGGAAAGGGGTATATCGCCGCCCTGTTCCTCGTTTGCGGAAGCGGCGGTGCCGCCCTACATTGGATAGGGAGAGCCATGCTCGGGAGTCTGCGCGAATGACCGCATCGGACATCGAGTTCTTGAAGGTTTACCTGCTGCTGGCGCCAGTGCTCGTCGTCGTCTTCGCGTTGATCATTCTCGCGTTGACGCGCTGGCAGGATGCGCGCGAAGACCGTCGCCAAGCGGCCAAAAGTGCCGCGGCGCACCGGCATTGACGCCGCCCCCCTCACTTCCCCTTCGCCGCCTTCGCCCCGCCCACACTGTCCTTCGCCGGCGCCACTCTCCCCCTACTCCCCTTCGGCCACTTCCCCGGCCAGCTGACGATATACTCCTCGAGCTTTTCGTCCGGCACGTCGTCCTCGCTCGCGGAGACGCGTCCGCGCACGGAGATCCCCGCGCTGTGCACCGTCTCAGGCGTGCCCGACACCAGCGGGTGCCACCAGGCGAGATCGCGCCCCTCCGCCACCAGGCGATAGCCGCAGGTCGGCGGCAGCCAGGTCAGCCGCTTCACGTTGCGCCAGGTCAGCCGCACGCAGTCCGACACCTTCTTCTGCCGGTGCGTGTAGTCGCGGCAGCGGCAGGTGTCGCCGTCGAGCAACGTGCAGCCCACATCGGTGAACACCGTCTCGTTGGTGTCCTCCTCGATCAGTTTGTTCAGGCAGCAGCGGCCGCAGCCGTCGCACAGGCTCTCCCACTCCTTCGAGGTCATCTCGCTCATCTTCTTGCGGCGCCAGAAGGGGGCGTCGGGTGTGGGCTTGTCGGCCGGCATAGGTCATCCAATTGTGTTGACGAAGCGAGGCGAAGGCGCCTTCCACAACGTCCCTTCTTTCGCTTGCGGGGGAGGGACAGGAAGGGGGGTAAGCCCCAGACACGGCAATATCAATTGATATCCACCTCGCAGCCACCCCCCTCCCCAACCCTCCCCCGCAAGGGGGGAGGGAGCACGCCCTGCCCGGCGCGAGCCCTCGCCACCCTACGGAGGCCCCTCACCCGGCCGCCCCTCGCCTTCGCTCGGGCGGCCGACCTCTCCCCGCAGGCGGGAGGAGGTGCAAGGCGACCCTATTTCACCGCAATCTCCGTTCACCTTTGGCTCAATAACCCAAAGGTCCGGCATGGCCGCGCCGCCTCCGATCGGCTAAATTGGCCGGTCGCGGGCACGGTTCGTTGCGTCCCGCCGGCACAC
>DATDMA010000316.1:0-4300 GCA_036519015.1 Pseudolabrys sp. | reverse complement strand
TCCGGCCGGTTGAACAACGCCTTGAAATACGCGGTGCCGTTCGCCTGGAGCTGAGCCGGCGTGTCGGTTGCTGCTTCCTTCGACAGCATGAGTGCGGTGGAATCGAGCGCGGCCTGCATCGCCGACTTAACCGAATTGGCGCGGCTGAAATCCACCGCCGCGCCGACGCCGCCGATGAGCGGCAAGGTGGCCATGGCGAATGTGATTGCGACGTTGCCTCCGCGTGCGCCGGCGAAGCGGGTGAGGGTGTGGCGAAGTTTTTTCCAGACAGTCAGCATAGCGGTTCACCGAAACGGTTGAATTCTGCCGCGGTCATAAACCCCGTTACTGAAGGCCCGGTATATGGCGACCCCTAAAGAGTCGCCGTTCGCGGTAAACCTTGGCGACGCAGCGCAAAGCATTCGCGCGCTGCGTCAGCGCCTTCGATGGTTAATTCGCCAACGAGAGGGGACCGTGCGGACCGGCCGGTTGTTCGTCCGCATCGTTAATGCGCGGTTGGTGCGGCTCACGAAACCCCTGTGCCGGCGCGCAAAACGGCGCTCCGGTCACATGGCGAGCCGCAAATTGGAAAGTGCTGTGCCGATCTGATTGAAGGTCGTGACCATCTGGTTGGCCGAGGTCAGCAGGAAGAACATGCCGGGATTGCTGGCGCAATTCTGCAACAGCGTCGAAGTGGGATCGCCGCCGGTGTTCACCTGCACCGTATAGAGCGTGATGTTCGCCGCCTTGATGTTGTTGCACGTCTTCTGCTGCCGCGTGTTGATCGATGATGCATTCGTGTACCAACGGTCTTCGGTGTTCAGGCCGTCGGTCAAAAGAATGATCACGTCGTTGTATTGGTAGTTCGGATCTTTCGCCGGGATGGTGAAAGGCGAGGCGGTCAGCGATTGCCAGCCGAGCTGCAGGCCGATCGCCTGGTTGGTATTACCGACCGGCTGCATCGCGTCGATTTCGTTGGCGAGGGCGGTCCAATCGTTGGACAGGCCGATCACCGGCACCGGGCAGGACGAGTACTGCTCGGCCGGATACAGCGTGCTGCCGGCGACCGGCGCATCATTGGTGGTGTCGAAATTCTGATCGCGGTCGGTCACGCAACCATTCCAGGTGCTGTGAGCAGCCGGCGTCCACACTTTCCCTTGCGACACGCATGTGCTTTGCGACGTGTATCTCGTGGTGCTGCACTTGCCGTTCGCGGCCTCCCACAAGTCCCAGCGCAGCCAGGCTTGCGAGACATTGGCAGGGTCGAGATTGACGTCTTTGTTGAACGGGATGATCGAGACGTAGACGTCATCGGGCCCGCTGGCGGCCGCATTGAGCTGGGTGAGCAGGCCCTTCGCCGCGGTCTTCAAGGCCGTCATCTTGCCATCGCTCGACATTGAGCCGGTATTGTCCAGCACAAGAGCGACCCGCAGCCGGGTATTGCCCCAGGTCGAGGTGGCCGACGCGCTGATGCCGATCTGGTTGATTCCGAGAATGCCGAGGAAGTTGGTATTCACCGTGGCGGTGCCGGTAAGGACCACCGTCGAGCCGGCGACCGAGGAGTAGTTGGCGGCGACCGCCACATTGCTGGCGTCTGCCCGTGTGAAAAGGGCATTGAAGGTATTCGTCGCCGTGGTCTGCAGGTCGGCGGCACTCTGAGTTGCCGCCGAGCGCGACAGCATCAGAGCGGTGGCGTCGAGTGCGTTCTGGAAAGCGGTGCGGGTGGCGCTGGCGCGGGTGTAGTCGACCGCTATACCGACCGACGCCAGCAGGGGGAGGGCCGCGATGGCCATCATCGGGGCGACGCCGCCCCGGCAGTTCTGGAAGAAGCGAACCAACATGGCGGTCACCGGAGCTATGCGAAAAACACCTAACGGCTTGAGGTTCCTGTATGCGGGAGCCGGTCTTGCAAAACCGTAAGGGGCAACAGGCGACTTTGAGGCAAATTCGCCTCCGAACGTCCGAAACCGGCTTGAGATCGCATAACCAATGGCTATCTGAACTAGAATTCGGGGAACCGACGCAGGCCCGGCCTGTTTGTCCAGGGTGGGCCATTTGTCCCAATAGGGGGCAAGTCCGACCGGACGCAATTGACGGCTTGGAATGTCGGTCCCGGGGTCTTTATGATGCGGTGGTTGCGTGCGGACGCGACCAGGGGTCAACTTCGGAAATGCTGATTGCCTCGGCCTTAGCCATGACGTCCACTGCGAACACCACTTGCGCCGCCCGGGTATCGCCCGTAGCGCAGCGCATTGGCGCTGGCGCGCCGCGAGCGGCGCGGATGGGCGCTGACGCGCCGCGAATGGCGGACGACGACCGCAAGCGTAAAAGCGATCAGCCGAGCGGACCCAGTACCGCGGTCATCACCAAGACGAAACCGCAGACCAAGCGGCCGAACATGTATCGCGTGCTCATCCTCAATGATGACTACACGCCGATGGAATTCGTGGTGCATGTGCTGGAGAGGTTCTTCAGCAAGGATCACGAAGCCGCGACCCGCATCATGCTGCATGTGCATCACCATGGCATCGGCGAGTGCGGAACCTATACTTATGAGGTAGCGGAAACCAAAGTGACGCAGGTGATGGACTTTGCCCGCACACCTCAGCATCCTTTGCAATGCGTGATGGAGAAAAAATGAGCCTCGGGGGGCGTCCAATACAAACGAAAACGGGAAACTGATGCCAACATTCTCGCGCAGTCTCGAGCAATCGCTCCACCGGGCCCTGGCCCTCGCCAATGAGCGGCATCACGAATACGCCACGCTCGAACATCTTCTTCTGGCGTTGATCGACGACCAGGACGCCTCGGCGGTGATGCGGGCGTGCAATGTCGATCTCGACAAGCTCCGCCGCAGCCTCACGGCCTATCTCGAATCCGAACTGGAAAACCTGATCACCGACGGCGCGGAGGATTCCAAGCCGACGGCCGGCTTCCAGCGCGTGATCCAGCGCGCGGTGATCCACGTGCAGTCATCGGGACGCGAAGAGGTGACCGGCGCCAATGTCCTGGTGGCGATCTTCGCCGAGCGCGAGAGCCACGCTGCCTACTTCCTGCAAGAGCAGGACATGACGCGCTACGACGCGGTCAACTACATCAGCCACGGCATCGCCAAGCGGCCCGGCATGGCCGAGTCGCGTCCGGTGCGCGGCGCCGAGGAAGAAGCGGACGCCAAGAGCAGCGACGAACCCAAGAAGAAGGGCGATGCGCTGGAGGCTTACTGCGTCAACCTCAACAAGAAAGCCAAGGACGGCAAGATCGATCCGTTGATCGGCCGCGACACCGAGATCAGCCGCACCAGCCAGGTGCTCTGCCGCCGGCAGAAGAACAACCCGCTGTTCGTCGGCGAAGCCGGCGTCGGCAAGACCGCGATCGCGGAAGGGCTCGCCCGCCGCATCGTGCACGGTGAAGTGCCGGACGTGCTCAAGGGCGCGACCGTGTTCGCCCTCGACATGGGCACGCTGCTCGCCGGCACGCGCTATCGCGGCGACTTCGAGGAGCGGCTCAAGCAGGTGATCAAGGAGATCGAGGCCTATCCGGGCGCGATCATGTTCATCGACGAAATCCACACCGTGATCGGCGCCGGCGCCACCTCCGGCGGCGCGATGGATGCGTCGAACCTGCTCAAGCCGGCGTTGGCCGGCGGCACGATCCGCTGCATCGGCTCGACAACCTACAAGGAATACCGCCAGTATTTCGAGAAGGACCGGGCGTTGGTGCGGCGCTTCCAGAAGATCGACGTCAACGAGCCGTCGGTGCCGGATGCGATCGAGATCCTCAAGGGCCTCAAGCCTTACTTCGAGGAATATCACAAGCTCAAATACACCAACGAGGCGATCAAGGCGGCGGTCGAGCTGTCGTCGCGCTACATCCATGACCGCAAGCTGCCGGACAAGGCGATCGACGTGATCGACGAATCCGGTGCGGCGCAGATGCTGCTGCCCGAGAGCCGGCGCAAGAAGACCATCGGCCTGAAGGAGATCGAGACGACGATCTCGACGATGGCGCGCATCCCGCCCAAGACGGTGTCAAAGGACGATGCCGAGGTGCTCAAGCATCTCGAGCAGACGCTCAAGACCACGGTCTACGGCCAGGACAAGGCGATCGAGTCCTTGTCGGCTTCGATCAAGCTGGCGCGCGCCGGCTTGCGCGAGCCGGAGAAGCCGTTCGGGTGCTACCTGTTCTCGGGACCCACTGGCGTCGGCAAGACCGAGGTCGCCAAGCAGTTGGCCGCCTCGCTCGGCGTCGAGCTGATCCGCTTCGACATGTCGGAGTACATGGAGCGGCACACGGTCTCGCGCCTGATCGGCGCGCCTCCGGG
>DATDMA010000315.1:0-2783 GCA_036519015.1 Pseudolabrys sp. | reverse complement strand
GTCATCTCGTCGTCGAAGGGTTCCGCGGTCGCCACATAGAGCCAAGGCGGTGGCGACGCCATGACGGTTGATTCGGCATAGCGGCTTTTCCCGGAACGGGCACCGCCGAGCACAAGAGTCAATTGCGGGCCGTCGCTTGCCAATGAACTTACCGCCGTTCAGATCATCGCCGCGTGCCGGCGCGGTCCTTTGAACCATATTGCGCGTCCGAAAGGCTAGAGGCCGATCTCATGCGCCAATCGGCGCTTCCATTGACAAAGCCACGCGCTGGCCATTTATAGTCAAGGAAATTGACGGTCTCTTCGAGACGAAGAGCGAAAAAGGGAATGCGGTGCGGGATTTAGGTCCCAATTCCGTAGCTGCCCCCGCAACTGTAAGCGGCGAGCTCGTGCCACAATGCCACTGGGATGTACCCGGGAAGGCGGTGACGGGCGGTGACCCGCAAGCCAGGAGACCTGCCGTCAGATTCGTCGCGTGCCGGGCGGGGTGCCCTGGTGCAGGTCGAAGCTTTTGTGGCCTAGTCGGGTGGCGTATGCCGCCCGCGCACCCGAATTTGATGCGGATCGCTCCAAGGAGCAGCAGCGCGGGTGACGGTGGCCGAGATCTCCAACGACGTTGATGGCGAGGCGCGCACCGGCGCGTCGGCGATCATCTATGTCTGCACGACATGCCGGCAGCCTGGCGATCCCGAGGATCTGCCGCGTCCCGGCGCGGCGCTTGCCGTAGCGACGGCGCGCGCGGCCGAAAACACCGGCATCGCCGTTCAACCGCTGCGCTGCCTTGCCAATTGTAAGCGCGGCTGCAGCGCGGTCATGCGGCGGACCGATGCGTCGACCCCATCGTGGACTTACGTGTTCGGACATCTCGATCCCGCAGCGGACGCGCAGGCGCTGGTGCATGGCGCACAGCTTCTCGCCCAATCGGCGGATGGCCTGATGCCGTGGCGCGGCCGGCCGGACGCCCTCAAGCGTGGATTGATCGCGCGGGTGCCGCCGTTTGATTTTCAGGAGCAGAGCGAATGACCGAGGAACTTGCGCGCATCCCATGCACCATCGTCACCGGCTTCCTGGGAGCCGGGAAGACGACCCTGATCCGTCACGTGCTGGCCAATGCGAATGGGCGCAGGCTTGCCATCATCGTCAATGAATTCGGCGATGTCGGCGTCGACGGCGAAATCCTCAAAGGCTGTGGCGACGACGCCTGCCCCGAGGAGAATATCGTCGAACTCGCGAACGGGTGCCTGTGCTGCACCGTGGCCGACGAGTTCGTCCCTGCGCTCGACGTCATTCTCTCGCTCCGACCGAGGGTCGAGCACATCGTGATCGAGACCTCCGGGCTCGCGCTGCCGAAGCCGCTGGTGCAGGCGTTCCTTTGGCCGTCGATCAAAAACCGCGTGACGGTTGATGGCGTCGTCGCGGTCGTCGACGGCGCGGCGCTCGCCGACGGACAAGTGGCCGGCGACATGGCGGCGCTGGCAGCGCAGCGTGCGGCCGACAATGCGCTCGATCATGACGATCCGATCGAGGAGGTGTTCCAGGACCAGATCGCCTGTGCCGATCTCGTGGTGATGAACAAGTGCGATCTTCTCGATCAGGCGGGGCTGGACAAAGCGTCGGCGGTCGTCGCGGCTGCCTTGCCGCGCGCGGTCAAGGTCGTGAAAGTGTCGAGCGGCAAGGTCGATGCGCCGGCGCTGCTGGGCCTCAATGTCGGAACCGAATCCGATATCGAGAACCGCCGGACGCTCCACGACAACGAACTCGATCACGATCACGACGACTTCGACAGCTTCGTTGTTTCGCTGCCCGAGATCGACGATCCGGCGGCGCTGTTGGGCGTCGTATCCGCGACCGCCGAGGCGACCGGCGTGCTGCGGATCAAGGGCTTTGCGACGGTGCGCGGCAAGCCGATGCGGCTCTTGGTGCAGGCGGTCGGCCCGCGTGTCACGTCGCACTACGATCGCCCCTGGTCCGCATCGGAAAAGCGCGAGACGCGGCTGGTGGTGATCGGCCTCAAGGGGATAGACCGGACCGCCATCACGCGCATGCTCACTGGATGATCGATGCATCTATTGGCGACCAGCTCCGCGAGCCTTGACGACATCGTCGAGCCGGTCGATCTCGGTCAGCCGCCCGGCGATATCGCAATCCTTTCGTTTGCCGACAGCGATCTCGGTGGACTTGCGGCGGCCTGGGCCCTCGAACGCGACGCGCTGCCGAGCGTCCGTCTGGTGCAACTGCGCGATCTCAAGCATCCGATGTCGGTCGATCTCTGGATCGATCGCGTCGCCTGCCACGCCAAGGTGATCGTGGTTCGCCTGCTCGGCGGCCTCGACTGGTGGCGGTACGGAATCGATCGGCTTGCCGTGCTTGCCAAGGAGCGCGGCATCGCGCTGGCCGTGCTGCCGGGCGAGGATCGCGACGATCCGCGGCTCGCAGAGCCGTCGACGCTGCCGCCGGACGAGCTCGCGACTTTGCTGCGTTACTTCCGCGAGGGCGGCCGCGACAATCTTCGGGCGTTGTTGCGCCGGCTGGCGCGGCACGCGGGCGCGGCGCTGGATTATTCCGAACCGCGGACGGTGCCGCGCACCGGCGGATATACGCCGGCCGAACAGGCGATCGATCTCGACCGTCTGCAGAGCTTGCTTTTGACGGGGCGGCCGGTGATCCCGATCGTGTTCTACCGGTCGATGCTGCTGGCCGCCGACGTCGCGCCGATCGACGCGCTCTATGACGCGTTGCTCGCGCGCGGGCTTGCTCCGGCGCCGCTGTTCGTCACAAGCCTGA
>DATDMA010000314.1:0-24399 GCA_036519015.1 Pseudolabrys sp. | reverse complement strand
TGTAGACGCCAGATAGAGAAGTCGCCTTTGGCCCAGATAGAGATGTCACTCTCCACGGTTTTGGTTGGGGAGTTTTGGGCCGATGACGGTGATTACGATGAGCCGGACGGAGATCGACCGGATGAGCGTGTTGCAGGATCTGGCTGCGAGCAGGATCAAAGTGACGGAAGCCGCGACGTTGATGAGCCTTGGTCGGCGTCAGGTGTTCCGACTGGCGAAGGCCTACGCTCAGCGAGGTCCTGAGGCCTTGGTTTCTCGGAAGCGCGGCCGGCCGAGCAATCACGCCTACCCTGCGCATTGGCGCGATGCGGCCATTGGCATCATTCGAGCGCATTACCCGGACTTTGGCCCGACCCTGGCGGCAGAGAAGCTTGCGGAGCGTCACGACATTCACCTTGCCCGCGAGACGGTTCGGCAGTGGATGATCACGGCTGGGCTATGGAAGGATCGCCACGCCCGGTTGAAGGCTGTTCATCAGCCGCGGTACCGGCGCGATTGCTTGGGCGAGTTGATCCAGATCGACGGGTCGGAGCATTGGTGGTTCGAGGGTCGCGGGCCGCGCTGCACCCTGCTCGTCTATATTGACGATGCCACCAGCCGGCTGATGCATCTGCAGTTTGTCGAGAGCGAGAGCACCTTCGACTATTTTGCGGCGACCCGCGCCTATCTGGAGCGCTACGGCAAGCCTGTGGCGTTCTATTCCGACAAGCACGGTGTTTTCCGAGTCAACAAGAAGGATGCGATCGGCGGTGACGGCATGACCCAGTTCGGCCGGGCTCTGCATGCGCTGAAGATCGACATCATTTGCGCCAACTCGTCTCAGGCCAAGGGCCGGGTCGAGCGGGCCAATGGCACGCTGCAGGACCGGCTGGTGAAGGAGATGCGATTATCCGGCATCGATACGATTGCGGCCGGCAACGCGTTTCTGCCGGCGTTCATGGAGCAGTACAACACCCGCTTTGCCAGGGCTCCCTTCGAGGATCGTGACGTCCACCGTCCGCTGGCCGGTCATGACGATCTTGACGACGCCTTTGCCTGGAAGGAAGAACGCACCGTCTCTGTGAACCTGACGCTGCAATACGACCAGGTCCTGTTTATTCTTGAGCCGACCGGTATCGCGCGTTCGCTGGCGCGCAAGCGGGTCACGGTGATTGACTACTCCGACGGACGGCTGGCGATCCGCTACCACGGTGTCGATCTACCCTACCGCACCTTCGACAAGCGGCCGCAGGTGAAGCAGGCAGCGATCATCGAGAACAAGCGACTGGGTCCGATCCTCGCCTACATCGCGGAGCAGCAAAAGAAGCTCGACATGTCCCGCTCGACCAAGGCGCCGCGACGACGTGGCCAGAAAAACCATATATTCAAGGTCGGATAGATGGACACCCGGGCGTCGCGTTGCGCGATTTGGAAGCTTCACGCGCCGCCCTCACGCGAAGCCGTTATCAACCCAACCCACAGAAAGGCGGCTATCCTGCTCCCGACCGAGTGACATTTCTAACCGGTCCAAATCGTGACTTCCCTAAACGGCGGCGACAGCAGTGGGCAAGCATTCCCCGCCGGCCATCGATCTTCGAGGTCTGCTTTGTCCCTCAAAGCGCACGCTCTTAACGACTAGGGAGAGCTCCGTTTCGTGCCATCGGCGACATCGAAGTTCGGCACGACACGCCCACAATCAAGTTCCGGGCGCTGCTCGACTGCCGCTCCTCACGCCGAAGCTCCGCGACTTCCTCTACAGTATGCACGGACCGCTAAGCGTGCGCCGGCCAGTGACGCTCGTGGAACCAGATGCGGTACTCCGACATCTTCGCGCGCTGCGGCTGCGGCGCACGCCGCTTGCACGTCGACGCCTCTTCGCTTTTTTCTGGAGCGCCCCACCGCAGTTCGACGCAGTCGTTCGGGTTGTAGGCCATCTCGAAATTCGCCGCGCGATCGACCACGTCTTTGAGCGACAGCGTCCACGGCGATCCGTCGCTGCGTGTATAGGATAACTTGTGCGAGGAAAGCTCCGACGTAAGCACGCTCTGCAATTCGCTCTTCACGTCCGCGACACTCTTGCCACTTGGTATCGCGTACCGCTCCGAACGCCGTGCGAAGCGATCGGGAAACCCTCGCACCACATCGATCGCGATCAACAGACGGAAATCGCGCGCTGGAGTAGAATAATCTTCCCAGGCGCCGGTCGTCTCGAAGATCGAAGGGCCGTTCGGCATGGCCGTATCGCCGTGTGCCTTGTCTTGATATTTGCGTCCGTTTTCGACCGACGTGACGCGAGTCTTCACCTGCTCGTCGAGGCTCGTGATGGCGTCCTCCATCGCCCGCACAGGATCGAGCGGCTCGGGCGACATTACGTCATCCATGCGATCGTAAAACTCCTCGGCGCTCAGCTGCGACTGCTGGAGTGAAAAATCGCCGTACTGCGGATTTTTGCTGATTTCGGCGTTGGTCAGCCGCCGCAACGGGCCGTTTTTGGCGCGCACGATCGGCCGGAAGTGTTTGAAGCCGGGACTGCCGAGCGCGGGATCGTGCACGAACAGGAAATTGCCGCGCCAAAAACGCTTGCGCGTGATCGATCCGTCGGGCTCCGCGTCGACGGCGAGGAAGACGCCCGGCGTCCCGTTCGACTCCGGTACGCGATGCACCAGCATCAGAACGTGGCCGTAGGGGTCGGCGTACACCGTCCCTGGGCGCAGCGCCTGTTGAGTCAGCGGGACGGTGTAAAAATCAGTGCTGTCGTCGCTCGCCGCCACGCGCACTGCTCCAGTATGGACGACGTCGCCAACGTCCCGCAAATATTCGCCGAACGACGCCGGGCGCTTCGGCTTTGGTGCAAGCGGATTCGCAGGTGAATTCGCGGGCGGCTCGACCGGCTGGGGCCGGGCAAACAACCCCAGAAGGGTGGGAGTTGACGCAGGGGGAGTGGTGGCGGCGGGGGTGGCTGATGCGATGTTCTGTTCGGGCTCCGGGACGGGACGCGTGACCTCGGGACGTTCGATGTCGAACCACTGGAAGCATTTGGGCGGCTTGCCGGCGGTGCCGCGCGAGCAATTCGAATAGCCGAACGGCAGCCCCATCTTGAATGCAAAATAGGCGCGCAAGAAGTAGACAAAGTCGGCGCAATCGGGGCGAAGGCCCATCGTCACGTCGTCTTCGCCGAGACCCAAATGGTTGAACAGGAAATTGCGCGATTGGTCGCGCAGCACTTCATGCCACACCTTCCAGGACAGATCCTGGTCGGGCGGCCCGTCGAACAGCTTCTCGATCCATGCCGAAAATAAGGATTCCGTCGTGCTGTTCCAACTGTTGCGCAGCTGCCAGAAGCTTTCCGACGGCGTGTGCAGAGGATCCGGCTTACGCGCGTTCACGACGATGTCGCGTGTGATCGTGCTGCATTCCGCCGGCGCGTGATCGAGCGCCAGCGTCGCGTGCCACGTCCCCGCGGCCGGCGCGGCGACCTCGGCGAACCAGGAATACGGCGGCCCGCCGTGCCGGTCGGGCGATTTAGCCGCGACGCTTCCATCGGGCGCGATCAGCGAAAGCGCGCCCTCGACCGGCTTTTCGGCGACGACCATGACGCGCAACGGCGCGCCCTTCCAAGGCGCGAGCGGCGAGGGCAAGACCGTGAGCTCGGCCGCGTCTCCGCAGACGCCGGATGCTACTTCGGCCGATGAGTCCACTGCTGAGAAAAGCAAGATAAAAAATCCACCTGCGATCAGCAATAATGCCGTCGCAGCAGCGGCAAACCGGCGTGCGAGAAGCATTTGAGCAACCTTCATGGAGCGGCCCCGGAACTGCACTCGCCCCTGACAGTGGGGCCGGACTGCAGGATACCGGATTGTCGGGGATCGGTCAGCGAATTTGACGGCGACGCCGCGCCTGAGGAAAACAGGCAATATGGAACTTCAACTCCAACGAAAGGCGTGCCTACAATAGCGGGGTAAGCGAGAGAGGCGACGTCCCATGGAATTCCCGCTTGGCCGAGCCCCGAGATGCTTTTTGACCGGCAGCTTTGGGAACTTTTTGTTTCCTATTTTGAAACACCTGAAATTGCGTACGAACGCATCAGCTTCCCTCCGGATCTACTGGCTATCACCGCGAAGATTATGCGGCGCGCTCTAGCATTTCCAAGGAGCGGTGGCAGGAAATCGAGGAAGCGTGCGCCGTCGGACGAGAATTACTACGCGGCTTGCAAACCAATTTTCTGAGTGAGGAGCTAACCACCACGGGCATACCGCGCGGATTATCCAAACCGACCCGGCAGCCTATCACGCCCTCTGAATGGTTAAGACTCTGGCCCAGGGTGAAAGTCTGCGAAAGGTCCTTATTCCAGACACGACCGAGCATTTCGGGGAGCCCGTACCTGGTCGCATATTTAATGCGGCGTTTGGGAAAGTTCTCAAAAGACGACGAGGTCGGCTGCCACTGAAAAAATAATGCACACCGGGCTCGTCGATTTGTTTATTTTTGCGGCGCCTTAAAACTCTGTTTTCCTCCGGGAGCAAAACTGGAGGCAGAAATGGCCCGCGATGGTCTAAAGCACAGCGCAGCGAGCAAGGTTCGCATTTCAGATGCGCTTAGTATCGAGCAGGTTTCTATCGGACGGCTTCGCCCCAACCCCAGAAATCCGAGAACGCATTCGAAGAAACAGATCAGGCAGATCGGAGCCAGCATAAGGAAGCTCGGCTTCCTCAACCCAATAATTATCGATAGCGAAAATATGGTACTTGCCGGGCACGGCCACTTGGAGGGCGCCCGCCTGATAGGCTTGACCCAAGTGCCGGTCATCCGTTTCGACCATCTGACGCCAGCGCAGAAGCGGGGTGCGTACCGAAAACCTTATCCGCGTTGATGAGGTGAAGGAATCGCCTAAACTGACGGAATGATCGGGCTACTACGTTTCGTTCTGGGGATTTTGGCCTCGCCATTCAAGTCGAAGAGCCGGCTTGAGGCTGAGAATGCGGTGCTCCGCCATCAGTTGATCATTCTGCAGCGCAAGATGCGCGGTCGGCCACGGTCACGCACAACGATCGTTGGTTTTTTATCCGGCTGTATACGGTTTCCGTCGATCCTGCAGGTTCTCCATCCGTCCCGAGACGTGGGTTGGCATCGAGCGGGCTTTCGTTGCTTTTGGCGTTGGAGATCTCGCCCACCGGGACGGTGACCGCAGATCGAGGTGGAGCTGCGCGCACTGATCCGGCGGATGAGCATTGAGAGCCCGGGCGCGCCGCGCATCGATCGCGAACTGCTCAAGCTCGGGTTTGAGGTCGCTCAATCAAGCGTCGCCAAGTACATCGTCAAACGGCAAGGACCGCCAAGTCAGGGGTGGCGTACCTTCCTGCACAATCATGCCCCAGATATCGCCGCCATGGACTTGTTCGTCGTACCGACCATTGGCTTCAATCTGCTCTATGCTTTCGTCATCGTCCGGCTAGACCGCAAAAACCTTGTCTGGATCGACGTTACAATAAATCCGACCGCGGAGTGGATTGCGCATCAGATAACGGAGGCCTTTCCCTGGAATGAGGCTCCACGATTACCTCATTCGCGATCGGGATCGGATCTAGGGCACCATCGTCACACGCCGATTGTGCGCCATGGGCATCCGGGCCAAGCCGACGGCATCAGCTTCACCCTAGCAGAACGGCTTTGCCGAACGGCTGATCGGATCGATCCGACGTTGGCGAGGCGCACCTGCGCCGGATATTGCGATCGTATGCTTGCTACTACAATGGGATCAGAACTCACCGGTCATTGGACAAGAATGCGCCGGTCTCTCGCCCGGTTCAGCGAAACGGAAGCATTAAATCACACACCATCCTTGGCGGGCTTCATCATCACTACGTCCGGGTTTAGATTTTCGGTACACACAACGGGTGAATCGCTTCACTGCAAGGCGTTGACGTTAGCAGGAGCGGCGAGATCTCGCCATTTGGAAAGCTCGGTCTGGATGCGGTCGCGCAATGCATCGGGCGTTGAAAACGCTGGCTCGAGTCCCTGCGATTTCAGTGCGCGCGCAACGTCCTCGGCGCTGATCGCGTCACGCACGGCGCGATTGAGCCGCGCAACGGCGGGGGACGGGCTGCCGGCCGGCATCACCACCGCCATCCATAATTCCACATCGTATCCATCAAGCCCCGATTCCTGCAACGTGGGAATCTCGGGCAGCGACTCTGTGCGTTTCGTGCCTGTTACTGCGAGCGCAAGCACTTGTTTCGCCCGGATTTGCCCCAAAGTCGGAGCGAGCGTCCCAAACTGCAACTGAATGCGGCCCTCCGCCAAATCAAGGGCCGCAGCGCTGGAGCTGCGATAGGACACCTCGGTCAGGCTTACATTGGCGAGCCGCGAGAACAACGTGCCTGCGATGTGAGCAAGGCTCGCCGGCCCGGCGGAAGCATAGTTGAGAGCCGCTGGTTTCCTTTTGGCGAGCGCGATCAGATCGGCGACGTTCTGTGCAGGGACGCCGGGATGGATGGCAAGCACGTAAGGTGACGTGCCAATCATGGAAACCGGCGCGAAATCCTTCAAGGGATCGTAGGACAGTTGGGCGTTGAGGATCGCCGCGATGACGTGTGTGCTGTTGGTAGCCACCCCGATTGTATATCCGTCGGGCGTCGCGTGTGCGAGCATTGAAGTTCCGATTTCGCCACTTGCCCCCGAGCGGTTATCGATTACGAACGGCTGACCCAGAAGCACGCTTAGTTTCTGCCCAACGATGCGGGCAACGACGTCGCTCGCGCTGCCGGCCGGAAAAGGCACGATGAAGCGGACTGGGCGTTCCGGCCATTTCGTATCGCCATTTTGGGCGGAGGCTGTGATCGTTCCGGCGATAACGATCAGAGCCGCGCTCATCAGCCGAGTCAACGAGCGCATGCGCAACCTCCACCATTCGTCTGCATGCCGATCGATGGATGTGCGCATTAATTCGCTCTCTCAGTATCGATCGTGATCGCACGCGTCATACAGCTATAACGACAGAGTGTTCGTGGCGAAGATCTCTTCGACGGCCGGCCGGCGGGGGATATAACCCTGCTCGTGCGCGTAACGGATGAATGTTTCCAAGGCGGCGCGATTCGCCTCGACGCCCTGCGCCCAAGGATTCTCACCGTATAGCGATCGCTCCTCCTCTTGCGTGTAGAGCATCTCGCAGAAGAGGGAGTGCTTGGGATCGGCACGGTAGAATTCCAAGCATTGCTGCTGCGCCTCATTCAAGGCGGTGTACATGCTCTCCGCAGCCCATGGTTCTTTTTCCCAGAGCCGCTTGCTCATGACGACAGTATGAGTCATCGGGAAGAAGCCAGTTTGCTTGCAATAGGCGCGAGATACGGATCGGCAATCGGGGTAAAGACGCCGGATGCGAGGGTCGCGTCGGTACACGGCATCAGGTAGCACCGGTGTGAAAAGCGCGTCGATCTCGCCCTTGAACAGAAGCTCTTCCATGTCGGACATCTCGCCCGGACGAAGCGTGACCGAGACATCCTCAGGGATGATGAATCCGCCGCCTTCCTCTGCCGGAGTTATCCAAGAAAAATCTTGCGGCTGGAGTCCGTGGTATTCCTTGAGAATACCTCGCAGCCAGACATTGATGGTTGAACGATAGCGCTTGGTACCGATGCGCTTTCCCGCCAGATCGTCAGGCTTTGTGTACGGCGCGTCGGCGCGGACGTACATATACGCGTGGACCGGCATCCGGAGCGGAAAGGTGGGCAACGCAACGACCGGCTCGTTGCGGCAATGCGCCATGAGGTACCAGGACAGCGACATTTCCGCGAAATCATACTGTTCGTACACCGGCACGAGACAAAATTCCGGGATGCTGCCGACCGTCGTTCGCAAATCCATGCCGGCAGGTTTCACGCGGCCGTCGATCAGCGGGCGGGTCCGATCGTAATCCGCGATCGCCAATGTCGCCTGGAGAAGGGGCCCAGGCGCGCTCGCCGCGCCAGCTTTTTTCGTGTTTGTAGGTTTTTTGATTGTGTCGAGCATCGCAAGCTCCGCATTCCAAGGTCAAAACTCGAGGGCGAGTTGCAAAGGCACAATAGCGATAGTGTGCCCTTTTGAAAAATAAATATTTTGGTTCGTGAGGCCGTCCTCAGCAGGCGCAAACAAAAATGCGGGCGTGGGCGGATTAGAAACTCACCGCAGCGATAAGTGAATTGTGGCCAGGCTTGTCCGGCCACTCATAATCGAACCGGTCTGAAAAGCCGCGCAGCCATCCATTCATTCAGCGGCGCGTGAATGGGATTATGGATCGTGGCTCATAACGAATATGGTCGGAAACTGTCGTTACACAGACGATTTTAGACAGGCCGGCCAGTCACGATTACGGTCGTGCCCTTCAGCATCCAAGGCCCTCAACGATCTCTGTGTAGGGCCCGTCGATCATGTCCGGCTCCGCGGTACCCGGAAGACAAGGCGGTGCAGTTGCTCAACGAACATGTCACCGGCACTGCCGAGATGTGCCGCAGGGTTTTGCGCGAAGGCGGCCGATGACCACCGCTAAGCCGCCCGCTCGCTACAGCGCTGGGAATGCGCTCGCGGGCGACTTCGCCACCGCAAACCTACTACCAAATCGCGCCTTCGAAAAGAAGTGGCGCTCACGCAACCGCCTTTAGCGGCTCGCGCAGCCCCAGGCGCTCCAACCGCGGCAGCACTTCGGTCACGAAATAAGGAAGCTCTTTGCCGTAGTTGACGAAGGAAACGCCGATGCCGCGCAATCCCGCCTTGCTGAGCTTGGCGAGTTCCTGCGCGACAGAGTCCGGATCGCCGATGATGGGCAATCCGCCCATGCCATTGGCCTGGTGCCGACGCTGCCGTTCGAATTCCTCCTCGCCTGCCGACTCGCGTGTCACCTTGCGCTTGGCCAGAATAGAGTCGACCGCCGACCAATCCGCATTATCGATGACGCAGTGCTGATAGTATTCCTCCGCCTGCGTCTTCGTCGGCCGGCAGGTAATAACGCCCACCGTGTAAACATCCAATTCGCGGCCGAACTGCTGCGATTCCGTTTTGACCGTCTCAATGTGCTTCTTCAGCACCTCAAAAGAATCACGCGGCGCATTGGTGAAGAGAGCGTCGCAATTGCGCATCGCGAAGGCCCGGCCGATCGGCGACGCGCCGGCGTTCATTAAGAGCGGCCGCGAACCGCCGTAGGGCTTCGGCTTCGAACGCACCCCATGCAATTTGATGAACTCGCCGTTGAAATCGAAGTCTTCGGCATCCGACCACATCATCTTGATGGAATCGATCCATTCTTGGCCGTACTTGTAGCGATCTTCATGATCGCGTTGCTTGACGCCGAACATATCGAACTCGTCCTCATTCCAACCGACGACGATGTTCAAGCCGAAGCGGCCTTCTCCGATGTGATCTGCGGTCACGAATTTCTTCGCCGATACGACCGGATGAACGAGCGGAGCGTGAACCGTGCCGAACACGGTGATCCGCTTGGTTGCGGCTAGGAGACCCGCGGCCCAAGTCACGGTCTCGAAGGTCGAACCCTGATAGTCGGTGTCGCCGCCATAGCCTTTCCAGCGACCGATCGGCAGCATGAAATCGATGCCCGCCTCGTCCGACACTTTCGCAAGCGCGAGCGTGTCGGCCCAGTCACCAGTCCAACGTTCGGGAACCAAGGTCACGGCCCGTCCTGAGGAGCAATTGGCGCCGAACAGCCCGATCTTCAGTTCGTTTCTGTTGTTCATCGCCATGCGATCGCGCATTGAAACATTGGCCTGCAAAGTTGGTCTCCACTGGATTGGCCGACGATCCATACGTCGACGCGTTTGAACTGAAGGCATTCATGACCGCGAAGCTTGATCGCCGCGGCGCGCGATCAGCACGAAGTTCGTCGCACGAAAAACCCTGTTGTCCCCTCGGAAGAACTATGGCACGTTCTTCTCTATTCGAAATTGATTGCGCGATAGGAAACATGGACTCGTGCGCATGGTCAACCCTCGGATCTCAAAAACTCATGCCGCGTAGCAGCAAAGGTGTCGCCGGCGTGCAGTCGATCGAGTTCGGCGCTGCCCTATTGCGCGAAATCGCAAAGCACGACGGGCCTACGAAACTGACCGATCTGGCGGCAGCAGCGGGCATGTCGACGAGTCGCGCGCACAAATATCTCGCGAGCTTCGTGCGCTGCGGCCTCGTACGGCAGAGCCAGCCGTCGGCCCGTTACGGCATCGGGCCGCTTGCCGCGGAACTTGGCTTTGCCGCACTGCGCAACATGGACGTGGTGGAATTCGCACAAGACACGCTCGATGATTTGCGGGACCAATTGCAGACGGTGACGTCCCTGACCGTCTGGGCGAACCGCGGCCCGACCATCATCCGGCGTTCGGTGCACGAACAATCGGTGTCGATTGTGGTCCAGCTCGGCTCGGTCCTCACCATGCTGACGTCGGCCAACGGACGCGTGTTCTCGGCCTTCGCGCCGAAAGCAATGGCCGCACCTTTGATCGCCGCGGAACTTGGCGAGCGCAACGGGCTCGCCGCGAGGGCGGGGCTGCGCACAATGCAAGATGTGAATGCGATGTTGGACAAGGTGCGGGCGCAAGGATTTGCGACCGCCGTCGGCACCACCAATCACGGCATCGTGGGCGTGAGCGCGCCGATATTTGACTATACCGGCAAGATCGTGGCGGCCCTGACGCTCGTTGGGCTCGAGGGTGTTCTGGATTTGGATCCGAGGGGCCGTCCGATCCGTATGCTGCTCAAAGCTGCCGCCGATCTTTCAAGCCGCCTCGGGGCGCGGCAACGCGATGCTTCAATTGAGGCGGCACCGCAAAACGCGGCGTCTCCGAAGACTGTTCTCACCGGCAAACGCAAGACGAAGACCTTGCGCGCCATGGCCGGATAACGACAGGTCCATCAATGCCGCTTGCAGGGTCACAAAATCTGAACGTTGTCGGCTTTAGCGGCAATCTGCACCGGCCGTCGAAGACCCGTAAGCTGGTCGAAACCGTCATCGAACACATCGCGTCGCGTCGTGGCGACGAGTCGGTCGACGCTTCCGTCTTCGATCTCGTCGACGTCATGCCGGAACTCGGGCAGGCCATGGACGGCTCCGACTTGCCGCCGAAGCTGGAGAGCGTCATCGATCGCCTTGCCAAGGCTGACGCCGTCGTCGTCGGCTCGCCCGTCTACAAAGGATCGTACACGGGGTTATTCAAACACTTCTTCGATCTCATTGAGCCGCAACGGCTTGCCGGATTGCCCGTCGTCCTGACCGCCAATGGAGGCGGCGATCGTCACGCTCTGATGGTCGAGCATCAGTTGCGACCGCTCTTCGGATTCTTCTCGTCGCACACTATCGCAACCTCGATCTACGCCTCGGAGCGCGACTTCACCGACGGCCGCATCCAATCGGAGCCCCTGCTGCAACGCATCGAAGCCGCGGTCAGCGACCTCTCCATCTGGCTCGAACGCAACGACCACTACAAACTATCCAGGATCGCATCATGAACAATTCTTCCGCAACGTCGCCGCGCTACGGCTGGCGCGCCCGGCTCGGCATGCTCCTGCCCTCGGGCAATGTCGCTGCCGAGTCCCAATTCAACGCCATGCTGCCGGCCGGCGTCAGCCTGCACACCACGCGTCTCAAACTCACCGGTAGCAGCGATGCCGAATTGTTGGCGATGACGGACCGGGTTGAAGACGGCGCCGGCCTGCTCGCGGACGCCTGCGCCGATCTTATTCTGTTTCACTGTACGGCAGTGACCACCTGGGACGCGGAAATGGATCGGGCCCTACCCGAACGCATCACGAAGGCCACGGGCCTGCCAGCCACGGCGACATCCCGGGCCTTGATGGCAGCCTTCAAGGCCCTCGACGTGCGCCGCATCGTCATGGTGTCGCCCTATATCGAAGCAATCAATGCCCGCGAGACGGCCTTTCTGGAAAGCCGGCAGATCAGCGTGTTGAATGCCGTCGGGCTCGGCATTTCACAGGCGAAAGACATGATTTCGGTCGAACCTGGGGAATGGTACCGGCTCGTCCGTGCGCATATCCGTGATGACGCCGACGCGTATTTCATCAGCTGCACAGCCGTGCGCTCACTTGAGGTCGTAGCCGATCTCGAACGCGACATCGGCCGCCCAGTCGTTACGAGCAACCAGGTCGCGGCGTGGCATGCGCTGCGCATGATGGGTGTAAGAGATACTCTGACGGGCTTCGGACAGCTTTTTTCGTTACAATAAGTTACCTAACGAAGCCGCCTGAATTAGACTACCCAAGCTGTGTAAGCTGAATACAGCTCCGCAGCCGAAAAAAAGAAGAACGCCGAACGGCGTAGGGAGAAACGGAATTGAAGCAGACGCAACAGACGTCGGCGAACGCGCGCGTTCGCGTGCCAGAAAGCCCTGCGCACGACGCGGGCAGCGGGCGCGCCCAGCCACGCGAGACGCTTTTGCGGCTGGAGGGCGTCGGCAAAAGCTACGGCGCCGACAGCCTCGCCACCGAGGCGCTCAAGGGTGTCGATCTCGCAATCCGCCGCGGCGAGTTCATGACCGTGATCGGCCCTTCGGGTTGTGGAAAGTCAACGCTGCTGCAGATTGCGGCCGGCCTAGTCACGCCATCGTGCGGACGCGTGATGTTCAACGACAAGCCAGTGAACGGACCTCCGGCCGAAATGGTGTATCTGTTCCAGCAATACACCAAATCGCTGTTCCCCTGGCGCACCGTGCGCGACAATGTCGCCTTCGCGCTCGAACGAAAGCCGCTCGGACGGCACGAACGCGCCACGCGGGCGGCCGCTTATCTGGCCATGGTCGGGCTTGAGGAATTCGCCAACCACTATCCTTGGCAGCTGTCCGGCGGCATGCAACAGCGCGTCGCCATCGCGCGTGCTCTCGCAGCAACGCCGCGCGTGCTATTGATGGATGAGCCATTCAGCGCGGTCGACGCGCTGACGCGCCTCGAATTGCAGGCGCTCGTTCTCGATATCTGGAGCAGGAGCGAGGACCTGACCGTCCTCTTCGTCACGCATGACGTCGAAGAGGCGGTCTACCTATCGGATCGCATCGCGGTCTTGACGCGGCGCCCCTCCTCGATCTCCAAAATTGTCGAACCAGGCCTGCCTCGGCCGCGCCATCCGGTGGATACGCGCGAAGACCCCGTGTTCCTGCGCTATCGCCACGATCTCCTCAACATCCTGCTTGATCGGCCCCATGAAGGTCCTTAGACGCGCATTCTCGCTGCTGCCGGGACTCGTCTTCCTCGCGCTGGTTCTCGCTGCGCTGGAATATCTCACGCGCGTGGGCGTCATCAATCGCGCTCTTTTTCCGCCTCCGAGCGTAGTCGCCGGCACATTCTGGGGCCTCGTAGCCGACGGCACCTTTGTGCGCCCGCTCGGCGCCACAATGGCGCTGTTCGCCGCAGGCTATCTGGTCGCCGTGGTCTGCGGCATCGTCCTTGGTCTGCTTATGGGAACGTCGCAAACCGTAAACCATTTGCTCGATCCGCTCATCGAGAGCATCCGGCCTATGCCAAAGGCCGCCTTGGTGCCCGTTCTCATGCTCTTTCTCGGCTTCGGCGC
This sequence comes from Pseudolabrys sp., assembly GCA_036519015.1. Lineage (GTDB taxonomy): Bacteria > Pseudomonadota > Alphaproteobacteria > Rhizobiales > Xanthobacteraceae > Pseudolabrys. The sequence continues at coordinate 10,868 of DATDMA010000314.1, read as the reverse complement.
GCCGATGATGATCACTGCCGTCGCGCTGGCCAGCTTCTTCCCTGTTCTCATCAATACGATCCAGGGTGTTCGCGGCACCGACTCGGTGCTGATCGCGACCGGACGCACCTTCGGCCTCGGGCGAACGGCCATTACATTCAAGATCATCTTGCCGGCTGCGATGCCCTACATCTTCGCCGGCATGCGTGTCGCCGTCGGCTTGGCGCTCCTGATGACAATCCTGACGGAGATGCTCGCTGGCAACAGCGGCCTTGGCTACCTGGTGCTCGAAAATCAGCGTTCTTTCCGCATCCGCGAGATGTACGCCTGGCTCGTCATCTTGGCGATCGTCGGGCTTCTCATCAACATCGCAATGGCGAAGGTGGAACGCCGCTGGGTGCCATGGCTCGACCAACGCCACGAGACATAACGGTAGGAACGAAACGCAGCGCCTAGGAGAGAAACAATGACGGGGATTTCGCGACGAAGTGCGACGAAACTGATGGGTACCGGCCTCGCCTTCGCCGGGCTCGGCGTCAAGGCACCTGCAGTCTGGGCCCAATCGAACATGACCAAGCTTCGGGTCGGCGTCGTGCCGGTGCTCGACGCAGGCGCCTTTTTCATTGCACAGACAAAAGACTATTTCGCGCAGGAGCGACTCGAAGTTAGCGTAACGCCAACGCCGGGCGGTGGACCGAGCATGGCGGCGCTCGTCGCCGGCCAATTGCAGATTTCAATGTCGACCGTCACGACCATGCTCCAGAGCCAGCAGGAAGGGCTCGATCTTAAGATTGTGAGCGGCATCTCAGGCTCCAGGCCTTTCCCGAACGACTACTCCGCCGTCATGGTGCGCAAAGGGTCGGGCATCAAGACCGGAAAGGATGTCGTCGGCAAGACCGGCGCATCGCACCTGTTGCAAAACCTGCCCTGGGTCTGCACCCGCTTATGGATCGATTCGACCGGCGGCGACTCTTCCAAAGCCAACATCATTGAAGTGCACTTCCCGCAACAGGAAGATGCGCTACTCAGCGGCCGCGTCGACTACGTGTCCACGAACGAGCCCTTTATGTCAGGAAGCGTACTGGCGCATGGCGACAAGCTCGAAATCGTCTCTGGGCTGATGGGGACGATGCTCCCGAACACAATCGTCGCGGCGTTTGCCGCCAGCGGCGCCTACATCGACAAGAATAGAGAGATCGTCGAGGCCTTCGTCCGCGCCTATCAAAAGGGTGCAGAATGGGCTCAAGCGAACGAGAAGAATCCTGAAATGGTCGAGTCGATCGCGAAGTTTACCAAGCTTCCGCCCGAACGCCTGCGGGCGCTGATCGCCTGGCCCGATTTCGTCAAGACGATCGCGCCCGGTAATCTCGACCGCATCGGCGAGGCGATGAAGCGTTATGGCGCTTTGAAGGACCTGCCGGACAGCAAGGGCCTGCTCTACAAGACCGCGCTCGGCTAAGCGATGCAGATCCAGTCTGCCAAAAACAGCAAAGGCTCCGGCCTCGCGGATCTACGCAAGGCCATTCGACTTGCGTTCGGAGGTCCGCGCCTCGGACTCTGGTTTATCATCACGTTGCTGATGCTGTGGGAACTGTCCGCGCGCACTGGTCTCGTCACGAGTTCCAACTGGCCGCCGGTGTCAGCCGTTCTCGTTGCCACGGTGAGAGACCTGGGCAAGGGCGAACTGGCAGGCGCCCTGGGCGGTACGCTGTATCGGATGGCTGTGGGCTTTGTGCTCGGCGCTGCCGCCGGCATCGTCCTTGGCGTGCTGCTGTCCGTCAGCCGGCTGACCCGTGCGGCGCTCGAGCCGACGATCGAGTTGTTGAGGCCGCTACCAATTCCAGCGCTAATCCCGCCGCTCATCTTGTTTCTCGGCCTCGATAATCCGATGAAGATCGCCGTCGTGGCCTTCACGGTCTTCTTCCCGGTCTTCGTGAACACCCTCTATGGCGCGCTCGCGATTGAGCCGACCTATCGTGCTGTCGCCGCGACCTTCGGCACGTCTTGGCTCGACACGTTGCGCAGCGTTCTGCTGCCGGCGACTTTGCCTTACGTCTTTGCCGGGCTGCGCGTCAGTCTCGGGCTCGCCTTTGTCTCTGTAGTAGCGGCGGAAATGGTCGCTGGCGATTCCGGCATTGGCTACTACATCACCTCAATGCAATACGCCGGCCGAGGCGCCGACATGTTCGCCGCGCTCTTTCTGCTCGGGCTGTCCGGCTACCTGCTCAACCGCGCATTTGTATTCTTCGAAGGGCGGCTCCTCTTCTGGCACCGGCAAAGCGGTTGATAGCGGAGTTCCGACAATGCGGGTTTTATGACAGCGCCTAAATTGTCCTCCAATCTTAGGTCGCTCTGGTCAGGCAAACAAAAACCGGCGCTCGCTTGTCCCCTCAATCATCAACTCGGTCAGAGCCCAGACGAGCGCATCCACGCGGTCGTGCGAATAGCCCATTTCCGTGCGGTTGAAGTCGACGGTGAAGGCGCACATCTGGTCTTGCAGTCGCGGGAAAGCGCCAACGTAATGCACGCGCCCCTGCTCGTAGAGCGCGCTGATCGGCTCGGCGCGCGTCACCTTGCCGCGCGAGGCCCAGACGGCATTGAAGGGCACGCTTGAGTCGACCATGCGCAACGTGTGCTCGACCATCTCGCCGCCATTGTTGGTTTCGGCAATGACGCGATCGCCCATGCGCTCATGCAGCAGCGAGATCGCGGTCGTCGCCCACTCGTGCGGCGCCATCACGCCGGACACGTCGTCCAGCACGTAGCCGTGGCCGTCGAGGCTGCGCTTCCACAGCGCATGTCCGACAGATTGCCGCTGTTGTCGAACGTCGACCCGCGGGTGACCACCGTCCCCGGGTCCTTCATCAGTTCCTTCAGCAGCCCGATCGGGCGCGGCGTGGTCGTAATGCAGACCTGCGGATTATCGCCGGTGCGCAGGCCGAACTGGAGCTGGTCCCAGGTCTGCTGCGCGTACTGCCACTTCGCCAATTCATCGCACCAAGCGGCATCGTGTTGCGGCCCGCGCAATTGGTCGGGTTCCGTACCGTTGTAAATCGTCGCAATTGCGCCGTTGGGCCACGTCAGCCGCCGTTTGGACGGCTCATAGGCCGGGCGGAAATCCTTTGGGTGCACCTGCAGGATGCCGGAGCCGGCCGTCGGGTCGGAGACCGCCTTACCGTCCCCGACCACGACCGCGCGGGCGTCGGCGGACGTTTCGGCGATGAGCGCAATGTGCCGCCACCGGCCGGCCATGAGCGGGCTTGGGCCGCACATATTGGCGCGCACCCATTCGGCGCCGGTGCGGGTCATGCCGAAGCCGCGCCCCGCCAGAATGAGCCAATTGGACCGAGCCCCGGGCAGGGGTAGCTGCGACGGCCGGGCAAAGAAAGGCCAACGGTTCTTTAGAAAGTCGAGCCGTTCCGGCGTGTTGAACACGTCGTAGAGGTGCTTCCGTTCCTCCGCTGAGCTTGCGACGATTTCTGCGACTGATTGCTCTCGCATGAGCTGCATTCCCGAGAAGTGATCAATGATGCCGATCACCCATCGTTGCGACGGGGGCCATTGTTGGATTTTGCAGGGGTCGCTGCCTCTGTGGCTTGCGTGTTGTCGTTCTGTGGCCACGGCTTTTCTCCACGTTGGCGGCACGCTGTGCCAACGCGTTGAGGTAGGCGTCAAAGGCCTTCTTCCCCTCCTCCTCCTCCGTGGTGCTGACCTGGGCAGGGGCTTCCAGTGTCGCTTGAGAGCGTGATTTCGCCATCATGCTCAAAATCGTTCTCACCGACGGCTGCGCTCGCAGGCGATTAAGGTCGTGCCGCTGCCGAGAAGCGGATCGAGCACCGCGGCGCCCCGTCCGCTTCCGGGTGACGCAGCCCGCGCAGTGCTCACCTGAGTCAAAAGAAACGACTTGTTGGGCAGCGACAGCTTCGGGGCGAAGCTCTTTGCACCACACCTTTTCGGCGCCAGGAACGGGAATTTCAGCGGCGGAGACAGAGCCTCGAAATGGGCCGCTCAGCCAGTCTGGAGACTCGGAGACCAGGAGACGCGATAAAAAAGCCCGCCATTGGCGGGCATATTCGGCAAGTCTCCGCAGGTCGGCAGAAACCCGGAATGGGTGGTGGCGGACGCAGTCGTAGGCGAACCCGTCTCCACTCCCAAATTCCCTGCTAACAGGGAAAAGAACAGGGATCTTTTCAATTCTAGGGCTATTTCCGGATAGGACGCTCCCGTTAGCCCAATGTTTTTGGGGACTTACAGCCAAATTCCCTACTCATCGGAACAGGGAATTTCTGGGGGAGAACAGGGAATTTCTGGAAACGATCAGGGAAATTTCAACCGCCTCGAGTAGCGCTTCTGCGGGGCCGCGTCGTGGGGGACGCATCACTCGACCTTGAGTTGGATGGCGTCGACCATCGTGCGCCAGTTGCCGATTTCCTCGCGGAACGTGGCGTTCGCCTGATTCAGGTCCAGCGTCAGCGGCTCGAATCCGATCTGCTGCAGCCTTTCGACAACCTCGGGTTCGCGCAGAATTTCGTTGATGGCGCCGTTGAGCTTCTGCGCAACATCATCCGATGTCTTGGCTGGTACGAAGAAGCCGGTCCAGGCTGACGCGATAAGACCGGAATAACCAAGTTCCAGGTAGGTCGGCACGTCGGGCAGGAGTGGAAGGCGCTTCTCGCTGGCAAGCGCCAGCCCGCGCAACGAGCCCGCCTTGATGGGCGCGACGAGACCGGCGGCGGGAGGCGCTGCGACCAGAGGAATCTGGTTGCCGATTGCTGCCGCGATTGCCGGCGCGCCGCCCTGGTACGGGATGTGGGTCGCCTTCACCTTGGCGAGCTTCTCCATGAAGTACTGCGTCACGATATAAGATGCGCTGCCGGCGCCGGCCGTGCCGTATTGGGCGCCGTGGGCACGCGCATTATCGAGATACTCTTTGAGGCTCTTCGCCCCCTCGGCCGGCGCGGAGATCATCTCCGGCGACCGTGCCGAAATCGACAGCGCCTTGAACTGGTCGGCGGTGTAGCCGCGCTTGGGATAGAGAGCTTCGTTGATGGCAAGCGACGTGGTGGCGCCGAGGATCGTGTAGCCATCGGGTTCGGCATTCGCGGCGCGGCGATGCGCGAGGTTGCCGGCGGCGCCGGGACGGTTTTCGACGATAACCGTCTGGCCCAGCTTAACCTGCAGTTTCTGTCCCACCACACGCGCGACCACGTCGATGAGCCCGCCCGGCGCGAAACCGACCACGATGGTGATCGTCCGCGAGGGATAGGTCTCGGCGCGTCCCGCCGTGTTGACCGCGCAAAAGAGGATCGCCACAAGGAGCAACAAGAATTGCTTCATGGCGACGGGCGAAAGCCGCCTCGCGGCCTTCGATACGTGCCCTGCGGGCTTAATCTCAGTCATATGTTCCCCCAACACCAGTTCTGTTTTTAGGTCAGCGTCGCTTGACTTACGCCGCTTCACGATGGTCGCCGCAGCCGCAATCGTGCGCGCGAATCACAAGGTGACAGACACTCCCTAGTCATGTTTAGGGATATGTGCCTTCTCGATCAGATCGGACCACTTTGCGATCTCGTTTTTCATCCGTGTTTGCAGTTCGTCGGGCGTGCTGCCGCGCATTTCGATGCCAAGCCTCCCCGCCGTCGTCTGCACTTCCTCTGACGCGAGCGTCTGGTTTATCGCTTTGCTGAGCTTATCAATGATCGGCTTCGGCACGCCTGCCGGGGCCGCTATTCCATTCCAGCTCGTTACATCGAAGTTCGGGACGCCGCTTTCCGCAACCGTTGGCACTCCCTTCAAAAAGGGCGCGCGCTGGCGCCCCGTCGTAGCAATCACGTCAATCTTCTGCCCATCCAACAGGGACTGGAGTGGCCCATACGAGTCCATGTCAATATCCACGTCACCACGCAGAAGGGCATTGGCAGCCTCCGGCGAGCTACGGTAAGGAATGGCCGTGACGTCCACCCCGGCAACGACTTTCAAAAGGTCTACGGCAAGGCTCTGAGTTGTTCCCGGATTCAAGGTCGCGATGGACAGCTTGCCGGGGTTGGCCTTCGCATATGCGATAACATCCTGCATCGACTTGAACTTCGATCCCTTTTGCGTCACGACCAGGAACTCGAAACTTGCTACGGTCGAGACCGGAGCGAAATCCTTGAGCACGTCGTAGGGCACGGACTTAAACCAGGCCGTGCTGATCGCGTAACTGTTTCCAGTCAGCAGCAGCGTGTAGCCGTCCGGCGTTGCCATGGCAGCGGCCTTGGCAGCGATCACGCCGGCAGCGCCGGGCCGGTTCTCGACGATAAATGCCTTGCCAAGCTGATTGGTGAGCTGTTGCGCAACGATACGCATGCTCACATCGCCAATCGTACCGGCGCCATAACCGATCACAAGTTGAACAGGCCGGCTTGGGTAATCTTTGTCGGCTTGCGCGACGGCCGGAGTGCTCGAACCGACGGCGGCAAGCGAACACAGTCCGAGAGCCGCGAGGCACGCTGATTTTGCGACATTTCCATAAGCCGAACGTGTTGGGATGAGCATTCCATTTCTCCCGTATGTGTTTCGTTGGCGGAATGAGTTCATCGCGCCACGTGTTAGGCGGTCTTCAGCTTTTCGTTCATCCAATCGGCTGTCAGTGGCCGGAATTTGTAACTGATATTGAAGCAGACATGGTTTCCTTCCTCATAGACCACGTAGTCGCATGGTCCGGAGACGGCATCGGCGAGCCGCCTCCCTTCCGCGGGCGATATCAACCGATCGCCCGCGCCGAATATGACGAGGGTCGGGCATTCGATCTTGTCTGCCCGTCCCTCCAAGGTGATCTGGCGCGCGCGTTGATGCGCTTCCTCGATTGACGAAGCGTGGCTACGCACACGGAAGACTTCCTGCGAGACCGCGGGCATTTTGGGCAACACAGCACCCCAATCGAAAGGTCCGCAGTTCGCGATGCAGGCCTTCAGGCGTCGCTCACCTGCCGCGGCTAGCGGCGCGTAGATTGCTCCCAGGCTCTGCCCCACAACCCCGACACGCGATCCGTCGACGTCATCGCGTTTCTCCAGCACATCGACAACGGCACCCAGAACGGCACCCCATTCGTGGGTCGTCGGCAGATGAAATGATGTTTCTCCCTGGCCCGGACCGTCGAGCGTCAGTGCGGCCATTCCGCGCTCGACAAAGGCGCGCGCCCAATGATGCAGCTCTTCCTTGCACGCATCTAAGCCCGGAAGAATAACGGCCACCGGCGCGCGATCGTTTCCCATTGGCTTTCGCAGCCAGCCCGGCATGGCGACGCCCTGATATGGAAAGAGCACCCGCTCCGCCGGTAGCGGCAGTGCGGTCGCCCCAGCCGTGTAGCATCGCAGCATGGCACCGTGTGCCTGTGCGAATTCGTCGGGACGATCGGCGAACAGGTGCTTGCCATAGTGATAGTAGATGGCGGCACGCACATACGCTTCTGCCGCGGTCAGGCTCCGTCCCTGCCGCAACGCTTCATCCGCAAGTTCCTCGTGCCGCTGTCCGTATTCGGACCAGCCCTTGCACCAATCATCCCAGCGACTGATTGTCGTCATCAGCGTACGAAGATCATTGGGATCGACCCCCGTAGCCTCGTAGCGCGGGATGAAATGAGAAAAGATAAGATCGACCTGCGGATCCGACGCCATTTTCTTAATCTTCCCTGACTGCCACCAACCTTTCGATATTGTCTGCGCGCGACGTTGTCCGTGGCTTACTGGGCTAATCAGAGGCTGTTCCGGCGCGCAAGGCCGGTTTCGAAGAATGCATCAATGAAGCCGTTTATCGGAATTATCGGGCACACGATAAGCTGCTAACCGTGCACCATCCAGCATCCGCTCGGCCGACGTATTCCTCACGGCGCCGCGGACTGCTTTCGCCCGACGTTTCAATGTCCAAGCAGCGTTAGTCCTGTGCCAAGCCCTCTTCGTGTCATCGTCTTCCCCGGTGTTCAAAACCTCCCCAGCTTCGCGGCCGAAGTAAACGGCTTCTATTCCAGCAAGGGTCTCGCCGTGCAGACCATCTTTACCCAAAGCTCCGAGCAGCAGCGCGACGGGCTCGCCGACGGTATCTATGACATCGCCCACTCGGCGATTGATAACGCGGTTTCGATGGTCGACGCGGCAGGAAAGGACGTCGCCATCGTGATCGGCCTTGATCGCGGCTTCAACAAGCTGATCGTCCAGCCGGAGATCACCTCGTACGACCACCTGCGCGGCAAGACTCTCGGCGTCGATGCCCCCGATACGGCCTTTGCTTTGATCGCCTACGAGATGCTTCGGCTGAAGGGATTGAACCCAGGTGACTACAAGGTCAAACCGATCGGAGCCACCCGCTTCCGCCTGCAGGCGCTGAAGGACCGCACCATCGATTTCTCCCTCCTCAATCTGCCGTTCAATCTGTTCGCGCAACGAGCCGGACTGAAGGTCCTCGCCAACCCGACGGAGGTCATAGACGAGTACCAGTCCGCCGGCGCCTTCGTGCGGCGCGCGTGGGGCGAACAGAACCGCGACACATTGGCCCGCTATCTGGCGGGTTACATCGAAGGCCTGCGCTGGTCGCTGCGACCGGAGAACCGCGAGGCCGCGATTTCGCTGCTGCAGACCCGGATGGACCTCGAACGTGATGTCGCGGAGGAGAGCTTCGACCAGATCACCGATCCTGCGCGCGGATTCACAAAGGACGCCCGGATTTCCCACGCCGGCATGGTGGCTGTCCTAAAATTGCGCGCCCGCTTTAATAGCGCGTCGCTGGACAGCATCCCGGCTCCCGAAAAGTATCTCGACGAAAGCTACTATCGGGCTGCCTTGGCGGCTCTGGGATGAGAGCGTAAGCAAAGACCAGCAAGGACGCATACCATGAGCCCTTTGCGCGAGCGCCTGCCGCTGCCGCTTCACACCAAGGACTTCCTCGATCCCCGCCGCGCGGCGCTCGTCATGTGGGACATGCAGAACGGGCTCGCAGGGCGCGCCCCCCGCGTCGGGTCGATCCGCGACAATGCCCTGAAGCTCCTCGAGGCCGCCGAACGCCATGGGCTGCCGGTGATCTGGAGCCGGCACGTTCTGCCGCCGCTGCACCTCACGACGGGTCCTTTTCTCCTCTTCCTGATGAAGAAGCAGAAGGTCGATCATCCGGACAAGCTAGTGGCTACCATGCAGTCCGGCATGGAGGACACCAACTTTATCGACGGCCTGATGCCGAAGCCTCACCACATCGTCCTCGAGAAGAGTCAGCCCTCCCTATTCGTCGATACGCCACTCGACCTGCGGCTGAAGACGCTCGGCATCGATACGCTCATCATCTGCGGCGTGGCGACCGACATCGGCATCGAATTTACATGCCGGCATGCGGCTGCGCTCGGTTATTTCACGGTCGCCGTCGAGGATGCGAGCGGGGCCTACTCGGACGAAGCACACGAGCGCAGCCTCGCGTTTCTGCGAAACTGGATCACGCCGGTTGTGAATACAGCCACCGTCTGCCAGACGCTCGACGAGCCGCGCTAGGACTTCCGCGCCACGGAACGCCAGCTTTCGACCAGCATGTCGCGGAAACGCACCGCGGCAGGCGACAGGCGTCCCGACCGCCGCTCCACGATTCCAATTGTGCGCGAAACGACGGGCTCCTTGATCGGTATGGTCGAGATCAGCGGATGCTTGGTCTGCGGGGTTGCCAGACGCGGCAGAACCGAAATGCCGAGACCGGCCTCGACCAGACCGAGGGAAGTTGAAAGATGGTTCACTTCGTAGAACCAGTTGAGTTCGACGCTGTGCTTGGCGAGCGCATTGTCGAGAATGGTCCTATTGCCGCTGTGGCGGCTCACCCCGATCAGCGGAAATCCGGCGATATCGGACCACTTCAACTCCCGCCGCTTAGAAAGCGGATGGTCGTTTCGGCAAGCGAGCACGAACGGGTCATCAAGAAGCGGAGTGAAGGTGAGATCGGGTTCGGCCGACCCGAGCATGTTGATCCCGAACTCCGTTTCGCCGCGCGCCACGCTGTCCAAACCCTCCCGCGCCGAGAGATCGAGAATGCGGAAGCGGATCAAGGGAAAGCTGCGGTTGAAGCGGCGGATCACCTGCGGAAGAAAGTAAAACGCCGCGGTCGGCACGCAGGCTATCGCGACCTGTCCTCCTTGGCGCCGTCCCGTCTCGTTCATTCCGAAAATCGACGTTTCGACCTCATCGATGAGGCGCGCCAGGAGCGGTTTGAGCTGCCGTCCCGCAGGCGTCGGCGCTACGTGCCGCGTCGTCCGCTCTAGCAGCGGCGCGCCGACATTCTGCTCCAGCGCCTTGATGCGGCGGCTCAAGGCGGGCTGCGAAATGTTCAGTGTCTCGGCCGCCTTGTGGAAGCTCCCTGTCTCCAGGATCGCAAGAAACGCCCGCACGTCGAGAAGTTCGAAATTGATCCGCATAATGACATAATACTGAAAATAGATGCACTAATCAAATTAGTTGGATCGGACTGGATTGCGCCCCAAATCGAGGATCTCGAATTAATTCTCATGCCGCAACAATACGCACAATACTTGCATTTATCAAAAGAATATCGCCTCGCTAACGTGCCGCCGTGGCACGAACTTCAGTTGCAGGTTCGGCCCCTCAGTACGGGGTTCCAATGCGTCAGCAGATCAAAATTCCATGCGTGATGATGCGCGGCGGCACGTCGCGCGGTCCGTATTTTTTCGCATCCGACCTGCCGACCGATCCCGTGCAGCGCGATGCCCTCCTCATCTCGGTCATGGGCGCCGGGAACGAGCTGGAGATCGACGGCATCGGCGGCGGCAATGCCGTGACCAGCAAGGTCGCCATCATCAGCCCCTCGCAGCATCCGAACGCAGACGTCGACTATCTGTTTGCTCAGGTGAAGGTGCACGAGCGCGC
>DATDMA010000313.1:0-3327 GCA_036519015.1 Pseudolabrys sp. | reverse complement strand
AACATCGCGCGCTTCGCGCTTGATCCTGATCCTGGCGCCGTGATCGCCGCGGCACGGGCGGCCGATGTGCACGACATGATCTTGGCTTTGCCGAACGGCTACGACACCCGCATCGGCGAGGCCGGCCAGGCGCTCTCCGCTGGCCAGCGGCAACGCATCGCGCTGGCGCGCGCGCTCTATCGCGATCCATTCCTGGTGGTGCTCGACGAGCCGAACTCGAATCTCGATGCCGATGGCGAACGGGCGCTGACCTCGGCCATCGCCGGCGTGCGCGCTCGCGGCGGGATCGTCATCGTGATCGCGCATCGGCCGTCGGCGCTCACCGCGGTCGATTGCGTAGCCGCCATGGCGCACGGCGAGATCCAGGCGTTCGGCTCGAAGGATGAGGTGCTGCGCCAGGTCCTGCGGCCGCCCGCCGGCGCGAACCGGCTCAACGTCGTCACTGAGGCTAAGTTGACGTCGCCATGACCGCTGGGACCGCCTTAACGTCCGGCCATGCCTTGCGCTCCGCGCGCCGCCACGCGCTGGCAGGAGCGGTTGTTCTTGTAGTCCTGGTGGGAGGCTTAGGCGGCTGGGCGGCGGCGACGCACATCGCCGGCGCGGTGATTGCGTCCGGCGTCGTGGCCGTCGATACCGATGTCAAAAAGGTGCAGCATCCGACCGGCGGTGTGGTCGGCGACTTGCGCGTGCGCGACGGCGACGCGGTCAAAGCCGGCCAGGTCGTCGTGCGCCTCGACGATACGGTGACGCGCGCCAATCTGGCGATTGTCGTGAAGAGCCTCGACGAGCTTGTGGCGCGCGAAGCGCGGCTCGAGGCGGAACGGGACGGCGCGGACAAACCGATGTTCCCGCAGAGCTTGATCGCGCGCGCGGACGAACCCGAGATTGCCCGCCTGATGACCGGCGAGTTGCGCCTGTTCGAACTCCGTAAGAGCGCGCGGCAAGGGCAGAAGGATCAGCTTCACGAGCAGGTCGCGCAGCTCCGCGAACAGATTCAAGGGCTTCTTGGACAGGCTGAGTCCAAGATGCGCGAAATCGCATTGGTCCATACCGAGCGCGACAGCGTGCAAGATCTTTGGACGAAGAATCTGGTGCCGCTGTCGCGGATCACATCGCTCGAACGCGAGGCGGCGCGCCTGGACGGCGAGAGCAATCAGCTTGTCGCGTCCGTCGCCGAAGCAAAAGGCAAGATCTCCGAGACCGAGCTGAAGATCATCCAGATCGACCAGGATTTGCGCAGCGACGTCGCCAAGGAGCTGCGCGAGATTCAGGGCAAGATGGCCGAGCTCGGCGAGCGGAAAATTACGGCCGAGGACCAGCTCACGCACATCGACATCCGCGCGCCACAGGATGGCTTCGTCCACGAGCTCTCGGTGCACACCATCGGCGGAGTCATTTCACCGGGCGAGCAGATCATGCTGATCGTGCCGGACCATGACGACTTGACGGTGCAGGCGAAGGTCGATCCGCGCGATATCAATCAGCTCTATCTCGGGCAATCGGCCACGCTGAAATTCCCGGCCTTCGATGCGCGCACGACGCCGGACATCAACGGAGCGGTGGCCACGATCTCCGCCGACACCACGCAAGATGAGAACACCGGCGCGAGCTTTTATCAGATCCGGATCCGCTTGCCGCCCGAGGAGGTCGCGCGCCTCGACAAGAATAGGCTCGTGCCGGGAATGCCGGTCGAGGTCTTCGTTCAGACCAGCCCGCGCACGGCGATGTCGTACTTCGTGAAGCCTTTGCGGGATCAGATCGCGAAGGCGTTTCGGGAGAAGTGAAGGCGGGGAGTTAGAAAAATCGATTGGCCGGACGCGGAAGGCCGAGATGGTCCCTGAGCGTCGTGCCTTCGTAGTCCTTCCGGAAGATGCCGCGCCGTTGCAGCTCCGGCACGACCTTATCGGCAAAGTCATCGAGCCCTTCCGGCAGATACGGAAACATGACGTTGAAGCCGTCGCTGCCTTCGGTGACAAGCCATTCCTCCATCGCGTCGGCGATCGTCGCCGCGGTGCCGACGAAGGCAAGGCCGCCATAGCCGCCGAGCCGCTGCGCGAGCTGACGCACCGTGAGGTTCTCCCGCTTGCCGAGCGAGATCGCCCGCTCGCGGCCACTCTTGCTGGCGTTGGTCTCGGGGACCTCCGGCAGCGGCTTGTCCGGATCGAACTTCGACGCGTCATGTCCGAGCGCGATCGACAAAGACGCGATGGCGTTGCTGTAATTGACGAGGCTGTCCACGCGCGCGCGCTTCTCGCGCGCCGCTTCGTCCGTATCGCCCACCACGACCAGCACACCGGGAAGGATTTTCAGGTGATCGCGGTTGCGTCCCAACTTGTCCATGCGGCCTTTCACGTCCGCGTAGAAACGGCGGCCATCGGCGAGATTGTTCTGCGCCGTGAAGACAGCCTCGGCGGTTTCGGCGGCGAGTTGCTTGCCCGCGTCGGAGGCGCCCGCCTGCACGATCACCGGCCAGCCCTGCACCGGACGCGCGATGTTAAGTGGCCCGCGCACCGATAGATACTGACCCTTGTGGCCGAGGACGTGCATCTTGGCCGGATCGAAATAGATGCCGCTCTCGACGTCGCGGATGAAGGCGTCGTCGGCAAAGCTGTCCCACAGCCCCGTCACGACATCATAAAACTCGCGCGCGCGCTTGTAGCGCTCGTCATGCTCCATGTGGTCGTCCAGGCCGAAGTTGAGCGCCGCGTCGGGGTTGGACGTGGTGACGATGTTCCAGCCAGCGCGGCCGCCGCTGATGTGATCGAGCGAGGCAAAGCGGCGGGCGATGTGATAGGGCTCGTCGAAGGTCGTCGATCCAGTCGCGACGAGCCCGATGCGCTCCGTCACGGCAGCCAGCGCCGACAGCAGCGTGAACGGCTCGAACGAGGTGACCGTGTGACTGCGCTTCAAGGCCTCGATCGGCATGTTCAGCACGGCCAGATGGTCCGCCATGAAGAAGGCGTCAAATTTCGCGCGCTCGAGCGTCTGGATGAACTGCTTGAGATGCCCGAAATTGAAGTTCGCGTCCGGGTAGGCACCGGGATAGCGCCAGGCGCCGGTATGAATACTGACCGGGCGCATGAAGGCGCCGAGATGCAATTGACGTGAAACGCTCATAAACGAATCTCCACGGCCGTCGGGCCGCACCCATATTTTCACAGATGGGCGCTTCAGCGCGAATCAATTTCCATTGAGACAGCGGGCGGTTGCTCAGGCGTCGTCGCCGGCCTTCGCGTTCTTGAAGAGCTCGCGCAAGATCTGGCCTTCGAGCGCGGCGACCTCCGCCGAACCCCGCTCGCGCGGGCGCGGGAGATCGATCTTGAGATC
>DATDMA010000312.1:0-2939 GCA_036519015.1 Pseudolabrys sp. | reverse complement strand
AAAGGTCAGGCCGCCACGGGCGGCTCGCCCGCCATGTAGCCGGGCAACCAGCCCTCGAACTTGTCGCGCAAGGCGACGAGCGGGATCGCGCGCTCGCCCGGCAGCGCCAAGGTGTCGCCGCCGGTGACACCGAGGCGCGTGACCAGCACGGCCACGTCGCGCGCCTGCGCGAGCACTTCGTCAGCCTTCGCCGCCGGCACGGTCACCACGTAGCGCGCCTGATCCTCGCCGAACCAATGCGCGTGCGCCGGGATATCCGACGGCGCTTCAGAGAGCACCGCGCCGATGCCGGACGCCATCGCCATCTCAGCCACGGCCACCGCCAGCCCGCCATCGGACAGGTCGTGCACCGCGGTCGCGGTGCCATCGAGGATGAGCGCGCGGACGAAGTCGCCGTTCTCGCGCTCCTCGATCAGATCGACCGGCGGCGGCGCGCCGTCCTCGCGGTCGCAGATCTCGCGCAGATACATCGACTGGCCGAGCCAGCCCGTCGTCTCGCCGATGAGCAGGATCGCATCGCCTTCGCCCTTGAAGGCGAGCGTCGCCGACTTGCTGAAGTCGTCGATCAATCCGACGCCGCCGATGGACGGCGTCGGCAGGATCGCGCGGCCCATCTCCTCGCCGGGAAACTTGGTCTCGTTGTAGAGCGACACGTTGCCCGACACGACCGGGAACGCCAGCGCCTTGCAGGCCTCGGCAATGCCGCGGATGCAGCCGACCAGCTGGCCCATGATCTCGGGCCGCTCCGGATTGCCGAAATTGAGATTGTCGGTGATGGCGAGCGGCCTCGCCCCCACCGCGGTGAGATTGCGCCAGCATTCGGCGACCGCCTGCTTGCCGCCCTCGACGGGATCGGCCTCGCAATAGCGCGGCGTCACATCGGTCGTGAGCGCAAGGCCCTTCGGCCCGTCCTCCACCCGCACCACCGCGGCGTCGCCGCCGGGCCGCTGGATCGTGTTGCCGCCGATGACGTGGTCATACTGCTCCCACACCCAGCGCTTCGAGCACAGGTCCGGCGTCTCGAGCAGCCGCCCGAGCGCCTCGATGGTGCCGTGCGGCGCCGGCACGCTCTCGGCGTCGATCTCTTCGAGCTTCGCCGCGCTGACGAAGGGCCGCTTGTATTCCGGCGCCTGGTCGCCAAGCTCCTTGATCGGCAGATCGGCCATTACATTGCCGCCATGGCGCACGATGAAGCGCTTGTTCGGCGTGGTCTCGCCGATCACGGCGAAGTCGAGCCCCCATTTGCGGAAGATCGCCTCGGCCTCCTGCTCCTTCTCGGGCTTGAGCACCATGAGCATGCGCTCCTGGCTTTCCGAGAGCATCATCTCATAGGCGCTCATGCCCTCTTCGCGGCACGGCACTTTATCAAGATCAAGCGTGACGCCGAGATCGCCCTTAGCGCCCATCTCCACCGCCGACGACGTCAGTCCGGCCGCGCCCATGTCCTGAATGGCGATGACGCAATCCTTCTGCATGATCTCGAGACAGGCCTCGAGCAGCAGCTTTTCCGAGAAGGGATCGCCGACCTGCACGGTCGGACGCTTGGCCTCGGAGTCCTCGCCGAATTCGGCCGAGGCCATCGAGGCGCCATGGATGCCGTCGCGTCCGGTCTTGGAGCCGAGATAGACGATCGGCATGCCGACGCCGGAGGCGGCAGCGTAGAAGATCTGGTCCGTGCGCGCGATACCCACCGCCATTGCGTTGACGAGGTTGTTGCCGTCATAGCGCTTGTGGAAACGCACCGAGCCGCCCACCGTGGGCACGCCGAAGGAATTGCCGTAGCCGCCGACGCCGGCGACCACGCCCGATACGAGATGCCGCGTCTTGGGATGCTCGGGCGCTCCGAAGGAGAGCGCATTCAGGCATGCGATCGGCCGCGCGCCCATGGTGAAGACGTCGCGCAGGATGCCACCGACGCCGGTCGCCGCGCCCTGATAGGGCTCGATGTAGCTCGGGTGGTTGTGGCTCTCCATCTTGAACACGCAAGCCAAGCCGTCGCCGATGTCGATGACGCCGGCATTCTCGCCCGGGCCCTGGATCACGTGCGGGCCCTTGGTCGGCAGCGTGCGCAGATGCACCTTGGAGGACTTGTACGAGCAATGCTCGTTCCACATCGCGGAAAAGATGCCGAGCTCGGTCAGCGTCGGGTCGCGCTTGAGCAGCCGCACGATGCGGTCGAACTCATCGGGCTTGAGGCCGTGTTCGGCGACGAGATCGGCGGTGATCTTCGGTTCGTTAGGAATCATATCGCTCCGGGGGCCGGCCTTGCGGGGTCTTGGTTCACTAGCACACATCGAGGCGTCGATTAGACACCCTTGTCGCTTCCTTTCCAGAGGAAAATCGGTGCTTGTTGTGACAAGAGTTTCATGCCCATCGGGCGGCCCCCCGCTGTCATTCACAGTGTCGAAATGCGGCGCGGCCCGCGAGATCGGGCGGCTCAGATCGTTCGTGAGCGGACATCTGGCCTTCTCGGCCGGCGTTTCAAGACGCGCGCATGACAGAAAAGCACATGGCTGGGCGCGCGCCCCGCGTCCCGATTATGGGACCTTCTCGAATTCGATCCGATGCACCACCTCGCGCCCGGTATAGGGGTCGGGAGAGGGCGGCGAACTGATGAGGAGCCGGTTGCCGTCCAGTCTGTAGAAGCGGACCTGATCGGTGCCCGTCCAGGCCTCGTTCCACGATGAATCGAGATGGTGTACGACCTTCTCGTCATCCAACGTATAAGTGCCCGTATACGAGATCATGCTGTCGAACAGCCTGATCTTCTCGTCATCGCTCGGCGGCATGGACGCCGGCGGCGAACGGAGCCTGCTGACGATATGCGCGTAGACGCGCCCGTCCGCGCCGTAGTTGATGACGCCGATCGGATCGGGACCCAGCGCGTCGAGCGTCTCGCCGGTCGCGGTGAACTCGCGCTTCCAGGAGGTCATCCGCCA
>DATDMA010000311.1:0-53800 GCA_036519015.1 Pseudolabrys sp. | reverse complement strand
GCGCCGGCGCCGCGCTCGGCCGCCTGCATGTCGAGGAAGAGTTCGATCAGCGCTTCGTCGGAGGTGCGACGGGCCATCGGCTTGCCCGGGTTGGCCGTCAATGCTGTTGCTTGACGAATTTGTCGGGCGGTATCGTCACCGTGATCTCCCGCGGCTTGTATTGCACGAAGGTCGCGAGCGAAAACACCGCGCCGTAGGCGAGGCCGCCGAGCAGCCCGACGAGCACCAGGAATCTGAACAGGCTCGGCATCTACGTTAAGATCCGGCGAAAGCCCCCGCGGGCGAACAAACGTTAATTGACAGACGTTACGACCACGTTCCTCAACCTCTGGCAAGAGGCCGAATCGCGGTTGCCGCGACTTGCTGGTATATGGAGCCGGGATGCTGATTTGGAAGCCTAGCATGGTTAATGGCGCCGTTCAAAAACCGACGGAAAACGGCCCCGAGCAGGCGCTTGTGCGCGCGCTCGGCAGCCGCTCCATCGTGCTGATTGGCATGATGGGCGCCGGCAAGTCGTCGGTCGGCCGCCGGCTCGCCGCCCGGCTGAGCATCCCCTTCGTCGATGCCGATACCGAGATCGAGACCGCGGCCAAAATGACGATCCCGGAGATTTTCGAGAAGCACGGCGAGCCTTATTTTCGCGCCGGCGAAAAGCGCGTGATCGCGCGCCTGCTCGACCATGGCCCGCAGGTGCTCGCCACCGGCGGCGGCGCGGTCATGGACGCGCAGACCCGCGCGCTGATCCGCGACAAGGGCGTCTCGGTCTGGCTGAAAGCGGATGTCGAGGTGCTGCTCAAGCGCACCAAGCGCCGCGGCGACCGGCCGCTGGCGGAACGCATCAAAGAGCTTTTGCCGCAGCGCGAGCCGTTCTATGCCGAAGCCGACGTGGTGGTGCAGTCGCGCGACGAGCCGCACGACATCATCGTCGATGAAATCGTAGCCGCGGTGCCGAAGCCCCTCGGCCTCGCGGCGCAGGAGGAGAAGCCGTTATGACCGCGCCGTTGCGCACACATGAACCAATCGTCGTGCAGGTCGCGCTGGGCGAGCGCACCTACGACATCGTCATCGGCCGCGGGCTCCTCGCGTCGCTCGGCGCCCGCATCAAGGCGCTGCGGCCAAGCGCCAAGACCGTGATCGTCACCGACGAGACGGTGGGGACGCTCCATCGCGCCGCCACCGAACAGGCGCTCGCCGCCGGAGGCGTCGACAGTTCGGCGATCGTCGTGCCGGCGGGTGAAGGCTCCAAAAACTACGCCACGTTCGAGAAGGTCTGCGAGGCGATCATCGCCGCGCGCATCGAGCGCACTGACCTTGCTGTCGCGCTCGGCGGCGGCGTCATCGGCGATCTCGCCGGCTTCGCTGCCGCTTGTGTGCGGCGCGGTCTCGACTTCGTGCAGGTGCCGACGACGCTGCTGGCGCAAGTCGATTCTTCGGTGGGCGGCAAGACCGGCATCAATTCGCGGCAAGGCAAGAACCTCATCGGCGCCTTCCATCAGCCGGTGATGGTGATCGCCGATACCGCGCTGCTCGACACGCTGCCCGTGCGCGACTTCCGCGCCGGCTATGCCGAGGTCGCCAAATATGGCTTGCTCGGCGATGCGGCGTTCTTCTCCTGGCTGGAGGCGAACTGGCAGGACATCTTCGCCGGCGGCCCTGCGCGCGAGCACGCCATCGCGGTCTGCTGCCGCGCCAAGGCGGCCATCGTCGCGCGCGACGAGCGCGAGACCGGCGAACGCGCGCTGCTCAATCTCGGCCACACCTTCGGCCACGCGCTGGAAGCGGGCGCCGGATTCTCGGATCGTCTGCTGCACGGTGAAGGCGTGGCGCTCGGCATGGTGCTGGCTTTCGAGTTTTCCGCGCGCAAGGGCCTCATCGGCGCCGATATTGCCGCACGCGCGCGCGCGCATCTTGCCGCTGTCGGTCTGCCCACCCATGTCAAACAGGTTCCCGGCGGCGTGCCCGGCGTCGACGCGCTGATGGACCTCATCGCCCAGGACAAGAAGGTCAAGCGCGGCCGGCTGACCTTCATCTTGGTGCGCGGAATCGGCCAGGCCTTCATCGAGAACAATGTCGACCCCACCGAAGTGCGCGCCTTCCTGACGGACGTATTGAAATGAGTGAGGCGCAAGGCCTGGCGCATGATCGCGGAAAAGCCTGCCCCCGACGTGATCGGGGGTGGGCACCGGTTTTCGGAAAAGATCATGCGCAAGCAAAATGTTTGGCACGCACCGTGATTCAATCTAAGCGCATCACGCTAGCCTCGAAACGGCGATGAGTTCCACGATCGTCAATCTGCTCGTTGCCGTCCTGCTGCTCGCGGCGAACGCGTTCTACGTCGCCGCGGAGTTCGCCCTCGTGAAAAGCAGGGGCTTCCGTATCGATGCAATGGCGGAAAATGAGCGTTTCGGCGCCCGTCTGGTCCAGAAAATCCTGCGGAACATCGAAGCCTATCTCGCTTGCTGCCAGCTCGGCATCACCATGGCCTCGCTCGGCCTCGGTTGGGTCGGCGAGCCGACCGTCTCCGCCTTGCTGATGCCGGTGTTGACGCCGCTCGGCATGCCGGACGCGGCCATGCATTTAACGTCGTTCCTGGTCGGCTTCCTTGTGTTCTCGTCGCTGCATATCGTCGTCGGTGAACAAGTGCCGAAGACGTTGGCGATCCGCGAGCCGGAGCCGGTCTCGCAATGGGTAGCCTATCCGCTCTACGTCTCTTTCATGCTCTTTTATCCCTTGAACTGGCTGCTCAATTCGGCGTCGCGCTCGATCCTGCGGATGCTCGGCGTCAAGGAAGCCTCAGCGCACGAAATCCTGACCGACGTCGAGATCGAGGGGCTCGTTGAGGCGTCAGCCGAGCACGGCAACCTGGAGCAGGGCCAGGCCGAATATATCCAGAACGTCTTCCGCTTCGGTGAGCTCGAAGTCTCCGACGTGATGGTCCACCGCACCAACATGATCACGCTGAATGCCGACGATCCGCCCGAGACGATCGTCAATACCGTCATTGCCTCACCGGTCACGCGCCTGCCGCTCTGGCGCGACAATCCGGAGAACATCATCGGCATCATTCACGTGAAGGACTTGCTGCGCGCGCTGCATGCGGTGGACGGCGACGCCGCCAAGATCGACATCGCGTCGCTGATGGCGCCGCCGTGGTTCGTGCCCGAAACGCGGCCGGTGTCGGAGCAGCTCAAGGCGTTTCGCCGCCGCAAGACGCCGTTCGCTTTGGTCGTGGACGAATATGGCGAGGTCGAAGGCATCGTCACGCTCGAGGATATTCTCGAAGAGATCGTCGGCGACATCACCGACGAGCACGACGTCGCCATGCCCGGCGTGCGGCGTCAGCCGGACGGCTCGGTGAACGTCGATGGCGCGGTGCCGATCCGCGATCTTAATCGCGTCATGGATTGGGATTTGCCCGACGAGGAGGCGACCACCATCGCCGGCCTCGTCATCCACGAAGCGCGCTCGATTCCGGAAGTAGGGCAGAGCTTCACCTTCCACGGATTCCGCTTCAGGGTGTTGCGCCGCGCGCGCAACCGCATCACCGCGCTGCGCATCCAGCCGCTGCCGCGTTCGCAGGCGAAGGCCTAGCGACGTTGAAGGCACATAACTCTCCACGTCATGGCCGGGCATAGCCGTCCGAAGGGCGGCGTCGCTTTGCTCGCCTATGTCCCGGCCATCCACGTCTAATCTTTTGAGCCGAAACGAAGGCCTCTATCCGTCATCCTCAGGGTGACGGCGCAGGGAAACCACGTTCTCAACGTGCTGCCCCTTGCGCATTCTCCCGCCGCCAAGGCAGGATGATCGCGCCAACGCGTCCATTCAAAGAAGACGCAAAAAGCAACTGGGGGAGGATATCCGGTGACATCGCCGATCGATTCGCTGCGCCGTCTGCGCGCACTTGGTCTCGCTGCTCTGCTGTCAGTGTGCTGCGGCTTCGCCGCGCAAGCGCAGTCTTATCCGAACCGTCCGGTGCATCTCGTCGCGCCGTTCCCCGCCGGCGGCCTCGCCGATGTGCTGGCGCGCGCCGTTGCCGATGAGCTCTCGCGCTCGCTCGGCCAGCCGGTGATCGTGGAGAACCGCGCCGGCGCCGGCGGAAATGTCGGCGCCGAGGTGGTCGCGCGCGCCGCGCCCGATGGCTACACGCTGATGATGAGCTCGGCCGGCATCCTCACCGCCAATCAGTTTCTCTACGCCAAGATGTCGTTCGATCCGGAGAAGGACTTCACGCCCGTCTCCAATGTCGCCGACATGCCGATGATGGTCGTGGTCAGTCCGAAGGTGGAGGCGAAGACGCTCGGCGAACTCGTCGCGTTCGCGCGCGCCAATCCGGGCAAGCTCAATTTCGGCTCGCCCGGCATCGGCACCACGGGCCATCTCGGCCTCGCGCTGTTCATGCACGCGGCGAAGATCAAGCTCACGCACGTGCCGTATCGCGGCGCAGCTCCCGCGATCACCGATCTGCTCGCGGGACAGATCGACGGCGTCGTCGACAATCCGCCGACCGTGCTGCCGCATATCGAGGCCGGCACGCTGCGGCCGCTGGCGGTCGCCGCCAAGAGCCGCATGCTGCTGCTGCCGGATTTGCCGACCGCGGCGGAAGCCGGCGTTCCCGGTTATGAAGCGTCGTCTTGGTTCGGCGTGGTAGCGCCGGCCGGCACGCCGCCGGCGATCGTCGCGCGCTTGCAGGAGGGCATCGCGACGGGGCTGAAGCAACCCAATGTGCAGCAGCGCTTCGCCAAGTCCGGCGCGCGTCTCTTAGGGAATACGCCGGAGGAGTTCGCGCAACAGATTCGCCAAGATCGTCAGATGTGGGGCGAGGTGATCGGCGCCGCCGGCATCAAGGCGGAGTGAGCGTTACGCCCCGCCTTCTCCGGGTACGGTGGCATGGATGGCCAGCGCGTGCACGCTGCCAGCCAACTCACCCGAAAGAATTTGGTTGATCATGCGGTGGCGGTCGATGCGGGTCTTTCCTTTGAACGCATCAGACACGATATAAACCCTGAAATGAGTTTGCCCGCCCGGCCGGTGCCCGGCATGGCCTTCATGCAGGTGGGATTCATCCACCACCTTGAGGCTGTGCGGCGTGAAAGCCTCGGTCAACTTCTTTGTGATTATATCTGTGGTTTGCATGCCCCGGACTTAGGAAGGTCCGGGCTGCGGGTCAATGCCCGCTTCGTGGCGGAATCCCGACGAAGCGCTGAAGTCAAGTCTTGAAGGCGTCATAGCGAAAAGCGCATAATCATCAGTCATGAAATTCGACTCGCCCATCTTCGATCGCGTTCGCGTCAAGCCCTCGCAGGATCGCCGCGTTAAAACCGACGGTCCCACCTGCGAATGGGTTGGCTGTAACCAGAAGGCTACGCATCGCGCGCCCAAAGGCCGCAATCGCGAGAACGAGCACTGGCGCTTCTGTCTCGGTCACGTGCGCGAGTACAATCAGAATTATAATTTTTTCGCCGGCATGAACGATTCGGCGGTCATGGCGTACCAGAAGGACGCGCTCACCGGCCATCGTCCGACCTGGAAGATGGGAACCGGCAAGGCAACGAGCCGGGCCGACTTCCGCACCTTCAACACGCAGGGCGATCCGTTCGATCTGTTTTCCGAAGGCCTGCGCTCCGAGCAGCAGGCGAAGGCCGAGACGAAGCCCGTCCGCAATGCCGAGCGCAAGGCGCTCGACACACTCGGGCTCGAGGTCGGCGCCACGCCGCAGCAGGCGAAGGCGAAGTTCAAGGAATTGGTGAAGCGCCACCACCCGGACGCCAACGGCGGCGACCGCTCCACCGAGGACCGGCTGGTGGAAATCATCCAGGCCTACAACTATCTCAAGTCGGTCGGTTTCGCCTGACGAAACTGTCATTCCGGCGCGCGGGCATTGCCCGCGAATTCGGAATCCAGCCGCGTGGGAAGAGTGTGGGTCTGGATTCCGGGTCCGCCCGCTGCGCGGCCGTCCCGGAATGACGAGATCGTGGCCCAAAAGCAACCCAGCCCCGCCCTACACACAGGCCCCCGGCGCACTATCTTATTGATATAATTGATGGTGTTATTCGCGTCCGCCGGGTTTTTCGGCTCGCGCGTGTCTGCTAAGTTCGCCATCATCAGCCGGACCATAACGTCGAACCGCAAGGGGCTTCGGGGGGTCCCGAGGCTACGGAGGAGCAATGACCGCCGCAGTACAAGAAACTACCGGCCTGCCCGATATGAAGGTGTCGATCCGCCAAGTGTTTGGCATCGACAGCGACATGGAAGTGCCGGCTTATTCCAAGCCGGACGAGCACGTCCCTGACTTAGACCCTGATTACCGCTTCGACCGCCCCACCACGCTCGCCATCCTCGCCGGCTTCGCCAAGAACCGCCGCGTGATGGTCACCGGATATCACGGCACCGGCAAATCGACCCACATCGAGCAGGTCGCGGCGCGGCTCAACTGGCCCTGCATCCGCGTCAACCTCGACAGCCACATCAGCCGTATCGACCTCATCGGCAAGGACGCCATCGTCATCAAGGACGGTGCGCAGATCACCGAATTCCGCGACGGCATCCTGCCCTGGGCTTTGCAGAACAACATCGCGATCTGCTTCGACGAATACGACGCCGGCCGCCCGGACGTGATGTTCGTCATCCAGCGCGTGCTGGAAGCCTCGGGCCGCCTCACGCTGCTCGACCAGAACCGCGTGATCAAGCCGCATCCGTCGTTCCGCCTGTTCGCCACGGCCAACACCGTCGGCCTCGGCGACACCTCGGGCCTCTATCACGGCACGCAGCAGATCAACCAGGGCCAGATGGACCGCTGGTCGATCGTGACCACGCTGAACTATCTGCCGCACGATAACGAGGTCGAAATCGTTCTGGCCAAGGCCAAGCACTATCAGAACGAAAAGGGCCGCGACATCGTCAACAAGATGGTGCGCGTCGCCGACTTGACGCGCAACGCCTTCATGAACGGCGACATCTCGACCGTTATGAGCCCGCGCACGGTGATCACCTGGGCGGAGAATTCCGACATATTCAACGATATCGGGTTCGCCTTCCGGCTCACCTTCCTTAACAAGTGCGACGAGCTCGAACGGCCGATCGTGGCTGAGTTCTATCAGCGCTGCTTCGGTATCGAACTGCCGGAGAGTTCGGTGAACGTGGCGCTGAGCTGATGCTTGTCGTCCCCGCGAAGGCGGGGACCCATAACCCCGGTGCTGCGATTGAGCCGCGAGGCTTGTGAGTATGGGTTCCGGGCTCGCCGCTAAGAAGCGGCGCCCCGGAACGACGGATAAAAAATGGCCTCCAATATCAAAGGCAAGATACCGGCGAAGGAAGCCCCGACCGAACCGTTCAAGCGGGCGGTCACCGGCTGCCTGCGCGCGCTCGCGCGCAAGCCCGATCTCGAAGTGTCCTACGCCGCCGAGCGCCCCGGCCTGATGGGCGGAAAAGCCCGTCTGCCGGAGCCGCCGCGCAAGCTCTCCAAGGCCGAAGCCGCCATCGTGCGCGGCCATGCCGACTCGATCGCGTTGCGTATCGCCTGTCATGATGCGGCGATGCATCGCCGCTTGCAGCCGGCCGGCCAGCAGGCGCGCGCCGTCTTCGAGGCGGTGGAACAGGCGCGCGTCGAAGCGATCGGCGCGCGGCGCATGACCGGCGTCGCCAACAATCTCACCGCGATGCTCGACGAGCGCTTCACGCGGGCCAAGTTCGATCAGGTCACCGAGCGCGCCGATGCGCCCATCGAAGAAGCGCTGGCGCTGATGGTGCGCGAGCGCTTGACCGGCCTGGCGCCGCCGCCGGCCGCCAAGAAGCTGGTCGATCTCTGGCGCCCGGTGATCGAGGACCGCGCCGGCGAGGATCTCGACCGTCTCGAAGACCTGGTCGAGGACCAGCGCCAGTTCGGCGACGTGGTGCACGACCTGCTCGATGCGCTCGAGATGGGCGAGGACCGCTCGTCCGAATCCGAGGACGAAGACGACGAAGGCGAAGAAGAACGCCGCCAGCAGGAAACCGGCGACGACGGCGAATCCGCCGACTCGGACCAGATGGAGCGCATGTCGTCGGAGGACCAGCAGGCCTCCGCCGAGGACATGCCCGATTCCGCCACTGAAGCGGTCGAATCGCCGACCGCCGACATGGCCGACGACACCGACATGGGCGACGCCGAGACGCCGGGCGAGCCGCAGCGGCCGCGCAATTTCGGCGCCAACGAGCCGCGCGGTCCCGACTACCGCGCCTTTACCCCCAAGTTCGACGAGACCATCGCCGCCGAAGACCTGTGCGAGCCGGAAGAGCTCGACCGCCTGCGCGGCTATCTCGACAAGCAGCTCTCGCATCTCCAGGGCGTCGTGGCGCGCCTCGCCAATCGGCTGCAGCGCCGCCTGATGGCGCAGCAGAATCGTTCCTGGGAATTCGACTTGGAAGAAGGCCAGCTCGACCCGGCGCGGCTGTCGCGCATCGTCATCGATCCGTTCCATCCGCTCTCGTTCAAGGCCGAGAAGGACATGGAATTCCGCGACACGGTCGTCACGCTGCTGCTCGACAATTCCGGCTCGATGCGCGGCCGCCCGATCACCGTCGCGGCCACCTGCGCCGACATCCTCGCGCGCACGCTGGAGCGCTGCGGCGTCAAGGTCGAGATTCTCGGCTTCACCACGCGCGCTTGGAAGGGCGGGCAGTCGCGTGAGCATTGGCTCACCGCCGGCAAGCCGGCCAATCCCGGTCGCCTCAACGATCTGCGCCATATCATCTACAAGTCGGCCGAGGCGCCCTGGCGGCGCGCGCGCAAGAACCTCGGCTTGATGATGCGCGAGGGCCTGCTCAAGGAGAACATCGACGGCGAGGCGCTCGACTGGGCGCACAAGCGCCTGCTCGGCCGCCCCGAGCAGCGGAAGATTCTCATGATGATCTCCGACGGCGCGCCGGTCGACGACTCGACGCTGTCGGTCAATCCGGGCAATTATCTCGAGCGGCATCTGCGCTGGGTGATCGAAGAGATCGAAACCCGCTCGCCGGTCGAATTGATCGCCATCGGCATCGGCCATGACGTTACGCGCTACTATCGCCGCGCCGTCACCATCGTCGATGCCGAGGAACTCGGCGGCGCTATGACCGAAAAACTCGCCGAGCTGTTCGAGGAGCACGCCGCCCAAGCCGAACGGCCGTCGCGCCGTCCACGGAGGCGCGTCGCTTGAGGCTACGATATCCCTTCGTCATTCCGGGGCGCGCGTTAGCGCGAACCCGGAATCCAGAGGCGGACGCGGTGCTTGTGTCTGGATTCCGGGTCCGCACCTTCGGTGCGTCCCGGAATGACGCAAGAAATCAGCCGGACAACAGATGACGCTACCGCGCCGCCGCTGGCTCATCGGTGGGACTCTGTTCGCGGCACTCATCGCCGCGGTCGCGACCTTCGCCATCGCCGACACGATGCGATACGTCGAAGCGCCAGTGCGCATCGACGTCGAGGCGACACCGATCACGTCGTTCAACCCCCGCGATCCGGCGCAGACGCGCTTTGGCGCGCTGGAATTCCGCGGCGGCCTCGTGCTCACCTCCAGGAATCCAGCCTTCGGCGGCATCTCCGCGATCCACATGGAGCCGGACGGCAGCCATTTCATCGCCATCACTGACCGCGGCTCATGGCTGCGCGGCCGCATCGTTTACGGCGGTAACGGCAAGCCGGCCGGCATCGCCGATGCCGAAATGGCGCCGATCCTCGGCCCCGACGGCAAGCCACTCGCCGCGCGCAACTGGTACGACGTCGAGTCGCTCACCGAGCGCGACGGCATCCTCACGATCGGCATCGAGCGCGTCGAGCAGATCGTGCGCTTCGACTACAAGCGCGACGGCCTGCAAGCGCGGGGCGAACCGATCAAGGTGCCGCCCGACTTCAAGACCTTCACCAACAACAAAAGCCTGGAATGCCTGGCGACGCCGCCGGCCGGCGCGCCGCTCGCGGGCGAACTGATCGCGGTCACCGAGCACAGCCTCGATGCCGCCGGCAATCATCGCTCGTATCTGCTGAACGGCGAACAGGTCGCGCGCTTCAGCGTCAAGCGCAGCGACGATTTCGATGTGAGCGATTGCGCCATCCTGCAAGACGATCTGCTTTTGCTCGAGCGCCGCTTTTCGCCGGCGCGCGGGGTCGCCGTCCGCATCCGCCGCCTGCCGCTCGCGAGCCTCAAGGAGGGCACGCTGGTCGATGGCCCCTCGTTGTTCGAAGCCGATCTCGCCTACCAGATCGACAACATGGAAGGCCTCGGCGTGCACCGGAACGCGCAGGGCGAAACCGTGCTGACGCTCGTCTCCGACGACAATTTCTCGGTGATCCAGCGCAACCTGTTGCTGCAATTCACGCTGGTGGGTGAATAATCAGAAGCCGTCATTCCGGGGCGCCCGTCTTTGCCCGAAGGGCAACGACGGGCGAACCCGGAATCCATAATCCCAACGCTGCGGAGTATGGATTCCGGGCCCGCGTCTTCGACGCGTCCCGGAATGACAGTGCCTGTAACCCGCGCGCGGCCCCAAAAACAAAAACGCCGCCTTGCGGCGGCGTTCGTAATCTCTGAGGCGTAATCGCGCGATCAGGCCGCCGACTTTTCCGCGACCGCCTGCTTCTTCACGATCTGGCGCTTGAGATCCAGCATCTTCGGCGCGAGCTCGGCGTCCTTGGCCTTGAGCAGGAAGCCGTCCAGGCCGCCGCGGTGATCGACCGTCCGGAGCGCATTGGTCGAGACGCGCACCTTGAAGCTGCGTCCGAGCGTGTCGGAGATCAGCGTCACGTTCTGCAGGTTCGGCAGAAACCGCCGCTTGGTCTTGATGTTGGAATGGCTCACTTTATGGCCGACGAGGGGCTTCTTGCCCGTCAGATCACAACGCCAAGACATAGCTCAACCCTCGAAAAGCGCCGGCGCCACAAATGGCCGGTCCGGTCAATCATCATGGAAAGACGGGCGGACGTATAAAGAGAGGCCCGCCGGGCGTCAAGCCGCGGATTTACGCGCACTTTTGCCGTATTCAAGGGCCGCCCCGAGGGGGACCAAACCACCAAACATTCGACTTATTCGACGCCAAGCTCTTAAGACACGCCGATGGCGGGGGCCTCGCATCTCATGTGGGCAATCGGTGTTTGCCACGGGAGGCCCTTGCGTGCCGGATTGTGCTGCTGGACATATACGCGCTGACCGGCTGCGGAACTTTCGCGGAGGCCGGGACGTGGGAGGGTTGAGCGTCGTGCTGGCGGTTCGGCAGGCCATTCGATGCGCCTTCCTGGCGGCCGTCGCGCTGGTCCTGGCCGAGGCGGCGTCCGGCCCGGCATCGGCGCAGGGCAAGCTCGAGGCCCGCTACACCGCCTCGCTCGCCGGCATCCCGCTCGGCGAGGGGAGCTGGGTCATCGACATCGGCGACACCCAGTACAACGCGGCGGCGAGCGGCAACACGACCGGCCTGTTGCAGGCCTTCACCGGCGGCCACGGCACGACCGCCGTCCGCGGCGTGTTCAACGGCGGCAAGCCTGCGTCCTCGGTCTATGCGGCGACCATCTACACCCGCAAGAAGTACGACGAGATCCGCCTGACCACCGCCAACGGCAACGTCAAGGACAACAAGATCGACCCGCCCCTGGACGACAACCCCGAGCGGGTGCCGGTGACGGAGGCGCACCAGCACGGTGTGCTCGATCCGATGACCGCCACGATCCTGCGCGTGCCCGGCAACGGCGATCCGATGGCGCCGGAGTCCTGCCAGCGCTCGCTCGCGGTGTTCGACGGGCGCATCCGCTACGACCTTCGGCTCGCCTTCAAGCGCATGGACAAAGTGAAGGCCGAGAAGGGCTATGCCGGCCCCGTGCTGGTCTGCTCGGTCCAATTCTCGCCCGTGTCGGGCTACGTCCCCTCGCGCTACGCCATGAAATATCTCGCGGCGCAGCACGACATGGAGGTGTGGCTGGCGCCGATCGCGGGCACGCGCGTGCTGGTGCCGTTCCGCGCCCAGGGGCCGACGCCGGTCGGCCAGGCGGTGCTGGTCGCCACCCAGTTCGTCTCGGTCGCCACCCCGGCCAAAGCGGTGGCCAACGGCGCGAAGACGCAGTGACCCCTTATCCGTCCCCCCGCGAACTTTGTTCCTCATGGTGAGGAGCACCACGAAAGCGGCGCGTCTCGAACTATGAGGCCATCCTTCGAGACGCCCGCCTCCGCTCACGCTTCGGCGGGCTCCTCAGGATGAGGTCTGAGAGTGGGGACGACTCTCTGTTGACTCTTCCCCCGAACAGGAATCCCGCCCGCGTTAACGATTGTGGCGCTCGAAAAGCCCTCGGAATCGCTCCGCGCTACCCGATCTGGTAGCCACCCCGGGTCCGGTTGCCAGATATCGCCGTGAACGAACCCATACAGCCTACGAGTCAGCGATTCGGACGCGATTCGTTCCAGACTCGTTCCATAGCTTAATCAATGGCTTGGTGGCGGTTCCATTGTGGGACAGGCCTCGATCCCGTCATCCTGAGGTGGCCGCGAAGCGGCCCTCGTAGGATGACGGAGAGGTAACGCGCGCCACCACGGGCGATTTCCCAGCAACGTTAATAAATGCCGGCGGAAATCGGTAACCCTGCCGCCCCACTTCGCGCAAAATTCGTGGCAGGGCATCCACCGCGCCTACATGTGGTGGAGAACATAGGCAGATTGGCCGCTGCCTGGCGATTCGGGCGCGATTCGTTCAGGCCCCGTTCCGAAGATTAATCAATAGCTTGGTCGAGGTTCCATTGTGGGACAGGATGTTGGGGAGGCAAAGCGCGCCACGAGCGGCGGATTCCCCGCAGTGTTAATAAATTCCGTCGGAAATCCGTAACCCTGCGGCCCTCGCTCTCGTAAGTCTCGTGGCAAGGCGACCATTGCTCCCTACATCTCGTAGAGAACGAAGTCTGATTGGCCGTTTACCAGCGATTCGGGCGCGATTCGTTCAAGTCCCGTTCCAAAGCTTAACCCGGGGCGTGTTTGTCGTTGCATTGTGATACAGGAGGCCTACGGCGGTGCCCGAGCGTCGGGTCTGTCGTCAGTCTGGATGCGTAATGGCCATTAGCTTCTCCCCGCAGCCGAACCGCGCAGCGCGCGCCCGCGGTGCCGGCGTCACGGCGGTGCTCGGACCGACCAATACCGGCAAGACCCACCTTGCGATTGAGCGCATGCTCGCGCATTCGAGCGGCATCATCGGGCTGCCGCTGCGGCTACTTGCGCGCGAGGTTTACAACAAGGTCGCGGATCGCGCGGGCGTGAATGCCGTCGCGCTGATCACCGGCGAGGAGAAGATCAAACCGCCCAACCCGCGCTACTGGGTCTCCACCGTCGAGGCCATGCCGCGCGATCTCGACGTCGCCTTCATGGCTATCGATGAGATCCAACTCGGCGCCGATTTCGAGCGCGGCCACGTGTTCACCGATCGGATGCTCAACGCGCGTGCGCGCGAAGAGACGCTGGTGCTGGGCGCGGCCACCATGCGGCCGATGGTCGAGAAGCTTTTGCCCGGCGCGCACATCATCAGCCGGCCGCGGCTCTCGATGCTCACTTATGCCGGCGAGAAAAAGATCACGCGGCTACCGTCGCGCTCGGCCATCGTCGCGTTCTCGGCCGAAGAAGTTTATTCCATCGCCGAGCTGATCCGCCGCCAGCGCGGCGGCGCTGCCGTCGTCTTGGGCGCGCTCTCGCCGCGCACACGCAATGCGCAGGTCGCACTCTACCAGTCCGGCGATGTGGATTACCTGGTGGCGACCGACGCCATCGGCATGGGGCTCAATCTCGACGTCGATCACGTCGCATTCGCGTCCGACCGTAAATTCGATGGTTACCAATTCCGCAAGCTCAATCCATCCGAGCTGGCGCAGATCGCCGGCCGCGCCGGCCGCGCCACGCGCGACGGCACCTTCGGCACGACGGGGCGCTGCGATCCGTTCGAGCCGGAATTGGTGCAGGCTCTGGAAAGCCACAGCTTCGAGCCGGTGCGCATGTTGCAATGGCGCAATACCAATCTCGATTTCGCCTCGATCGGCGCTTTGCAGGCGTCTCTCGCCACCACGCCGAACGAGCAGGGCCTCACGCGCGCGCCCACGGCTGAGGACATCCTCGTCCTGGAACACGCCGCGCGCGACGAGGACGTGCGCGCGCTCGCGCGCGGCCCGGCCGCCATCCAGAAGTTGTGGGATGCATGTCAAGTTCCGGACTATCGTAAGATCGCGCCCGCGACTCACGCTGAATTGGTCGTGACCCTCTATGGATTCCTCACGCGAGAGGGTAATATCCCCACGGATTGGTTCGCTCGTCAGATCGCTCACGCTGACCGGACCGACGGCGACATCGACACTCTCTCAAACCGGATCGCGCATGTCAGAACTTGGACTTACGTTGCCAACCGCCCGGATTGGCTCCCCGACCCGGAGCATTGGCAGGCGACCACCCGCGCGGTCGAAGACAAGTTGTCGGATGCGTTGCACGAACGCTTGGCTGAGCGTTTCGTCGACCGTCGCACCAGCGTCTTGATGCGGCGGCTACGAGAGAACGCAATGCTCGAAACTGAAATCGGTAAAACTGGTGACGTCACGGTCGAGGGTCACGTGCTCGGCCGTCTCGATGGATTCATGTTCGCGCCCGATGCGTCGGCCGCAGGCTCGGAAGCGAAGGCGCTCAATGCCGCCGCGCAGAAGGTGCTCGCGGTCGAGATCGAACAGCGCGCGACGCGGCTGTCGCAGTCGCGCAACGATCAGATCGTGCTGGCGAACGACGGCGTCATCCGCTGGCTCGGCGACGTGGTCGGCAAGCTCAGCGCCGGCGACGACACGCTGCGTCCGCGCGCGCGCATCATCGCCGACGAACATCTCACCGGCCCGTCGCGTGAATTGGTGCAGACGCGGCTCGACCTCTGGCTCAAGACGCATATCGAGAAGCTGCTGGCGCCGCTGTTCACGCTGTCCGCGGCGGAAGACATCACCGGCATGGCGCGCGGCGTTGCGTTCCAACTGGTGGAATCGCTCGGCGTGCTCGAACGGCAGAAGGTGGCGGACGAGGTCAAGGGCCTCGACCAGCCCTCGCGCGCCACGCTGCGCAAATACGGCGTACGCTTCGGCGCCTATCACATTTATCTACCGGCATTGATGAAGCCGGCGCCGCGCGCGCTGGCGACGCAGCTCTGGGCGCTCAAGCACGAGGCCCCCGACGCCAAGGGCGTCACGGAGTTGCTGCATCTCGCCGCCTCGGGCCGCACCTCGATCCCGATCGACAAGGAGACGCCGAAGCCGCTCTACCGCACCTCCGGCTATCGCGTGTGCGGCGAGCGTGCCGTGCGCGTGGATATTCTCGAACGGCTCGCGGATCTCATCCGCCCGGCGCTGTCCTGGCGCGAGGGCGCGCCGGGTCCGAAGCCGGATGGCGTGTTCGATGGCCGCGGCTTCCTGATCACCGGCGCCATGACCTCGCTCACCGGCGCCTCGGGCGAGGACTTCGCCTCGATCCTGCGCTCGCTCGGCTATCGCATGGACCGGCGGCCCAAGCCGGCTGAGCAGCCCGCGCCCGCTGCTGACGCCACGGCAGACATAACGCCTGCCGCTGCAGGCGAAGCCCCCATCGCGCCGGAAGCCGCGGCCGACTCGGCTCCGGAAGAGGCAGCGGCCGCCGCCAGCGAAGACACGATGGTCGGCCAGGCCGTGTCGTCCTTGAGCCTGCTGCCGGACGCCGATCTCATCCCGCAGATCGAGCTGCCGCCTGAGCCCGTGGTCGCGCCGGAAGCCGCCACGCCGGAAGAGATCGTCGACGCTGCGGCCCCCGATGCGGAGGCATCAAGTGCCACCGATGCGGAGGCATCAGCGACCGATGCGGATGCATTGTCTGCTGTGCCCGCCGAGGATCAGCCGGTGGCCGACGCCGCAGCGGCATCCGCCGAGCCGGGCAAGCCCGAGGAGCAGGCCTTCATCGAGGTTTGGCGTCCGGGCGGCCGCACCGAGCGGCGTCCGCAAAGGCCGCGCCGGCCGCATGCTCAGCACCGCGTGCCGCAGGCGGCCGCTTCTGCCGAGGCGGTGGCGGCCGATGCCGCGGCTCCCTCTGCCGCACCGGCGGATGGCGCTCAGCCCGCCTCGCGTCCGCCGCATCACGAGCGCGGTGGTGACCGTCAGGAGCGGCGCGATCGCCAAGAACGCCAGCAGAAGGTCCAACGCGAAGGCCAGCGCGGCGGCGAGCGTCCGGGCCAGGATCGCGGTCCGCGCCGCGACCGTCCGCCCCGTCGCGACAAGGGCGACCGCGTCGAGCGTGCCGAGCGCGAGCAGTATTACGCCCGTCCGCACGGGTCGTCGGACCGTCGCGACAAGGCGCCCGATCCCAATTCGCCCTTCGCCAAGCTCGCTGCCCTCAAGCAGCAGCTCGAACAGAACGGCAAGGACCGGCCGTCGTGAGGATTTTGACCGGCGATGTTGGCCACTGATTGCAGGGTGCGCTGCCTCTGTTCCGTCACCCTGAGGAGCGAGCCAACGGGTCGCGCGAAGCGCGGCCCGATGACAGGCTCCGCGAGCCTCGGAGGGCGACGGCCAAGATGCCGCAGCGGGGTGCAATTCAGTGGCTGTCATCCTTCGAGGCTCGGCAGCTTCGCTGCCTCGCACCTCAGGATGACGAACTGAGGTTGTGATTCGGCCTGAGGAAATCATGGTCTGAACCCTTGGATCGCCAGCGCATCGACAAATGGCTCTGGCACGCGCGCATGGTGCGCACCCGCAGCGACGCGGCGGCACTCACCGAGGCGGGTCATGTCCGCCTCAACGGCAAACGAATCACCGCCGCCAGCCAGCCGGTCCGCCCCGGGGACGTCGTTACAGTCGCGCTCGACCGCGTGGTGCGGGTGGTCCAGGTGGAGGGCTTCTGCGAGAAGCGCGGCGGATCGCCGGTAGCCCGTGCCCTCTATCGCGACTTGCCTTAGCGCCGAGGTGAACTACCGTCCGCGCGCCCATTGCGCCGGTCGTCTTGCGGCCCATCTGTTCTTAAGCTAGGGGACCTTTCACAGGCCCTGAGCGCGTGATCCGAATACCGGGTTTCGGACAATTCATGCGCAAGCTGACAAGTCGGAGTTTTGGATGACCTACGTCGTCGTCGAGAACTGCATCAAGTGCAAGTACATGGACTGCGTGGAAGTCTGTCCGGTGGACTGCTTCTACGAAGGCGAGAATATGCTGGTCATCCACCCGGATGAATGCATCGACTGCGGGGTCTGCGAGCCGGAATGCCCGGCCGAGGCGATCAAGCCGGACACCGAGCCGGGCCTCGAGAAGTTCCTGGAGCTCAACGCCGAATACGCCAAGTCCTGGCCGAATATTACGGTCAAGCGCGAGGCGCCGGCGGACGCCAAGGAGTTCGACGGGACCCCGGGCAAGCTCGACAAGTTCTTCTCCCCCAATCCCGGCACCGGCGACTGACGGACGCCACGGCGGTCATCCCTCCGTGCTGAAGATGTGAATCTCGTTGCGAAACCTTTGGTGGGGCCGGAACCTTTTGGGGACCGCTCCATTAACTGCATTGACAAATTACAGATTTGTAACCCCTGCATTGCGCTTTTGCGTCGCCATAACGCTTTGATTCCGCCTAAAAATGTGCTATATAAGCCGAAAGTCCGATGAAGACGAAATAACAAGCCGCCTACGAGGAGCTCCCCTTGTTGGGAGCCTTATTTTTCGGCGGTAGGGTCCCAAGGGTCTGGCAGAGGGCGTGCAATCCACGCGTAAGCAGTGGCAGGAAAATCGCGTCATACGAAGAAAAGTTCATCCGGCGGCAGCCGGGGGAACAAAAAGTCTGCCGTAGCGCGGCGGACCCCGCAGGCCTCGCGCGGTTCCGCCCGCGGGGCTCCCGCAGCCAAAGTGGCCGGCAGCCGCAAGGCGGCCGGTGAAGGAGTTTTGCCCGGAATGCCCACCACCACCAACAAGAAGACGACCCAGCGCCAAGGCTTCAAGACTAACGAGTTCATCGTCTACCCGGCGCATGGCGTCGGGCAGATCATGGCCATCGAGGAGCAGGAGATCGCGGGCGCCAAGCTTGAACTTTTCGTCATCAACTTCATCAAAGACAAGATGACGCTCCGGGTTCCGACCGCCAAGATCGTGTCGGTCGGCATGCGCAAGCTGGCGGAACCGCCGCTGGTGAAGCGCGCTCTGGAGACCCTCAAGGGCCGCGCGCGCATTAAGCGCACGATGTGGTCCCGCCGGGCGCAGGAATACGAAGCGAAGATCAACTCGGGCGACATCGTCGCCATCGCCGAAGTGGTGCGCGACCTGTTCCGGTCGGACACCCAGCCTGAGCAGTCCTACTCCGAGCGGCAGCTTTACGAAGCGGCGCTCGACCGGCTCTCTCGCGAGATCGCGGCGGTGCAGAAGATCACCGAGACCGAGGCGATCAAGGAGATCGAGGGAGCGCTCGCCAAGGGCCCGCGGCGCGGTCCCAAGCCCGCCGACGAAGCCGGCGGCGACGATGCCGTCGAGGAAGAGGCGGCCTGATCCGGCCGTCCATCGCGAAGTTCCAAAAGCCCGGCGGAAACGCCGGGCTTTTTGTTTGTGTGCAGATGCTTGGTCGGCGGGATTGCGGTTTGCGCGCTTCCCCTCTCCCCTTGAGGGGGAGGGTGCCCGAGCGGAGGCGAAGCCGAGCGAGGGCGGGAGAGGGGTCCGGATATCGCTAGAGTCCTGACCCCTCTCCCGGCTCGCGCTCGCTATCGCTCCGCGCTCGCCACCCTCTCCCGCAAGGGGAGAGGGGAAGAGAGATCGCGGCGCGGGCTTGCTCAATCGTCCGTAAAAATATTCCTATAGGACTATTGACCCATCTCGTAATCTGACTATAATCCTTCCCATCCTACTCATCGAGGGGCGTCTTCCGGAGACAGACCGAAGATGGGGCAGGATGCGGCGCCCGCGGGCGGGTCTTGTAACCCCGCACCCGGGAGGCCTCGGGTCGCCGTCCGCCGGCATTACGACCGGCTGCCGTCGAACTGGCTGTACGTGTGCGCTGACAAAGGGGGCGAAAGCTCCTGGGGTTGCCGAAAGCTCCCCGTCGGGCGTCCGGAAGCGCGGTCCCGAGGACAGAAAAGCCGCGTGTGGAGCGCCGAGAGGCGCGCCTCCGCGATCGCAAGCGGAGGCGGCACGCCTCGCAAGCGTGTCGGGCGGCTTCGCCAGCCGCTCAGGGGCGTGATCGCAAACGCCCCGCGTTTCCCGGCGCTCCGCTCCCCTCAAGGGGCGTGATGTTCGGTAAGACGGCGTACCCGGCGCCGCAAAGAACACGGGCGGCGAAGCGTGCCTGCACGACTGTCGGTAATTCCAACCAAGGTGGGCAAATGCGGGCAAGACTTCGGGGGAAGCGCACGTGACCTTTTGCGCCCTCTTCTTTTGCGGTTCCGAGTGTTGCCGGTTTCGCGCAGAAGACTAGAATGGCGCCCAATCATCGAAACGATAATTTGGGGAGTCCACTATGACCGCTATAGGCGGATATGTTGCGCCGACGACGGAGACTGATGCGCTCGGCGTGCACTCACTCGACCAATTCGTTCTGACCGTGCCGGACGCCAGCGTGGCGCAAGACTTCTACGGCACGTTCGGGCTCGACGTGAAGCGCGACGGCAAGGCACTCTCGATCAAGACCTTCGGTCATGAACACCGCTGGGGCTCGGTGGTGGAAGGCTCAAAGAGCAAGGCGCTGCACCATCTGTCCTTCGGCTGTTACGCCGACGACCTGCCGCGCCTGAAGGCGCGCATCGAAGGCGCCGGCGTGACGATCGTCGATCCGCCGCCGGGCTTCGAGAGCAACGGCTTCTGGTTCCGCAACCATGAAGGCGTGCTGATGGAGGTGAAGGTCGCGCCCAAGGTCTCGCCCGACCACAAGTCGGACAGTCAGTGGATCACCGTCGGCCCCGGCGTCGCCGCCGCTACCACGCGCGAGAAATCCGGCCTGGTGCGCCCGCGCCGCCTGTCGCATGTGCTGATCTTCACCGCGGACGTTCTCGAGTCGATCAAGTTCTATGAGCGCACGCTCGGTCTGCGGCTGTCCGATCGCGCGTCGGACATCGTCGCCTTCATGCACGGCATCCACGGCAGCGACCATCACTTGCTCGCGCTGGTGAAGTCGAGCGCGCCGGGCTTCCACCATTGCAGCTGGGACGTCGCCAGCGTGCAGGACATCGGCCTCGGCGCCATGCGCATGGCCGACAAAGGCTGGCAGAAGGGCTGGGGCCTCGGCCGTCATGTGCTCGGCTCCAACTACTTCCACTACGTCATGGATCCGTGGGGCAGCTTCTCGGAATATTCCTGCGACATCGACTACATCCCGAAGGAAGATCGCTGGCCGTCGGCCGACCACAAGCCGGAGGATTCGTTCTACCTCTGGGGTCCCGAAGTGCCACGCGAGTTCACGATCAACCCGGAAGCGGGGGAGAAGTAATTCTCTCCGTCATCCTGAGGTGCGAGCGTGCGAAGCACGCGAGCCTCGAAGGATGACGGGCACGGCCTCAGCCGTCGCCCTTCGAGGCTCGGCGCGTTCGCGCCGAGCACCTCAGGGTGACGGCACTTCTCTCACTCCACCACGATCTTCAGCTTCTCGCCCGGCTTGATCGGGTCGTGCGGCGAAAGCCCATTGATCACGCGGAAAAGCTCGAGCGATCGATCCGGCGTCGCCATGCGGCGCGCGAGTTTTTCCTGCGTGTCGCCATTCTCCGCCGTGACAATCTTGAGCCGCAGCGGGTGGACCTCCTGACTTTCCTTCAGGCTCATGCGGCGGAAGCTCATCACCGACTCGCGGAATGCGCGGTCGGACTGCGCGCTCTTGTTCTTGGTGGCGAAGATGAAGCGATACACGTCGCTGCCGAAGCGCGCCGCATAAAGTCGGAACGACCACTGCTCGCCGGTCGCGGTCGCCGTCGCCGCCGGGAAACCGTTGATGGTGAACTCTTCGATGCTCGCCGGCTCGACATGCTCCATCCAGCCCGACTTGAGATAATCGGGCAGCGACTGCTCGGCCGGAACGCTCACCACGTCGAGACGCAGCGCCTCGCCGCCGCCGTCCTTGAGGCCGAGCACCGCCTGCGCCGTGTTGTCGAGCGAAAAGCCCGGCGGCGCCATGAAGGTGAAGCCGAGATTGGGATGCACGAAGCGGCGGCCACGTACGAAGCCTTCGCTCGGGTCTTCGCCGTACACCAGCCCGTCGAGGTCCGCGAGATACTGGCCGCGGTCGCGTTCGCCGTTGCCGGGTCCGCTGAACTGGCGCGCATTGGCGAGCGCGTTCTTCACGCGCTCTGGCGTCGCCGGGTGGCTGGAGAGGAAGTCGATGGTGCGCGGGTCGGCGGCATTGGCGCCGCCGGAGGCCTTCAGGTCGGCATTGCGCTGCATGTCGTTGAGGAAGCGCGAAGCGCCGAACGGATCGAAGCCGGCGCGCGCGGAAATGCCGACGCCGATGCCGTCGGCCTCGAATTCTTGGGCGCGCGAGAAGCTCGCCAGCGCCAGCTTCGACTTCGCCAGCGCCAGCGCGCCCGAGTTGGGATCGCTGAGCACGTCGTTGACCACGTGCGAGATGATCGCGGCCTGCTTCGCCTGCTCTTCGCGGATCGCCGCGTGGCGCGCGATCACGTGCCCCATCTCGTGCGCCAGCACGGAGGCGAGCTCGGCCTTGTCGTTGGCGAGCGCGATCAGCCCGCGCGTGATGTAGAGCTGCCCGTTCGGCAGGGCGAAGGCGTTGATCGCCGACGAGTTGAGGATGGTGACGTTGTATTTCAGGTCCGGCCGCTCGGACGCAGCGACCAGGCGGACGACCGTCTGCTCGACCATCGCCTGGAGCTTGGCGTTCTCGTAGACGCCGCCGTAGGAGGCGAGGATGCGCGCGTGCTCGCGCTGGCTCGCGGTGTTTTGCCGATCCGCCTGCGGATTTGGCTTCGGCAGCGGCAGCGTGACCTGGCGGTCGACCGGCATGGTGCTGCAGCCGGCAAGCAGAAGACCGAGCACAAAAGCAAGCCGGCGCGCCTTTCGCGCCGATCCCACGATCGCTGTTACAGACATGGCCCCACGACTCATTACGCTCAATCCGCGAATTCGATCTGCTCCGGCGCTTCGGCGGCGACGATCGGCCCGCTGCGCTGCTCGAGAAAGCCGCGCACGCGGATACGCCGGCCTTCGAGCTGCTTCGGCTCCATCCCGGCGGCAGCAAAGCTACGCCCGAGACGTCGCGGAATGGTGACGGAGAAAGACTCAGCCCAGCGTCGCCCGAAATTCACATATAATGTGGCGCCGCTCTCGCGCACCGACAAGACCTTGCCCACGACCAAGACAAAATTGCCCTTCTCAGCGCGGAGCTTAGCGGTATTTTCGGCCGCCAAAGGGGCGAAATTTGGATCGGCCCACAGCCCGCGGCGGGCGTCGCGTGCGACCTTTTCGACGGCTAAAAGGTTCGCGGCGCAAGTCTTACCGCCGACGCGGGACGAAACCCGCGCCTGGCCGTCCGCGAGCAGCGCTTGCTGCAATGACTGTGGTCCTTCGCCGGCAAAGGCGAACGCGACCAGACGGCCGTAGCGGTCATGGTCGGCGCCGAGTTTGGCCAGACGCAGCGTCCGGCCCTCGGCCAGCGCCGCGAGCGGGACACGGCTCTGGTCGGGCGCCTCGATCGCCGCCAGCCGCAGTTCGCGTCCGTCCTCGAACATCAGCGTGCGGCCGTCACGCACGGCCACGACCTTGCCGGTGCCGACCGCTTCGAGCTTGCAGGCGTCCTGCGCGGCCGCGGCCTGCGCAAGCAGCACGCTTGCGCAGCAAGCGACCCGGAGGCGCTGCACCGCAGCGTCGAATATTGCTGTCAACATCCGTCGGCTCGTTAGGATGACACGTTGGACGTGAGCGTCATTGTAACCGCTGGGGAGCGCGCAATGCCATCACAAGGAACTTCGCCGACGCGCCGCGCCTTCCTGCGGACGGCCGCCGCCGGCGCGACGATCATGATCGCGGGCAGCGCGCGCGCCGACGACAGGCACTGGCCCGATCGTCCGGTCCGCGTCATCGTGCCTTATCCGGCCGGCGGCTCGACCGACGTGCTCGCACGCATCCTCGCCGAGCACCTGAAGGAAATGTTCGGCCAGCCGTTCGTGATCGAGAACCGGCCCGGCGCTGGCGGCAACATCGGCATCGCGACCGTCACGGGCAGCGCGCCCGACGGCTACACCATCGGCGC
Organism: Pseudolabrys sp.; assembly: GCA_036519015.1. GTDB lineage: Bacteria > Pseudomonadota > Alphaproteobacteria > Rhizobiales > Xanthobacteraceae > Pseudolabrys. Next base: position 30,623 of record DATDMA010000311.1, on the reverse strand, counting down.
CGCCACCGTCGGTCATTTCGCCATCAACCAATATCTCTATGCGCGCATGCCGTACGACCCTGAGCGCGACATGATCGCGGCCTCGCTCACGTGGGAGCTGCCGAACGTCTTCGTCGTCGCCAGCGATCACGTGCCGGCCAGGACGATCCCGGAATTCATCGGCTGGGCAAAGCAGAAGGAAAAGGTGAACTTCGGCAGCCCCGGCGTCGGCACGTCGCCGCATCTCTCCGGCGTCCTGTTCGCCAATCGCACCGGGCTCGACGCGGTGCATGTGCCGTTCCGCGGCGCGGCGCAGACGATCCCGGCGATGCTGGCCGGCGACGTGACCTTTGCCATCGACAATCTCGCCTCCTACGTGCCGCAGATCGAGTCCGGCAAGATGCGGGCGCTCGCGGTCACCTCGGCGCAACGCTGGCCGACGCTGCCGAACGTCCCCACGATGGGCGAAGCCGGGATCAAGGACTTCGTCGTCACCTCCTGGGCGGCCTTCGTGGTACCCGCCGGCACACCGCGCTCCGTGGTCGACGCGCTGTCCGGCGCCATGCGCAGCATCGCCGCCGACGAGGCGCTGCAGAAACGGTTCCTGGTCGCGGGCGCCCGCTGCATCTCCAGCACGCCGGAAGAGGCGACAGCCTATGCCGCCAAGGAGCGGGCGATGTGGAAGGATGTGGTGGCGCTCTCCGGCGCCAAGGCCGAGTAAAAAGCCGCGTAACAAGTCCAAGGTGCAGGTGGATGGCCGGGCGGCGGGGCGTGCGTGCCCCGCGCGCCTGTGCTAATGGCTGCCCGGACGGTCCCGTAGCTCAGCAGGATAGAGCAGCGGTTTCCTAAACCGAAGGTCGGAGGTTCGACTCCTCTCGGGACCGCCATTGATCCGAAAGGGTATTTTGCTGGGTTACATGGGGCTACACACGCAGTGACGCGGCCTCAGAAAGGCCGGTCGCCCGACCGCGCTCTTCCTCTCTTCGCCAGCCCCCGCGCGGCTGCCCGATGACGAGGGTAATAGTCAGCAGGAAGATCAAGGCGAGGACCATTGGAGCGCGAGGTCCTGCAGGTCGGGTCGGTCCCGTGCCAGAGACGATCATCAGAATGCGAATAGGATTTTCGCATAGGCGCATTCGCATATCGCGGTTTGGATGAAGCGATCATCCGACCTTCTGAGCGCTGGGTTGAGCCGCCTTGTATCGCGGCTGGTCCAGATAGCCCTGCTCTTCGCCCTTGTACCAATTCAGCGCGCTAATTGACGGGCTTAGCGGCCAGTCATTCTTAAAACGATCGACCAGATCGGGATTCGCCAAGTAGGGACGCCCAAACGAAACCAAGTCCGCGTATTTCATCAGCAAGATGGCCTCGGCGGTCTCCTTGGTGTAGCCGCAGTTGGCGATCAATGGCCCTTCGTAGGCTGCCCGGATTTCTTGAATGCTCATGGGCGGCAAGAACTCGTGGAATCCGAAGGTCAATCCATCGAGGACGTGTAAATAGGCCAGTTTTCGCTCACTTAGGCGCTTGCAAACATGCAGAAACGTCTCGCGAAAGTCGACCGAGCCCATGTCTGCGTAGTTTCCGTTAGGTGAAATGTGAACGCCGATGCGTTCCTCCGGATACACGGCGCCGACCGCGTCCAGAATCTCGTCCAGGAAGCGATAGCGGTTCTCGATACTTCCGCCGTATTGATCGGTTCTATGATTGGTGCGGCTTTGCAAGAACTGGTCGATCAAATACCCGTTTGCGGCGTGCAGCTCGATTCCCACAAAGCCTGCGCTCTTTGCTCGCTCGGCCGCGCGTTTATACTGCTGGACGACGCCGCTGATTTCGCTCGTTTCTAAAGCCCGCGGCACCGGATAGGGCTGCGTCCCCTCTGGCGTGTGGCGATGACTACTGTTGATTGCCACGGCCGACGGTGCGACCGGCATCGAGCGATCTTTCCGAAACGAAGGGTGCGACGCCCTTCCCATGTGCCATAGCTGAATGAACATAGGCGTACCGAGCGCCTGCACGGGCTCAAGCACTTGTTTCCATGCTTCGGCCTGGGCATCGGTGTATATGCCGGGCGTATTGAGCCAGCCGATTGCTTGCTCGGAGATGTTGACGGCCTCCGTGACGATGAGACCGGCATCTGCGCGTTGAAGGTAATGCTCAGTCATCAACTTATTGGGCATTCGTTCCGTTCCAGCGCGTGAACGAGTCATGGGCGCCATTACCACGCGGTTGCGTACTTCGAGGTCCCGGAACGAATAGGGCGAGAGCAGCGTTCGCGCGGTGCGCAGGTCGTCATACGCGTAGCCCGAGACCTTGCTGTTGTTGCGGCTCGACAAGCCGTAAACAACTCCGTCTTCACCTGCCATGAAGAATTCCTTATACGTGATCGATGCGGTAGGAGCGTCAGTTCAGCTCGGCGGGGAGGAAGCTCGCGCTGTGGAAGTTCAGAAAAACTGGGTCTGGTCGGAATTCGGCAGGCTGTGGTTGATGCCGGCCGCGTTCGGCCGCTGACGCATGGTGTTCAACATGGCGTCCCAATCCACCACTGCGTATTCGTTATCCGCTTGACGCGTCCGACGCACGGACCATCTGAACAGAATCTGGATCAGGTCGTCAAGTTGTGGGCTTGGCCGTGAGGTTGTATTGCTTGATGAAGGCCGAGACGACGCCGTGCGTCGACGAGCCGTTGGTCGAATAGGCGAGGATCTTGCCGTCGGTGTCCTTCAGCGACTTTATCGGCGAGTCTGACTTTTACAGACCAACAGAGATCTCCGGCCGCTCCTCGGTCGGCCTTCTCGTTTTTTGGACATTCATCAAGCCCAAAGGTGCCCGGTTTGGGCAGCATGGGAACTTTAATGTGTCGCTCGACTTATTGTTGTCAGCGCCGTAGGAGGCATCAATGAGTGTCGGTACAATCATTCTGATAATTCTTGTCATCGCCTTGCTTGGGGGATTTAGCGGCCTCGGCGGCGGACCTTTCTACGGTACCGGATATTACGGCGGCGGCGGCTTGGGACTTGTTATAATTATTCTCTTAATCCTGCTGCTAATGGGACGTCTCTAGAACGGTCGGTGGCGTATTTGCTGACACGTGAGCCATAGCCGTCGGAGTGACGCTGAAGAGCCCGATCCCGCGATTGTCTTCGCATTGGCCGAACTGAAACGGGGCGAGCGGCAATGCGAGTGATGAACGTCGGTTGGTACCAGGCAAACAATAAATGACCCTAAAAGAAACGGCCCCCGATTGGGGGCCGTTAGAGGGCTTATCGGCGATCTTAGTCGTGGTCGCGATGCCGATGCTTGATGACGACGACCTTCTTGTGATGATGGCGCCGGAAATCGCGGTCATGGTCATGGCCGTGATCTGTCCTAACGACCACTCTATCCTGCGCGCTAGCCGACACGACAGGCGCCACGAACCCTACTGTTGCGAAACAGGCAATAGCTAAAGCAACACTGCGCATTGATCCCTCCTAGCTCTCTGGGCGTGAAATCGCCACCCTGTCAATTCGCGCAAAGGCTCGCCGTTCCATAAACGCTTGTTCAGAACGTTTCATATATTGGCTCGTGGCCTAGACTCCATGCAATTAACTCAATCGGCTTGTGATACGCGCGTTACGCCGCAACGTTCGTTGTGAGTTTTCGCCATCTACATAAGTATGGCGCGAGAGCGGGATGACCATCGGCGGAGTCAGCCCTCGATCATTTGACGGACTTTGTTTCCCAAAGCGGTTACGGCGAAGGGCTTGGCGATCACCTCCATACCGGGATCGAGCAAGCCATTTCCAACTGCGGCATTCTCCGCAAACCCGGTTACGAACAGAACTTTCAGGCCAGGACGATTTACTCGCGCGGCCTCGGCCACCTGACGACCGTTCATCCCGCCAGGCAGCCCTACGTCGGTGATGAGCAGGTCAATGCGAACATTCGATTGCAGGACCTTCAGCCCGGTGGGCCCGTCGCCCGCTTCGATGGCGATGTACCCGGCTTCCTCCAATACATCGACCATTAACATCCGCACCGTCGGCTCGTCGTCGATCACCAGAACGGTTTCGCCGCGGCCGGAGTCGGCGACGTGCGGCACTTCGGGCACTTCAACGTCCCCTATCTCCCCTACAAATCGGGGCAGATACAGGCACATGGTCGTGCCTTTGCCGGGCTCGGAATAGATGCGCACCTGCCCGCCGGACTGACGAACAAATCCATGGATCATGGAAAGCCCCAGCCCGGTTCCCTGGCCGAGCGGCTTGGTTGTGAAGAAGGGATCGAAGGCGTGTGCTATAATATCCTGCGTCATGCCGGTGCCTGTGTCGGTCACGCACAGCGAGATGTACTGGCCAGGAGAAAGTTCACGCTCCCTTGCCGCCCGCTCATCGAGCCACTTGTTGGCGGTCTCAATGGTAATGCGGCCTCCCGACGGCATCGCATCGCGGGCGTTGATGCACAGATTGAGCAGTGCGCTCTCAAGCTGAGACTGATCGATTCTCGTGGTCCAAATGCCCCCAGCGCCGACAACTTCAACTTCGATACCCGGACCTACCGTGCGCCTGATCAGCTCTTCCATCCCACTGATCAACCTGTTGATGTTGGTCGGCTTAGGATCGAGTGTCTGACGTCGTGAGAAAGCCAATAGGCGTTGTGTCAGTGCGGCCGCTCTGCGCGCGGAACTCTGGGCGCCGACGATATATCGCTCGATCCCTAGCAGGCGCCCCTCAGTTAATCTGCGTTCGAGTAGCTCCAAGCTGCCGGTGATTCCGGCCAACAGGTTGTTGAAGTCGTGCGCGATGCCGCCGGTCAGTTGGCCGATCGCCTCCATCTTTTGCGACTGGCGTAGCTCGTCTTGGGCCTTGGCCAGCTGGGCTTCGGCGGCCTTTTCCTCAGTAATGTCTCGCCCGCTGCAGTAAACCATTCCTTCTTCCGGCACGCCGACCCAGGAGATCCAGCGGTAGCCACCGTCCTTGCACCGATACCGATTGGGAAAGCGGATCGCGGGGTGGCCTTGTTGAGTGAGTGCAAAACCCGTGCGCGTCCGTTCAACGTCGTCGGGATGGAGCAGTTCGAAGATCGACATGCTGGCGACCTCCTCCTCGGACCAGCCGAGGACGGTCTTCCACGCCGGATTGGACGTCTCGAAATAGCCTTGCGAGTTGAGCGCTCCCAACAGATCGGGGCTAACTTGCCACGTCAGGCCCCGCGCCTGGGTGCGCTCGATAACTCGCCGCTCAAGGTCAGCGTTGAGCTGACGCAGCCGCGCTTCGCTTTTGAGAAGCGCGGTCTGCGCTCTATGGGTTTCGGTGACATCGAAGCCGTCGCAGAACACCCCCGTCACGGTGCCGGTTTCATCAGCGATAGGGGCATAGATGAAGCTGAGGTAGCGGACCTCTTCCGGACCGTTGGGGAAGCGACGATAATGCACTTCGGCGTTCTCCGCCTCGAAAGGCTCGCCAGTCGCATAGACCTGGTCCAACAGTTCGAAGAAGCCCTGGCCGGCGATACTCGGAAAAGCATCCCGGATGGTCTTTCCGACCCAGTCATCGCTGCCAAAAAATCTGCGGTGGGTATTGTTGACGAACTCCACGACATGCTCCGGTCCGTTCATCACGATGATGAAGCCCGGAGCCTGTTCAAACTGCCGCCGCTGGCGCGCCGTAGAGTCCGCTTGCCGCCGCTCGGCGAGTACGCGCTCTGTGGTTTCGACAACGATGGCGATGACGCCGCCGGGCCGCCCGCTCTCGTCGATAACCGGCGAATAGTCGAGATTCATCCACACCTGTTCGGGCATTCCTGAGCGATGCAACGTCAACTCTTGGTCCCGGTAAGCGAGTGTACCTCCTGACAGCCCGACCTTCATGACATTGGCGTTGAACTCGGCGATCTCCGGCCAGCCCTCTCGGACCTTGCTGCCAAGCAGTTGCGGGTGGCGACCGCTGGCGAAGACCGAATAGGCGTCGTTGTAGATCATGACGCCATCAGGTCCCCAAAGCAGGACGATTGGAACGGGCGATCGCACGAGAAAGGCCGTGATGGTCTTGAGGCTTTGGGGCCATTGGTCGATCGGACCGACCGGCGTCGATGACCAGTCAAATGCCCTGATCCGTGACGCCATTTCCCCGGGACTATCCAAGAGGTCGAGCGTCGCTGAATTTTGCGCAGGCCCGTGCAATTCTGTTCCCACCCATTTACCCCGGCCAATCATCCTAACGCACAGCGCGCCGAAAGGTCTCAGCCAGGACCCGCGCCAAGGCATACCAAGCCGGTAGGCTATGTCTCCGGCAACGTTGGCAGCATCGCCACTACGAGAAGAGGTAAACAGACTTTTTTGGTGTCTTTAGCGAGGCCCGGTCTGGGTCCGCAAGAAGCCATGACACGTCGACCTTGTAGGACAAGATACCCGCTCAACTTGCACCATGTGCTCAACGGTTATTCGATATGAAGCGCATGATCTCCCCATATGCTATTCGGGGTTGTCGCCGTGACTATGGGACGCCGGCCGAAGCGTCCCGAGAGCGCCGGCAATCGGGAGAACAAAAAGGCCGAGCGCGAATTCAAAGGCACTATTGCGCGCAAGACAAGCGACAATGCGGCTCGGCTGCTCCCGTCCGGCTGCGCCATACACAATGATGCTTCTTAAGACGATCGACGAGGTCTGGGTTCTTTGAAAAGTGGATGTTCTTAACGGCGGAATTTGACCCAATCTGAATTTGACCCAATCTGAAGTGAATGCGGGCAGCCGAGCCATCCATCGCAAAAAACCCCGCCGTTTCCAGCGGGGTTCAGTTGCGGATAGTCGACGACTTCAACGATGCTTAGTTGATGACTTCAACGACGCGTCGAGTGTGCGGATCAACCAGAACTGGATGATCGTTTACATATGTGTAGCGGTACCCTCTCACGTGGTACTCAGGGGGCACATCGTAATAAGTCACCCCGCGCTCAGGCAGTACCGCGCCGACGCGCAAGTCCTCATCATAGCGATAGGAGGGCACGCGCTGATGCACGACGTATTCGCGAAAACGGGGGCGATCGTCCACGCCGAGAATGCCGCCGACAGTGCCGGCAGCAGCGCCGACTGCGCCCCCAACTACCGCGCCGACCGGGCCGGCGTCGCGGCCACCTTGCTGTGCGCCATCTTGAGCCCCGCGCAAGGTGCCTTGCGCCTGCGCCGCCACTGGGAGTGCCAAGACAGCCATCACCATCATTGAGCCCAGAAATTTGGTCTGCATACTTCGCTCCGTTTGCCGATATTGCAGCACCAATCTCCAGCGCTGGCCATTAGTTCCGTGAGGAAGCTATCTTTCGGGCACAAGGGCGCGTGTGGCGCCGCGCGTCGTGATGATCACAAAGATGCACTTATGTTTGTGAGACGCACTTATGTTTGTCGCCGCGCTATCCGCTGCGTTGGAACAAGCTAGTAAGCCCCGCGTTGTTTTTCGGTTGAATTCATTTATCAGCTGAAAGGTGTTGTTATGAAAACCCGAACCTTGGTCCTCGCGACCACACTGCTCACGGCAGCGACGAGCTTTGCTTTTGCACAAAGTGCGCCATCGCCGGCAAATCAATCCGGTCCTGATGTCAGCAGGACCGCTCCCTCTCCGACGGATCCGGCGATGGGTGCGGAGACTGGCAACAGCAAGGGCGTCCCGGCGCGCGGCACGATGAATGCAAATCCTAACGGGGTCGGCACGACTGGCTCAGGCCGGCCGGAATCGCCGTCTAAGCAAAGCATGGATAAAGAAAAAAGCCCCGCGTCTCAGGACTCAGGCATCAAGCAGGAAAAGTAAGCTCAGAGCTGCTTGTCACTCAACAGATCCCGCCTGATCAGTTCAGGCGGGATCATGTTACTGCTGGTTGCTCGAGCTGATCAATTTTGAGCTGACGCGTATCGCCTTATTTCCGCGCGTGGGGTCACCACTCCGCTGCCGGCATTAATCAGATCAAGGACTCTGGGCAGTGCCTTGGTGAGGGCACCACGCGACAATCTGTCCAAGGACTCGATGATGAGAACCGACCCTGCCTCGATCTTGCCGGGCAGGGAGGTTTCGCGAGCTGTCCCACTTCGGCATTCTCGCCGTAGAAGGCGGAACGCCCGCCACCATTAATTTGTGGCCTAAGTCGCCTTCCAGGCAGACGAGGTTCCCGGAACAATTATTCTCCCTGAGCCTCATTCCGCCCGAGCTCTGTGGGGGCCCAGAGGTAACAACGATCCGAAGTGAACGCTTTTGGTACTAACACACTCATCAGCGGCTTCCTCGCAATACCGACCGCCTCGCGTCCTCATAGTTGAGGACGACTTCCTCATCGCAGAACTCCTCACCGAGATGGTTTTAGGCCTTGGCTACTCCGTGGCCGGTGTGACGCAGACGCTAGAGGGGGCCCTCAAGGCGATCTCGGAGTTGAATTTCGATGTGGCCCTGCTCGACATCAACCTCGGCGGACGACGCACTCCCGAGACCGCCGACTTGCTCCTGGAACAGGGCATCCCCTTTGCGTTTGTCAGCGGCTACGAACACGTCGCCGACCCGCAGTACGCGCACGTACCGATGGTCCTCAAACCGTTCAGTGATGCACAGATCGGAGCCGTGCTAACGACGCTGGTCGGGCCGGGCGAGGTTCAGAACATGATTGCGGTAGGAACGGTTTCATCGACCCCACCTTCTTTATGAGCCTCTAAAGGCGTGGCGTCGGCCTCATTGGCCTCGCACGCGATCAGTAGACCGCCGGATGTCTGCGGGTCGCAATAGAGCTGGCGCTGCCGATCCGCCGTGCCCCCGAGAAGCGTTACGCTCGAATCGTAGCTCTTCCAGTTGCGGCTCGACGCGCCGGTGACGAAGCCCTGCTGCGCCAGCGACGGGGCCTCCTTGAGGAATGGCAGGGCGTCGGCCTTGACCACGACGGTCTTGTGCGAGCCGCGCGCCATTTCGAGCGCGTGGCCCATGGCGTAGATATCCGAGATGGCGTTGGTGGCGGCGCTGTCGTTCGACCAGCTGAGCTTGCTGCGCAGCACTGCCGTGGCACCGGCGACCGCGACCTCCTCGCTCTCGGCGCCAGCGGTTACTTCGGCCATGGACCGCATGATGTTGAGGCGGCGGAACGCATACGCGCGTTCGTTCTCCAATGCCTTGGTCCGCGTCGCGATCTCGCGGCGGATTTCGTCCTCCGCCGCAGTTGCGCGATCTGCCGCGAGCTTGAGCGCATCGAGGAACGAAGGCCCGGGCATCATCACGTCACGCCAGTCGCCTCACATGATCTCCCGACCGTGCGCTATCGCAGATCCGCTATGGTCTCTATGAGCCGGTATGCGGGGCTACACGGGGCTACGAGTGTCGGCAGGCAACTCGCGCAATCGGAGCAACGACCTCGTCGGCCATCATCCAACTGCCTTGCCTGTCAACATATTTTGCCAATTCGTGTCATTTCACTTATGTCCTGTTGACACTCTGGAGGTTTCCTAAACCGAAGGTCGGAGGTTCGACTCCTCTCGGGACCGCCAGCGGGGACATCTCGGACGTCTGTCCCGCTTCAATCACCGTCCGTCTACTTGATTGATCGCTGCGACGGCGGCATGCATATCGTGGAATACCCAGGCTGATAGCAGCGCAGCGTCTCAACGGAAAGTAGACTTATGCTTCTCGACTCGACCGCTTCTGGACTTTTCCCCATTGCCCCGACGCCGTTTCATCCTGACGGCCGTTTGGATGAGGGCTCGATCGGTACCTTGATCGAGCGCTATTTGGCCGCCGGTGTGACCGGCGTCACCGTCCTTGGCATCATGGGCGAGGCGCCCAAGCTCGAACCCGAGGAATCGTTGCGGATCACCGCGCGCTTCATTGACGGCATGGACAAGCTGCCGGTGATCGTCGGCGTGTCGGCGCCCGGATTTGCCGCGATGCGCTCCCTCACGAGGGCGGTGATGGATCGGGGCGCGGCGGGCGTGATGATCGCGCCGCCGCCGTCGCTGCGGACCGACGATCAAATCACCGGTTACTACCGCCAGGCGGTTGAGGCGATCGGCGCCGATGTGCCTTTCGTCATTCAGGACTACCCATTGACCCTCACCGTCCAGATGACGCCCAAGGTGATCCGCGACATCGCGCAGGAGCATGCATCCTGCGTCATGCTGAAGCATGAGGACTGGCCGGGGCTGGAGAAGATTTCAGCGCTGCGGCGCTTCCAGAAGGAGGGATCGCTCAAGCCGCTCTCGATCCTCACCGGCAATGGCGGTCTGTTCCTCGATTTTGAGATGGAGCGCGGCGCCGATGGCGCGATGACGGGCTACGCCTTCCCGGAGATGCTCGCCGAGGTGGTGGAGCTTCAAAAGAAGGGCCGTCGCGACGAGGCGCATGATCTCTTCGACGCGCATTTGCCGCTGTTGCGCTATGAGCAGCAGCAGGGCGTCGGACTAGCCGTGCGCAAATATGTGATGATGCGGCGCGGGTTCATCGCATCCGACGCGCAGCGCAAGCCCGCGGCCGGGCTTTCGGCGGCTGCACGGGCGGAAGTCGATTATCTGCTCGCAAGGCTCGCCAAGTACGACGAAAGAGCGCGCGTCGAGTCGGCGGCCGCCTAGGCCGCCAGCACGTCGCGTCCGCGCCGCTCGCTCGGGAAGAAGAAGAAATTGTTGGTGTAGTGGCGGCCGTCCGCCCGGCCGCCATTGCTTTGCAACACCGACACGTCCTGGTCCACGCGCGGATCGAAGGCATCGATGTCGAACACGTCGCGCCCGCGCAGGAAAAACCCTTCGTAGTCTTTGGCGCGGAAGAACGCGAACAGCGCGGCGGTGGCGCCCTTGCGGTGGCGCTCCTCGGATTCGACCAGGAACACGGGGCGGCATCGGTCGATGAGACCATGCGCGCCTTCGAGCACGTTGAGCTCGTGGCCTTCGACGTCGACCTTTACGAAGGTCACATCGGCATGGATGACGGAATCGAGCCGCGCCCGCGGCACCGTGCTGGCGATGACGTCCTGGCCGGCCACCGCATCGGGCTCGAGTGAGGCAAGGCTATGGGTGAGATGCGCGCCGTCGCGCGGGATGTGCAGTTCGGCATAGCCATCACTGTCCGAGAGCGCCACCTCGTGCACGACGACATTGCGATGAGACGTCCGGCGCAGGATGGTTGCGACGCCCCGGGATGGCTCGAAGGCATGCACCATGGCCGACAGTTTGGCGAGCGTTCGCGTGTACAGACCCAGATTGGCGCCGACATCGACCGTAGTGTCGCCACGTCCGACGATGTTCTTCAGCAGGGTGAGTTCGATCTCCGCCGACTGCGCTCGGTGCATGAGACGCCACCGGACCCAGAGCGAGGGGAACATGACCGTCGCGGTTTGCTTTAAATGCGTCGCGATCGCCGAACGTCCGAGGGGCATACGTCACAGCTCCATGAAATGCCCCACAGCGACAACGTACACGCGCAGACATGGGTCCATCTCTTCGACATAAGTGCTAGACGCGCGCCGGCATGCTGCGCCGTGGCATGATCGCGACGAAAGAAAGGCGAGCGTGAGACTGTGTCTCCGCGCCCTTAGCGACAGCGCCGCGTCACTTTCCCCAAGGAAACAGTGCAGACGGGAAATCCGCGGCAGAGCGCCGTTCCGGCTTCGCATGCGCCTCCGGTCGCGGGCCGGATTCGGCGTCGATCGTCAGCCGGTACAGATGCCACGTCGCATGGCCGAGGATCGGCATGATAACCGTGAGCCCAAGAAAGAGAGGAATCGATCCGAGCAGTAGTAGAACGGCGACGATCAGACCCCACACCGCCATAGTCGCCGGATTTTTAAGAACGGCGCGGACGGAGGTCGATAGCGCCACTGCCGCACCGACATCGCGGTCGACCAGCAGCGGGAACGAGAACACACCGATGGCCAATACGAGCACGGCGAACAGGAAGCCGATGCCATTGCCGACGATGATGAGATTCCAGCCGGCCGATGTGGTCAAGATATCGTGTGCGAACTGCCCGATCGATTGCGGCGGCGCGTAACCGAAGTCGGCGATGTAGATGGCGTTCGCGACGCCGAGCCAAATCAGGAAGATGATGAATAGCAGCAGGCTCAGTGCCGTGATGGCGCCGATCGACGACTTGTGCAGCACCTCGAAGGCATGGGTAATGGAAACATCCTCGCCAGCTTCGCGCCGGCGGCTCATCTCATAAAGACCGAGCGAGGCAAAGGGACCGACCAGCGCGAAGCCGCTGATGAGCGGATAGAGCAGCGGCAAGGTCGAATAGCCGAAGGCCAGCCGCGCGAGCACGAGGCCGATGATCGGATAGATCATGCAAAGGAAGATCGCGTGCGTCGGCATCGCGTAGAAGTCGTCCACGCCGCGGACGAGCGCGGTCTTTATATCGGCAAAGCCGATGCGCCGGATCGCGGGTCGTGTAGGGTTTGTTCCTGCGCCGAGCAGGACATGCGAATGCGCCATAGCCGTCCCTCCTGATGCTCATCGCTCAGGTGACCGCGGCGTCTTTAGAGACTAAGGGCGCACAATTCTAGTTCGCGTGCTCTTGGTCCTGCCAGCCGCGAGCCGCCTATAGGACAACCATAGCACGAAGGCTGGGGCAGGGACTCTTCACATTTCCGAGTCCCCGCGGCCGAGCGAGGGACTTAGCCGCCGGAACCGGAGAAGAACTCCTTGGCGACCGTGCGCACGATGATCGTGATATCCAGCCACAACGACCATTTCTGGATGTATTGCAGGTCATAATCGAGGCGGTCGATGGCCGGAGCTGGCGACGATGTGCTGCCGCGGAACCCGCTCACCTGGGCGAGGCCGGTGATGCCCGGACGCATATTGTGCCGCTGGAAATAGTACGGCACGAGTTCCTCGTAGAGCATTCCGCCGGCGAGCATGCCCGGAACATGCGGGCGTGGCCCGACCAGCGACATGTCTCCCTTCAGCACATTGATCAGCTGCGGCAGTTCGTCGAGGCTGGTCTTGCGCAGGAAGCGGCCGACCGTAGTCACCCGCGAATCGCCATTCGTGGTCTGCTGAGTTCCACTCTGATCGCCGAGATGCGTGTACATGGTCCGGAACTTGAAGATCCAGAAGCGGCGATTGTGATAGCCGTAGCGTTTTTGCCGGAAGAAGACCGGGCCGGGCGACGTAAGCTTGATGGCGATCACGATGCCGATGAGCAGCGGCGCCAGCATCAGCAGTCCGAACGTGGAACCGAAAATGTCCAGCGTTCGCTTAGCGATACGCACCGACAGCGAAGGTTCCCGCACCCGCGCATTGTCGAGTGCTGTTCGCAACCGCGCGCTGCGCAACGCGCGGCGCGCCGAACTCGATTGCCCGGGCGGTGCCGGCAGCAACAGTGCCGCATCGCTTTCGCGGGATCGTTCGAATGAAAGAGAGACATTGAACGCCATGATGGCCTCCATAGCCACGTTCGCCGCTTCGTATGGGTGCCACGACTCGATGTGCAATCGCAGCAATTCATTCCGCATCGCACACTAACCTACCGTTTATTGTGAAAACATTGCGACGAAGTGCTTCACTTGATGTGTCGAATGCGATGTCATTTTTGCGCTGCATTGTTAGACACGGTTTGCCTCGGAACTTTGCAGCCGTTGACGCCGTCTTCGACCAAAGTCACGCCTCGATCCAAATTTAGAAAAATAGTTTGACGCTCATGCCGATAAGTGCGTCGATAACGACGCCTCACGCACGCAATGAAAAAGAAGATGCGTATGGTCAGTGGGTGGAGAGTGCACGCAGGGTGGTCGACGGGCCGACTTTTGTCGCGCGTTCGTCTTGACTCGTGCTGGTTGCGGCCGATGAGCGAAGCGTGCTCCGGCCGCCAGATACGGAACGGCCTTCTCCTTATTAATCTGCTTGCGTGGGGGCTGATTATCTTTGCCTTCAGCCGGCTCGCCTAAGCATCAGACAGTCCGCCACAATATCCGCCAATTGTCTGGCCACATAGCTGCCGAGGCACGTCGGCTTCCGATCACAAAAAAATTCGTTGGAGCGAGGGAACCAGAGGGCACCAAAAGCGTTTTGGAGCGGTTGGGGGTACCACTGTGCCGTTCGGGCCAGTGTGGGGAACCCGTGTTGTGTGTGTGCCGACTCGGGGACGCGTGCATGTTTCAGCGTCGAAATGTTCTGTTGTTGTTGCTGACGATCGTGCTGGCGGGATGTAGCGCCACCGCGGGCGTTCCAACGCAAATAACCGCCGATGCCTACACGAACTATGGCGCGCCCGGGCCAATGCGCGGGGCTAACGCGCCGTACGTGCTCGGGCCCGGCGATCGCCTGCGCGTCAAGGTCTATAATGACGCTGACATGACGGGCGAGTATGAGATCAACAGCAGCGGCTCCATCTCCTTGCCTTTGGTCGGCGACGTCAGGGCCTCCGGACAGACGACGCGGCAACTCGAGCAGACGATCGTGGGACGGATGAAGGGTCAGATCTCGCAGGACCCGAAAGTCAATGTTGAGATCTCAGCTTACGCGCCGTTCTACATCTATGGAGAGGTGAGGAAGGCCGGCGAGTATCCGTTCCGTCCTGGTCTCACGGTCGGCGACGCCGTGGCCATGGCCAGCGGCTTCACCTATCGCGCCAACGAAGACAAAATCTACGTGCGCCATGCCGGCTCCCCGCTGGAACGGGTCGTGCCGATCGACGTGCCCGCGCCCGTATTCCCCGGCGACAATATCCGCGTGGCGGAACGCTACTTCTGATTCGTGGAAGTGGTCCGGATGCGCACAATCATCATGCGCATCATGCCCAGAGTAATCAGCGTGGTGTTGAGTAATGCGTCATCACAGTCTCGTTGCGCCCGGAATTTCAATTGTGCACTGCAGGAACGGAAATGCCCTGCGCGTGTTCATAGGTTGCAGCGGGGTTCGTCGTGCACGTCGTTGCACGACGCATTCGGTGGAGCACAAGTTCCAAGCATATCGATCGGAACCGGGAGACGATAAATTCCGACGCATTGCCGTGCTCTTGCCCGGATGCAGCCAAACGAACCTTGGATATGAGCTGTGACGCCGGGCCTGCTGGTCCAACCTTTGGCGCTGATCAAAGGACGACCGTGAATGCAACGATCGGCATCGATGAGGGCGAGGAGATGCTTTGGGCTGAGGCTGGCAATTGTCGGCGCGATTTTTGCTGGTTCGATCGCACGATCGGACGCGCAAGTGATTGCGACGAGGAAGGATGTAGTCGTGCCGCCTTGGAATGCGCTTCAGGTTTTCGAGCCATCGCAGTTGACTCCGCTGGTCGATCCGGACTTCGCCGATCCGATCGATCCTTCCGACACGCCGGTCAGCACACGCTCCTATCCTGAATATCAGGCGGTCGGCATCCGCAACGGCTCGTGGATGTTCAATCCGACGCTGACAGGCGGCGGCTTCTTCGACAGCAACGTATTTTCGACAAATACAGGCATGCAGAGCGATTTTGCGGGCCAGATCGGCGCGGGGCTGCAGGCGCATACCCTATGGGAGCGTCACGGCATCGATATCCAGGCCTCGACGCTGAACACCACCTACAGCCACTTCAACACCCTCGATCAGACGGATACCAGCCTCAAAGCCAACGGCCATTACGATATCGACAACAGCACGACGTTTCTCGGCGGTTTCCAGGCAGCTTATCTGCACGAAGGCGTGGGCTCGCTCACCTCTCCGGCCGGCGCCATCCAGCCGACCCCGTATAGCCTGTTCTCCGGCGACGCGACGCTGCGTAAGCAGTTCGGCCGCGCGAGCGTGTCGGTCGGCACCCGGGTCGATTCGTACAACTATGGTTCAGTGCTCGCGCAGAACGGAACGACAATCGATGAGAGTTCACGCGACGGTCAGGTCTACACCGCGCATGGACGATTTGATTACACATTGTCTGAAAAGTCTGCGGTCTTCACGGCGGTCGAAGGTAACTGGCGCAATCTGCAGGGCACGCCGACACAATCGCTGTCGTCGGACGGCTATCGCGTGATGAGCGGCATTGATCTCGAGTTCACGCATCTCATCACCGGCGAGCTTGCCGGTGGATATATGGCGCAACACTTCGACGCGTCATCGATCGGCAATGTGGAAGGCCCAACATACAGGGCGATGCTGACCTGGAGACCGACGCGTTTGCTCGACGTCCATTTCAATGCGGAGCAGCTCGTCACCGAAGCATCGGATACGACTGCCACCGGTATCCGCGCCAGCGCGTTGCAGGTAGGCTTCGACTACGAGTTCCGGCGCAACGTCACGCTCTCGGTGGCGACGACCTACGAACGGGACAGCTTTTACGGACAAGATCGGCTCGACGACGTCTACGATGCGAACGTGCGACTGAAATATGCGCTCAACAACATAACGTCCCTGACCCTCTACTATCACTTCATACGCCGCGCCAGCAACATCGCCGAAGACAGCTTCGACAAGAACATAGTTGGAATCAATGCTTCAGCCCGCTTTTGACTATGATCCGAACAAAACGCCGGCCGAATCGTCCGGCTTCATGCAGCCGCCCATGGCGGCGGCCAGCCGTACCGTCGATCTGCGCGAGATGGTGCGCATCCTCAGTCGGAGACGCTGGATCGTCATTGGCGTTGTCGCGGCGCTGGCCGGCGCGGCGGCGCTCTTTGTAGGCTTTTCGACGCCGCGCTACACCGCGACGTCCACGGTGCTTATCGACCCCCACCGCAGCCACGTAGCCGATTCCAGCGATCAGGCGCCGCAGCCGTCGAATTTCGGTACCGATGACGCCATGATCGAGAGCCAGGTGCTCTTGATCCAGTCAGTGTCCGTGCTGGCGCGCGTTGTCGACAAGCTGAACTTGACGAAAGATTCGGAATTCGGGCCGCATCCGAGCTTGCTCGATCCGATCAAGCATTTTTTCGCCATGTTCAAGAGTGCGCCGGCAAGCCACCGGAGTCCGGAAGAGATCGCTCGCGCGCAGACCATCGACGCTGTTTCGCAGAAGCTGAAGGTGACCCGCGAGGGCACGACCTTCATCATCGACATTGATGAGAGCTCGGAAAGCCCGGAGAAGGCGGCGGCGATCTCGAATGCGATCTCGGACGCCTATTTCGATGAGCAGGTGCAGAGCAAGTACAACACCAACAAGATCGCCGCGTCCTGGCTCAACCGGCAGATCGACGATCTGCGCAACCGCGTGCAGTCCTCCGACCGCGCGGTGGAGGAGTTCCGTGCGGCGAACAATCTGATTACGACGCAGGGCCAGACGGTCAACGATCAGCAACTCACCGACCTGAACACCAAGCTGATCGACGCGCATGTGCAGACCGCCGAAGCCAAGGCCAAGTTCGACCAGGTCCAGAATATCGCCAAGAATCACTCCGATCCCGGCACGCTGGACCAGGCGCTGGCCTCGGACGTGATCAAGCAATTGCGGAGTCAATATGCCGACGTCGCCAAGACCCTGGCCGACGCATCGAGCAAATACGGCCCGCAGCATCCGATGGTGGTGAACGCGCGCGCGCAGCTCCGGGAAACCCAGCGGCTGATCGACCAGGAAGTGCAGCGCATCCTCGACAACACGCGGGAAGCCTATGTTGTCTCGCAGTCGCGCGAGCAGGCGCTGCGCAACAGTCTCGATCAGTTGCAGTCGGCTTCGACCAATATGAGCAAGTCACAGGTCCGCCTGCGCGAATTGCAGCGCGAGGCGGACGCCAACCGCACGCTCTATGAGTCGTTCCTTGCCCGCTACAAGCAGACCACCGCGCAGGAAAGCCTCGAGCTTCCCGATTCGCGCATCGTGGCGCGGGCCGAAGTGCCGATCTCGCCGTCGTTCCCCAAGACGATGATCATCCTGGCGCTCGCTATTCTGGTCGGCTCGGGGCTGGGCGCGCTGGTGGCGTTCGTGGTCGACTTCCTCGACCGCCGCGTAAAGTCGCCGCGCCAGGCGGAAGAAATCACCAACCTGCCGACGCTGGCGGCCATTCCGTTGGTGGGTACGCGCGAACTGGCGCACCGCGCCAATCGCGGGCGGGAGGCGCTCGCCGAGTACGACCCGAAGACGACGGCCATGCTGCCGGCCGTCATGCAGCCGCCGCTGATGCGCTATGCGCTGGATGAGCCGACGTCGTTCTTTGCCGAAGCGGTGCGGGCCGTGCGGCTGGCGATCCAGCGCTCGTCGCGCAACGATCCCGTCAGGACCGTGATGGTGTCGTCCTCGATCGACGGCGAGGGCAAATCGACGCTGGCAGTGAATCTCGCATTGTCTCTGGCCGCGGTCGGTATGCGCACCGTCCTGGTCGACGGCGATCTGCGCAATCCCGAACTGACGCGCTCGCTGTGTCCGCAGGCGAAGCACGGGCTGGTCGAGGTCGCTGCCGGCCATGTGCCGTTGCAGCAGGCCCTGGTGTACGACGGGCCGACGGGTCTTGCTTTTCTGCCGACGCCGCCAAGACGCAAAGGCGGTTTCATCAATGAATTCGTCTTCTCCGAGTCGATGAGCAACCTGCTCGAGCATCTGCGCGGCCAATTCGACTTCGTCGTCATCGACTCGCCGCCGCTGGTGCCGCTCGTCGACGCACGCGCGCTGGCGGAGCTGTCAGACCGCATCGTGCTGGCCATCCGGTGGGATGCGACGCCGCAGGAGGTCGTGGGGCAGGCGCTCGAGACGCTGGCGCCGTGCCATGACCGCGTTCTCGGAACGGTGCTCACCCGCGTCGATCTACGGCGCCTGCGGTTCTACGACTACTATCGCAGCTCTTCCTACATCCAGGCCTATTCCTACCTCGGTCAGCCGCGGGCGGAGCTTGTGCCGTGATGGGAGGCGACGCGCGGCGCCTCATTGCCAGAACGGTGCCGGTGTCCGACGCAACAGGCCGCGAGTCTGCGTCGCGCCTGCGGCCGCCGCGCGCACAAGCCGGCCTCTCGATCGAATGGGCTGTCGTAGGCATGACGGCGATGGCCATTCTGGCGATCGGCACCATTTCCCCGCCCCTTCTGACGGCGCTGCACGTGAACTACGCCGCGACGGGCGGCAACATCTTGGAAAAGATGCACCCGGCGACCTATTTCGCCTTTCTGGCTTTCGCGCTGCTGCTGTTGCGCGGCGGCGATCCGATCGGCGAACTGAGTCGCATCGTGGGATCGACAAGGCTGCTTCTCATCTATTTCTTTTCCTGTGTGCTTATCGTCTTTCAGAGCGTGGTGCTCAAGCGGCCGTTCACAGGCGTCGTCGACGCGTTCCTCCTACCGGCGGTGCTCTGTCTCGTCATCTGGAGCTTGACGCCGGCGCAAAGGCGGCCGCTGGTCTGGGTTGTCCATTTTGTTATCTGGCTCAACATCGCGCTGGGCTATTACGAGTTTATCTCCAAGCGCCGCCTGGTGCCGATCACCGTCGACGGTCTTGTCGTCACCGGTGACTGGCGTTCCACCGCTTTGCTGGGCCTTCCGCTCGTCGCGGCAGGCGTCGTCGCCATGTACATCATGGCGTTGATGCTCAAGCCGAGGACGCAGGCGCCGCCAATCTATGCCTTGCCGCTGCTGGTGGTAGCCATGGCCTCACTCATGGTCTTCGGCGGTCGCACGGCGCTGGTGTTCACCATTATTGTGCTTGCCGGCATTGTTGCCCTTAATCTCGCCAAGCTGGTGCGCGGCGAACGCGTCGCTATGACGACAGTCATCGTGGCGACCTGCTTCGTTATGGTGCTGGGCGCGCTGATTCCGATCCTGTTCGGAACCGGCGTGTTCGACAAGATGATCGACCGCTTCTCGTCCGATAACGGCAGCGCTAACGCACGTGTCGCCGGCTTCCATCTGCTGATGCTGTTCGACGCGAGGGAGATTGTGTTCGGTACAGCCCCAGGGCGGGCCAACGCGCTGCAATCCATGATGGGCTTGGACTACGGAATCGAGAATTTCTGGATATCCAGCATCGTGCAATATGGCCTGATCGGGACTGTTTCGATCACAATCGGGCTCGCATTCTTCTTCGGTGAAATACTCAAGCGTGCGGCGCCTGGGGCACGCATAGCCGCGCTATTCCTCGTCATCACGGCGGCAAGCTCCGTCAGCTTCTCGTCGAAGAACATCATCCTGGCCGCCTATGTCGTGCTCATCGTCCTGCTGCTTCCCCGCGCGCAGGCGGTGCAGCAGACGGTGCGCGCTCCGCTTCCCGCCGGCGGAGGCAGACGGTTTGCCTACGCGCCGACGATGCCGATGCGCTGAAAGCGGTCCATCCAATGCGCGTTTATGTCGATCACACCCATATGTGGCACCACGTGACCGGGCTGGAGCGGATCACGCTCCAACTCTTCTCGCGCGAGGCGCTGGCGCCGCTCGATGCGGTCCCCATCACCGCCAGCCGCATGAGCGACATGGTCCTGACGCAGACCTTCGGGCTGCCGGCTCATCTCGCGGGCTCTCCATCGTCGCTGTTGCTGTGCCCGGGCTTTCCGCCGACGCCGTTGCTGCATGCCTTCGCCGGGCGGGTCATTCCTTATATCCACGATGTCTTCCTGATCTCACGGCGCGGCGATCTCAATTGGCGCGCCAAGATCTATTCGTCATGGCCGTTCAGCCTGGCGGTGCGCCGCCTGCCGCGATTCCTGGTCAACTCGGCCGACACCGCGACTAAGCTCAGGCAGTTCTGCCGGGACGACGCGGAGATCACCTTCTATCGGCCGGTCATTCCCAATAATTTCCACTTGAGTGTCGGCGACCGCGCAGCGCGTCCGACGGCGCCGATCGGTCCGCGGCTTGTCGCGCTCGGCACCGTCGAGCCGCGCAAGAATCTGCGAGCCGCCGCCGCAATCATCGGCGCCTTGCGTGAGCAGGGATTCCCTGAGGCAACGCTGGAGGTGGTCGGCCGGCGCGGCTGGGGCGACGATTGGGACGTACTGTCGGCAACGCCCGGCGTGGTCCTGCACGGCTATCAACCGGATAAGGAAGTCACCGCGATCCTCGACCGTGCCGACATCCTCATCTGTACGTCGCATGAGGAGGGTTTGGGCTTGCCATTGCTGGAGGCGCAGTACGCCGGGCTTCCGGTCGTCGCGCCCGATCAGCCGGTGTTCCGCGAGGTGCTCGACCGCTCCGGTCTGTTCATCGACACGCGCGATCCGCGTTCGGCCGCACGCGCCATCGCGGGCCTCGTTGCGGGAGATACCTGGCGCGCGGCCTATGTCGATCTCGCCGAAGGGAATCTCCGGCGCTGGAACGACCAGGCCGCCGCCGATCGCAGCAACGTCATCGAACTGCTGATGCGGCTCGGCCGTTCCGGGCGCGACGCTGCGAAGCCGGCGCGGATGGCGGGGTAGGGTGGCATTCATGGCCAGTGTCGATCCCGCCAGCTCTGGATCGCAGCGCAGTTCCGACGGCGAACTGTCGTCGCCGCATCTCGATGCACTGCGTATTCTGGCGTCGGCCGGCATCGTCATCCTGCACTACGCGAATTATATCGAGGACACTGCGGTCGGCCGCTTCGTCTATACCTACACGCAGCACTTCAATCTGTTCGTCGATCTGTTCTTCACGATCTCCGGCTTCGTCATCGCCAGCCAGTATCTCGGCCGCGTCGCCAACGGCCGCTCGATCGGCCGTTTCCTCTGGCGGCGGCTCGCGCGCATCTATCCGCTGCACCTCGCGACCCTCGCGTTTTATGTGCTTATCGCGGTGCTGTTCCACTTCGGACTCGTACGTGTAGAGAACGCGGCGCGCTATCCGTTCTCGGATCTTCCTGCGCAAATCCTCTTGCTGCACGCCTTCGACGGCCAACGCTTGACCTTCAATTTCCCGAGTTGGTCGCTGTCGGCGGAGATGTTTTGCTATCTGTTGTTCCCTCTCGTCGCCTTCATCGGACTGCGGCGGCCGAGGATGGTGATCGGGCTGGCTGTCGCCGCCGCCGTCGGCAACACGCTCTTCGTGCTAATGCGGGGCACATCGCCCTGGCCGGACTGGATCAATCAGGGCGGCGAATTTCGTGCGCTGCCGGCATTCTTCCTCGGAATGACGCTGTGCTTGTTCCGTGAACGCGTCGCCCGCGCATCGCTCGGGATGATCCTACTGCCGGCGTTTCTGCTGTTCATCGTCGCCGGCTGGGCGTTTCCCGTCATGGCGTCGATCGCCCTTGTCTATCTGATCGCCATTGCGGCGGTTCACTGCGACGTCGCCAAGGTCACGACGCCTCTGGCGCGGCTCGGCCTTGGCCGCTGGGCCTATCTCACTTATTCGACCTACATGCTGCACATGCCTGTGGCGACTTTCGTCGTCACCGTTCTTGGACGCTTCCTGCCGCATCGGCCGGGCATGCCGCTCGTTTTGGTCCTGGGGGCGATGGTCGTGCTTGTCTTTGTCAGCATCGCCTCGTTCCGCCTGTTCGAGGATCCGGTGCGGCGCTGGCTGAACGCGGCATTCGATCGCCGCCGCGATCTGGGGCCGCCGCCAGCGAGGGCGCTTGCGCCGCAGCCGGGGAGGGCGTCGTGACGGTCGCCGACAGCGTCGCGGGCTATACAAGCGCCAGCCGATCCGGCGCGCGTGCGCGCGCGCGCGATGGCGCGATCGACACCATGCGGGGGGTTGCGATCCTGATGGTCATTGGCATTCATTCGCTGCCCAAGATCGAAGGCTCGGCGCTGGTGACGGCGGCGGACGCGGTCCTGCGCCCCTGCGTTCCCGTGTTCCTCTTCGCTTCCGGCTATCTGACCGCGCAGACGGGAACCATCCCGCTCGCCAAGCGCATCGTGCGCACGTTGGTGCCCTATACGATCGCCTTCGTCGCAGCCTATGCCTTCATGGCGCTCACCAATCCGCACATGGATCAGCGCCTAGTGGTCACGGCGGCGCGCTACGTCTTCGCCTACGTGTTCGTCTACTATTATGTGTTCGTCTATGTCGGCTGCACGGTACTTCTTTGGCTCGTCTATGCCGCGGCGGGCCGTGGCGAGACCACTCGCCAACCGCGCCTGCTCGTCTTTCTGGCGCTGTCGATCGTCATCGGCCTCTTCGTCGGGGCCTATCTCGACCCGCTGCTCGCACATTTCCACGTGAGCGAGGCGCTGATCGAAGAAGTGCGTATGCGCGACGTGCCGTTCTGGTTTGCCTTCGCCGCGGCCGGCGCCCTTGTCGGCAGCTTGCGCGCGCAAGTCGTGCTGCACGAACTGCGCTATATGCTCGCGGGCGGCGCTGTCCTCGCCTACATCGCCTACGCCCTGATCCGGATTGTTCAGATCGGCGACGCGGCCGACTACGACTCGCTCGCCTTCTTCCTCTATGCGCTGCTGTTCTGCCTGGCGATGCTCGGCTTTGCACGGCACTGGCATCCCGTCGCGGTGCTTGGTTCAGCCAGCTACTTCATCTATCTCTGGCACATCTTCGTCGTCATGACGTTGCGTTCGGTTCCGGCGCTGCATCCGCACCCGTTGGCATCCTTCCTCACCGAGTTCATCGCAGCTTTGCTTGTGACCGCTTCGCTCGCGATCCTGATCCGGCAAGCCGCGCCACCGCGCGTCGCCCAGTGGCTCGGTGTCTGAACTATGCTTTTCCGCAACACCCTGCTTTACCTGCCGGCTCAACTCATCGGCCCTCTGTTCCAGCTCGTCTCGGTGGTGGTGTGGACGCATGTCGCCAGCGAAGCGAGCCTGGGCGCGATCACGCTGATCACCGCGACGCACGAATTGTTGCAGACCGTCTTTCTCGTCTGGTGGTCGCAATATGCCCTGCGCTTTCTCGGCTCCTTTAAGGACGAAGAGCACGCCCAGCGCTTCTATCGCACCGAGAATGCCGTTCTGCTGCTGTCGGTGGCGGTGCAGAGCGTGGTCGTGCTCGCCATCCTGCACTCGGTGATCGCGCCCGGCTCCGGCATCGGCATGGCGGTGGCGGTGGTCGGCTATGTGGTCACGCGCACCTACAATCTTTACCTCGCCGAGCGCGCGCGCGTCCGCCATGAGATCGGCGTCTATTCGCTCCAGCAGCTCACCGGCCCGGTGCTCGGTTTTTTTCTCGGGCTGCTGTTGATTCGCATGTTTGGCCCGGATCCGGAATGGCCCGTCGCCGGCTTCGCCATTGCGCAGTTCGCCGCGCTGGCCTTAGCCCTGCCGCTGATGCGTTTCAGTTGGAAGGTTGGCCCGCTCGACCGCACGATCATGCGACAGGCGCTGCAGTATGGCGTGCCTCTGGTCGTCGGCGGCGGCCTGAGCTGGATCGGCATCAATGCGTCGCGCTTCATCGTCAGCGACATGATGGGCCTGAGCGCGGCGGGTCTGTTTGCGGTGGGTTATGGTCTCGGCTATCGCGCCTCGACCGTGGCAGCGATGATGGTGACCGCGAGCGCGTTCCCCATTGCCGTGCGCACCATGGAACTGCATGGCCGCCAGCCCGCTTTGCAGCAGCTCGCCGAAAATGGCGCACTGCTTGCAGCGATCCTGCTGCCGAGCGTCGCCGGCGTGTACATCCTGCGTGAGGAGATCGTCCATCTTTTGATCGCGCCTGCGTTTCAGGCGGCGACGCTGACGATCCTGCCTTTGGCGACGCTCGCCGGCGCGATCCGGAACTTCCGCGCGCACTTCGCCGATCAGGTCTTCCTGCTGTGCAAGCGCACGCGCCCGATGGTCATCATCAGCGGCGTCGAAGCCGTGCTCACCGTCGGCATCAGCATCGTGTGCATCGCCAAGTGGGGTTTGGTTGGCGCGGTGATCGCCAGCACCATCGCCGCCACCGTCGCATCGACGCTCTCGTTTACAGCCGGTGTTGTGCTTTTCGGTCTGCGTCCGCCGGTCGGCCATCTCGCTAGGATCGGTTTGGCGACGGCGACAATGATGCTGGTGCTGCATGCCGTGCCGAAAACCGGCACAACTTTCTCACTGGTTGTGCACGTCACGCTTGGCGTTGCGACGTACCTCGGTGTGCTCGCGGCCTGCTACCTGCCGACGTTGCGGAAGCTGTTGCTTCGCCGTGCCAAGTCGGCGGCCCCGGCGGAGGTCTAGCCCCGCTTCTGCTCGAAGGCCTCGGCGATCGCGGACCACAGCGGCTTGCGCTGATAGTCGGCATCGTAAGGCAGCGGGCGCGGAAGGCGGGTGCTGCCTGGGTTTCGGTGCTTCCAGACATCTTTATAGAACGAGTAGTTGTCGGCGAGCTCCCAGCAGATGACCATTTTCACGGCAGGGATGCTCAGTGTATTGGCGAGGAAGCTTTTGGCGACCTCGGCGACCTGCGCATCGCGCGTCTTGATGTCGTCCGAAAATGTGTCGTCGCGGACGTCGAATTCGGTGATGTAGATGTCGACGCCATAGCCGGCGAGCGTATGCAGGAAGTCGTGGAACCGCGCCGGATCGTGCGGGTACTGAGGTTGCAGGTGCCCTTGCAGCCCGACTGCGTCAAGTTTGACACCGGCGTTCTTCAGGTCGGACACAAGCTTCAGCAATCCCTGCCGAACGGCGAGCCCGACTGCGTCGTCACGCTCGGTCTGCGCCTCGTTGAGCACAAGTTTTGTGCGCGGATCCGCCTGCTGCGCGCGCAGGAAGGCGCGGCGCACATAGTCGGGACCGAAGGCATCATACCAAGGTCCAAGACGGAACCCGCCCGGCGCTTTATGCCCAGGCCAGAACGGCTCGTTCACGACGTCCCATGACTGCAGCTTCCCGGCATAACGCGTCATGACCTCCTCGATATAGGCCTCCATGTAGCCGCGCCGTTGTTCGGTGCTCATCGATTTGATCCACGCCGGCACCCATTCGTTCCAGATGAGGCAATGGCCGCGCATCGGAATCTTGTTGGCGTCACAGAACGCGAGCAGCCGATCAGCGCTCTCGAATCGTTTCAGCCCCGGCTGTGGCGCGACAGTGCTCATTTTCAGTGCAATGTCGGTCGTGATGATTTTCGTCTGTGTTTTATAAAGGTCGCCATAGCGCGCGTCGGTGAAGACCACCGGTCCGGCAGCAGCACCAAAGACGTAGCCGCTCGCCGCCGCTGTCGCGCTCAGACTCGTCGGCTCCGCGCCATACACAATTCGGCTTTGTGTTGCGGCAAGACCTCCAGCAATCGTTCCCAACACTTGTCGCCGTGAAAACTCGCCGAACATCTTTGTCAATTTTGTCACTCCGAGCTTTTGTGAGTACGCTGCCATTGTTGCGTCGCAATATCGCGATTTGATGGCAGTGACAGCACGCTTGCTGTTCCGTCCATGAGCGTAGGGAACTCATGGATGGTCATTCACGCGGGGGGTACTCGTGAATCGAAGCGAGAAGGGGAGTGGTTGTTCCAACTCGGCCACCATTGGCCTCGTAGAGGATGCCACGCATGTCGGAAACAAGCGCCGGGTTGCGCGAGTTTCGCGTCGATGGAGTTTCGATCAATCTGCTCTCGATGCCTCAGGCCATCTCGGCCATCGTGTCCACCGCTAAGGGCGGTCACGGCTTCTCTGTCTTCACCTTGAATCTCGATCACTGCGCCAAGCTCCGTGCCGATTCGAAGTTCGCGCAGGCTTATCACCGGGCGAGTTTCGTCACCGCCGATGGTTTCCCGATCGTACTGCTCGGTCGCCTGCACGGCGTTCCTGTGCAGCGTACGGCTGGTTCCGATATGCTGGAGCCGTTGTGCGCCGAAGCCGCGCGCTCCCGCCTGCCGATCTTCCTGCTCGGACCCAATACGGCAGTGATCAACCGTGCGGCCGCCCATCTGCGCGAGCGCAACGAAAGCCTCGAGATCGCCGGCAGCTATGCGCCGGGGCCGAATTTCAGCCCCGAGTCGATCGACGCCGACATCGCGATCGAGCATATACGAAAGTCGGGTGCCCGCATTTGTTTCCTGGCGATCGGCGCGCCGCGACAGGAAATCTTCGCCGCCCGCTGCATGGACCTGTTGCCCGACGTCGGCTTCGTCTGCGTCGGGGCGGCGCTGGATTTCATCGCCGGCACGCAGGCGCGCGCGCCCGGTTTCTTCCAGCGTCACGGGCTCGAGTGGGTGTGGCGCCTGATGAGCAATCCGCAGCGGCTCGCGATGCGCTATCTGCGCTCGGCGCTCGCCGTTCCGCGGTTGCTCGCCGATGCGATCCCGCAAGCCATTTCCGCACGCACGGGGCGCACATCATGAACGCGATGACAGGGATGCACCGCGGGGGCATCGGCGCGACCTACAATATCGCGCTGCTGCACCCGTTCGACATCCGCGGCACCAAGATCGGTGGCCTGGAAACCTACATCCGGGACTTCATCACCTTCTGCCCCGAGAACACCCGCATCTTGTTCGTCGGCGTGGATGCCATCGGCGACAAGAAGCTCGGAGAGATCACGGAAGTCACGTTCCGCGGCCGGACCTTCGACTTTCTGCCAATCCTGCACTATCCGGACGTCCAGGCGCGCGAGGCCGCGCGCAAGATCAAAGATTCGATCACGTTCCAGTTCTTCGCGGGACTCCTCCGCCATTTCCCGGCGGTGGCGCGCGCCCTGCGGCAGCGGCAATGTTCCATCGATCTCCGACGCGTGGAGTTTTCCTGGCTTCCGGTCGTGCTGCGGCTGCCCTTCATCCAGATGCTGCATGGCGAGGGCGTGCCGAACCTGGCGATGGACTCGCTGCTCAAGCGCTATCGATTCGTGCACCAGATGAATGAGCGCTTCGCGGTCAGCACCTGCCGCAAGTTCCTCTGCGTCAACCCGATGATCACCGAGCGCCTGCGGCAGACCTATCCGCGCCATGCCGACAAGATCGACACGCTCTGGACCTGGGTGAACACCACCATCTTCCGTCCGCAGCCGTTTCCCGCTCTGGACGGACCATTCCGTATCGTCTTTGTCGGCCGGCTCGACGAGTTCAAAGTGCCGCGCCTGATGTTCAAGACCATCGCCCGCCTGCGTCAGGCGCTCGGCGAAGGCGGCGTCGAGTTTCATTATATAGGCACCAGCGATCCGCACCGCTTCGTCGAGTTCAAGGCGATCGAAGACGTCACTGTGCGTCACGGCTTCAAGGACGCCAAAGGCGTGGCCGATACGCTGGCCGGCGCTCATGCCGGCATCCTGACCTCGGAATTCGAGGGCATGCCGCGCTGCGTGCTGGAGACCCTCGCGATCGGGCGGCCCGTGGTAGCCGTGCATCTTCCGCAGCTCGAAGCGGTTATTCACGATGGCGATAGCGGCTATCTCGTCCCGCGCGATGCATCCGAAGATGTCATGGCGGACGCGCTAGTGCGGCGCTTCGTCGATGTCCGTGAACGAATGGCCGATGGCCGGATCGACCCGGTCGCGGTTGCCGCGCGCATCAGCACCTTTACGCCCGACCACCAGCTCGCGCGGGTCTATCGCTACCACCATGAGATTCAGCGCGGCGATGCCCCCCGCGCCGGGCGGACGACTCCCATCAGCGACGGGGTGCCGTCATGAAGATCCTTCTACTCACCAGCGAGTTCCTGCCGGTCAATGGCGGCATCGCGACCTACGCACGCGAGATCGCGCTCGCGGCAACGCGCCTCGGCGGCAAGGTCACGGTCTACGCGCCGGACTACGGCGCGCCGACCTATGCGGAAGATCGGCGTCAGCCCTTCGAGGTCCACCGTTTCAGCGGCGGTCTGCATTCGCGCCGGGATATGCCGGCTAAGATTTCGCTGGTACGGCGGATCATCGCCGAACAGGAGTACGACGTGGTGCATGCGGCCGACTGGCCGTTCTTTATTCCGTTGGCGCTGTCGCGCGGCCGCACCAGCGCGCGCCTGGTCGTGACGGTGCACGGCACCGAGATCAATGAAACGCAACGGCCGGAAAAGCGCCTGGCCATCCGGCTTGCCGGCGTGTTCGGCACGCGCACCGAGATTGCCGCCAACAGCGCCTATACCCACGCGCTATTCCGCGATCGTTTCAACGTGCCGGCCGAGCGGGTGCGCACGGTGCATCTCGGCGTGTCCGAGTTCTGGTTTGGCCCGCGCGCACCGCGCGCGGCGATCCGCGGAGGACTGGGCCTTGCGCCCGAGACGATCACGATGGTCACGGTCGCGCGCCTGACCCGCCGCAAAGGGCACCTCACCACGGTGGCGGCGATGGCTGCGCTGCCGAAGTCCGTGCGTGAGCGCCTGTGTTGGCTCGTCATCGGTCCGGATGGCGAACCCGAATATGTCGATGAGCTGAAAGCGGCCATCGCCGCGTCGGGTTGCGATATCCGTCTGATGGGCTCGCTGCCGTCGCAACAAATCCGCGACATCTACGGCGCCTGCGACTTCTTCTGTCTGACCGGCAACTGGGATAAGTCGGGCCGGGTCGAAGGCTTCGGTCTCGTCTATCTCGAAGCCGCAGCCGCGGGTCTGCCGAGCGTGGCGACAGACGTCGGCGGTGTCGCCGATGCCGTGCTTCCGAACGAAACAGGGCTGCTGGTCGAGCCGTCGCCGCTCCCGGTCGGAGCGGCCATCGCCGAAATGGTCAATGACGTGTTCAAGCGCGTGTCGCTCGGCAAACGCGCCTGGACGCGGGCGCGCAATATGAGCTGGGAGCGGTGCGCCGCCGGCACCTATTTTCTGCCGCTGGCGCGCGAGCACTATGTGCCGCATGAGCTCGACCTGACGAGGGAGGGGACCGCCGCCGAGGAAGCCCTGAAGTCCAACGCATGGATGCAGCGGTTATAATGAAGTGGCTGGTGGCATTCCTGCTGACGATCTTGGCCGGCAATGCCGCCTATGCCGAGAGCTGTACGCGGAGCCTCGACTATATCCTCAACGATCTGGCCGGCGAGCTGCCCCAGCCCGGGGCGTCCTATCAGGGCCTGCTCAACATCTGTCTCAAGACCATCGACCTGAACAACGTGAAGGACGCCTATGTCCTGAAGGACGGCGGCATCGCCGTCGTGCCGCAGAATAACAGCCTCATCGCGACAGCCGGGACGCTCGCCGACTTCTGCCGCAACAATCCGAGGGCCACGTTGCGTTTCATCACGCCGCGGGAGGCGCGCAAGGGCCTGACGACCGGGCTTGTCGTCCTAATGTCGTCGCAGGATGCGGATCCCTGTCAGAAGATTCTGGGCCAGCAGTAGCCTCATTATAGTGTCAGGCGCCTGGCGGTGAGGGCTTGGGCGCATTCTCGCGGCGCAAAAAACTTAGCCTAGTTTAATGCTCTACATTATTCGTCAAGCGATACATCGCATCCTATCGATATTTATGGATGCGCATTAACCCATCTGCAATTGCGCAAAGCTGAAGGTTGTAGCGCCTCAATCTAAATTCTACGGCGCGAAACCGTACATCCATCAGCAGCGTGAGTTAGCCCATATCATGAGCGAACCGACTGTCGCTTCCTCACCCCTTGGCGCGGATCAGACGAGTCAATCCACGGCCTTTCCGACACAACTCATCAGCTTCGCCATCGGAGACGACCAGTACGGCGTCGACATCATGGCGGTGCGCGAGATCAAGGGCTGGTCGGAAATCACCCATCTGCCGAAGCAGCCCGACTACATGCGCGGCGTGCTCAACCTGCGCGGCGCGATGGTGCCGATCATCGACCTGCGCTGCCGCTTCGGCCAGGGCCTGACCGAGGCGACGCCGCTGCACGTGGTGATCGTCGTGCAGATCGGGCCGCGCATGGTCGGCGTGCTCGCCGACCGCGTGCTCGACATCATCTCGTTCGAGGCGAGCCAGGTGCAGCCGGTGCCGCGCATCAGCGAGGCCTCGCGCATGGATTTCCTGTCAGGGCTGGTCATGGTCGAGGGCGCGATGGTCGCGCTGATCGACCTGTCTCATCTGTTGACGGCGTCCGATGACGGCGGTGCC
>DATDMA010000310.1:0-71613 GCA_036519015.1 Pseudolabrys sp. | reverse complement strand
ACGGTCTGCGTCATGCAGCGCGGCAAGATCGTCGAGCAGGGCCCGGTCGAGCGCGTGTTCACCGCGCCCGAACATCCCTATACGCGCGCGCTGCTCGCCGCCGAGCCGAAGCCGGACCCGGCGCCGCCAAAGCCGGACGCGCCGGTGGTGGTGAAGACCGACGACTTGAAGGTCTGGTTTCCGATCAAGCGCGGCGTGCTGCGCAAGGTGGTCGGCCACATCAAGGCGGTGGACGGCATCAGCATGGAAGTGCGCAAGGGCGAAACGCTCGGCGTGGTCGGCGAGTCCGGTTCGGGCAAGACCACGCTCGGCCTCGCCATCCTGCGGCTGATCTCGTCCGATGGTCCCGTGGTGTTCATGGGCCAGACCATCCAGGGCCTCAAGTTCAAGGAAATGCGGCCGTTCCGCCGCGACATGCAGATCGTGTTCCAGGACCCTTACGGCTCGCTATCGCCGCGCATGTCGGTGTCCGACATCATCGAGGAAGGCCTGTGGGTGCATCATCCGAAGATGAAGGCGGACGAACGCGAGCGCCAGGTCGTGGCCGCGCTTACCGACGTCGGCCTCGATACCGACACGCGGCATCGCTATCCGCATGAATTCTCCGGCGGGCAACGCCAGCGCATCGCGCTCGCCCGCGCGCTGGTGCTGGAGCCGACCTTCATCGTGCTCGATGAGCCGACCAGCGCGCTCGACATGCTGATCCAGGCGCAGATGGTCGATCTCTTGCGCGACCTGCAGAAGCGGCGCGATCTCACGTACATGTTCATCTCGCACGATCTGCGCGTCGTTGCCGCGCTGGCGAGCCGGCTTCTGGTGCTGCGCAACGGCAAGATGGTGGAAGAGGGCGCGGCCGCCGACTTGTTCAAGAATCCCAAGAGCGACTATACGCGCGCGCTGTTCGCCGCCGCCTTCAATCTGGAAACCGCGCCCGAGGGCGTTGTGTCGCAATGACCCCGGCGTGGGCGCCCGGATGAGCGCCGGAGCGATCCTGATCGCGGTCGACGGGCCGCAGGCGAGCGAGTGGGCCGATGTCTTCCGCGCGCAGGCGGACAGCCGCCCGGTACGCGTGTGGCCGCATGACGCCGGTGATCCGGCGGAGATCGGCATTGCCTGTGTCTGGCGCGCGCCGAAGGGTCTCTTGGCGAACCTGCCGAACCTGAGACTGGTCGTCAGCCTTGCGGCTGGGGTGGATCATCTGTTCAGCGATTCGGATCTTCCCAGCGTGCCGATCGTGCGCGCAACGCATCCCGATCTTAGCATGCGCGTCACCGAATACGTCGTGCTGCACACTTTGCGCTATCACCGCCGGCAGCCGCTTTACGATGCGCAGCAGCGCGAGCGTATTTGGAAGGTGCATCCGCAGCCGGCGGCAAGCGAGGTGGCGGTCGGCGTCATGGGCCTCGGCGTCATCGGCAGCGAGGCGGCGCGCGTGCTCGCCCGCATCGGATTTCAGGTAGCCGGCTGGAGTTCGGGCCCGAAAAGCATCGAAGGCGTCGACGTCTTTCATAGCGCGCGTGGGCTCGATCGCTTCCTGGCGCGCACGGAAATTTTGATCTGCCTGTTGCCGTTGACCGAAGCGACACGCGGCATCCTCGATAGGCGCCTGTTGGCGAAGCTGAAACGCGACGGCGCCGCGGGTGGCGCCTTCCTGATCAATGCCGGCCGCGGCGGCCTGCAGATCGACGCCGACATCCTCGCCGCGCTCGATGACGGCACGTTGTCGGGCGCGACGCTCGACGTCTTCCCGCAGGAGCCGCTGCCGCCGGAGAGCCGGCTGTGGACGCACCCGAAGGTTACCGTCACCCCCCACAATGCCGGCGATGTCCTGCCGGCTTTTCTCGCCCGCGATGTGATGGCGCAGATCGGCCGTCTGGAGCGCGGCGAGCCGCTGCTGCATGCTGTCGATCGCGAGCGCGGGTATTAGCAAGAGGCGTTCGAATGGACCAGGAACTCGCCGATCGGGCGGCTGACGTGACGGTGTCGCCGCCCGAACTGTTGGCCAAGGGCTACCGGCCTTATCAACGCTATGAGGTGACGCTGCGCGGCCCGGACGGCGAAACGATCGTGCAGCAGCGCGACGCGATCCTCGGCGGCAAGGTCGTCGCCGTACTGCCGGTCGATCTCGCGTGCGACGAGATCGTGCTGATCCGCCAGTTCCGCCTGCCGGCGCATCTCGCCACCGGCAAAGGCGACATGATCGAGATCGTCGCCGGCCGCGTCGAAGCGGGTGAGCAGACGATCGACGCGGCGCGGCGCGAATGCACGGAAGAGATCGGCGTCACGCCGGACAGAATCGTCGAACTGTTCAGCTATCTCACGACGCCGGGCATCACCGACGAGCAGGTCATCGTCTTTCTCGCCGCCGTCGATTCCTCGCGCGTGCCGTCGCGGCCGGACAATCCCGACGAAGGCGAGCGGATCGAGACCTTGCGGGTGCCCATCGACACGGCCATCGCGGCGCTTTCTGCCGGTACGATGCGCAACGGGCCGCTGATCATCGCGCTG
The DNA here is from genome assembly GCA_036519015.1 of Pseudolabrys sp. Classification (GTDB taxonomy): domain Bacteria; phylum Pseudomonadota; class Alphaproteobacteria; order Rhizobiales; family Xanthobacteraceae; genus Pseudolabrys. The sequence continues at coordinate 69,105 of DATDMA010000310.1, read as the reverse complement.
CAATGGCTGGCGCTCAATCGCACACGGCTACCCGAGCTTCTTGAAGCTTAGAGCACCCGCTTCACGCTCATGACCTCGTCGCCCGCCGCCCTGATGCGCGCGAGCGCGGTGGTCACCGGCTCGGTCGCCACCATCATGTGATGCGCATTGGCGTGGATGAGCGTGTCGGGGTCGCGGGCGATGGCGACATGGCCCTTCCAGTACACCAGGTCGCCACGCCGCAGGCCGGTGAGGCTCGTCACTTGGCCGAGCGCCAGCTCCTGCATGTCGCTGTCGCGCGGGCAGGCGACACCGGCGGCCTGCAGCGACACCTGCACGAGTCCCGAGCAGTCGATGCCGAGCGATGTCTTGCCGCCCCAGAGATAAGGCGCGCCGAGCAGGCTTTCGGCGACGGCGACAAAGTCCGCCTGCCGCGCCTTGACCGGCGCGAGATGCGTCGCCGGGATATGCCAGCCGGCGGACGTCACCGCGAAGCGCTCGTCCTGCCGCGCGATGACGAGTCGCGCGCCGAGCGGCAACGCGCCAACCGGCGGCAGCTTGATGTTCGCGCCGGGGAAGCCCAGCGTGCGCGGCACGGCCACTTTGTGCGTCGCCGCCGGGCCCGGCACGCCGAGTGCGTTCGCCGAGAGCCAGCCGACATAGCCGTCGCTCTCGAGTTGGCCCCAGGCCCAGCCTTCCTCGCTGGTCTCGTAGACCATCACGTGGTCGCCCAGGAGCGCTTGCGTGTCGAGCGCGGCGTCATGCGCCGGCATGCGGCGCACATCGGCGAGCGGCTCGTTCACTTCGTGGCGCGCGCCCTCGACGAAACGCTCGGCCTCGACCTGTCCGCGCAAATGCGCCGCCGCAAGCTCGGGGCGGAAGGGGTTGATGCGGGGATCGAGCGCGACCATGCGATCAACCGTTCGTCCCCGCAAAAGCGGGGACCCAGGACAAAAAATGTCTGGATTCCCGCTTGCGCGGGAAGGAGCGGAGTGTGTTGCAATGCCTAAACATGATTATGAATACCGCTTACTCAGCATCGCATAGAGCGCGCGCGCCGACATGCATTCGCCGCCTTCGGGGCGGCCCGGCTTGCCCGATGCGTTCCAGGCGAAGATGTCGAGATGCAGCCAGCTTTCCGCGGCGACGAAGCGGCGCAGGAACAGCGCCGCGGTGATGGCGCCGCCTTGGCCGCCGGTCCCGACATTGTTGATGTCGGCCGCCTTTGAATCAAGCATGGCCTCGTAGGGCCGCCACAGCGGCAGCCGCCACAGCGGATCGTTCTCGCCCGCGCCGTGCTGCGCCAATTCGGCGGCCAGCGCATCGTCGTCGGTGAAGAAGGGCGGCACATCGGGCCCGAGCGCGACGCGCGCGGCGCCGGTGAGCGTGGCGAAATCGACGATTAAGTCCGGCTTGTCGTCGTCGGCGAGCGTCAGCGCGTCGGCGAGGACCAGGCGCCCTTCCGCGTCCGTATTGCCGATCTCGACGGTGATGCCCTTGCGCGAGGTGAAGATGTCGCGCGGGCGGAAGCTGTTGCCGGAGATGGAATTCTCCACCGCCGGGATAAGCACACGCAGCCGCACCTTGAGCCCACGCGACATGATCATGTGCGCCAGCGCGAGCGCGGTGGCCGCGCCGCCCATGTCCTTCTTCATGTTGAGCATGGAGGAGTCGGGCTTGATGTCGAGTCCGCCGGTATCGAAGCACACGCCCTTGCCGACAAGCGTGATCTTCGGGTCGCTCTCCTTGCCCCAGGTGAAATCGATCAAGCGCGGCGCGCGCGGCGAGCCCATGCCGACGGCGTGGATCAGCGGAAAGTTCTTCTCCAGCGTCGCGCCGTTGGTGACGTTGATGGACGCGCCGTGCTGGTGGGCCAACAGGCTCGCGGCCTTTTCGAGTTCCGCCGGTCCCAGGTCGTTCGACGGCGTGTTGATCAGGTCGCGCGCCAGCGTCACGCCTTCGACGATGCGGGTGAGGTCCTCGCCGTCGACGCCGTCGGGCACCACCAGCCGGACGTTGCGCGGGTCCGCCTTGCGGTAGCGCGTGAACTGATAGGCGCCGAGCGCGATCGCGAGCGCGGCGAGCCGCGTGTTGTGCGGCGCATTGGCGAAGCGATAAGTGCCCGGCGGCAGCAAGGTCGCGAGCTGTCCCGGCCGGAACAGGTCCTTCGCGCCTGCGTCGGCGGCCTCGATGCCGAACAGCACGCCGGCCAGTTGCCCGTCCGCCGCCGCGACGAGGAGATGCCGACCGGCTTTCGGTTCGAAGCCCGCGGCGCGCACGAAGGCGTGCTCGCGATTGTCGAGCACGCGCGTGGCCTCATTGAAATTCTCGGCATTGACGAAAAGGATCGGAACAGCTTGCGCCTCGCCGGCGCGAGCGAACATGGGGTGCATCAGGTTACTCCGCGGCGTCACGCAGCGTGGGCGCTGGGACGTAGCCGTCGCGCGTCTGCGGCAGCTTCCAGCCCAGCATCTTCGAAGCGACCAGCGTGCGCAACACCTGCGCGGTGCCGCCGCCGATTGTGAACATGCGCACGTCGCGCGCCATGCGCTCCAGGGGCAGCGCGCGCGAATAGCCGCGCGCGCCGAAAAACTTGCTTCTGCGCCTCGCTGCCATAGGCCATCACCGTCGAAATCGCGCCCATATTGGTCTCGACCACGATACGTGCCGTGACCGTGCAGGACTTCGCCATCTCCTCGATCACCAGCACCGCGTCGAGGAAGGAGCGGTCCTGGCCTCCCAGCGCCTTCGGCATGGTCATGCCGAGGAAGCCGGCCTTGCCCAGTGCTTCGACGATGTCGAAAGGGTATTGCTCGTCGCGGTCGATTGCCGCGGCGCGCGGACGCACGACCGTTTGCGAGAATTCGCGGGCGCGGGCCTGCAAGGCGCGTTCGTCGGCGGAAAGCGTGGGGTCCATGGCGGAAGTTTATATCCGATTTGGAACTCCGCGGGGCAAGCCGGGCGCGGTCTCAGGGCACCAGTCAATGTCAGCCAGCTTACAAATTAACCAGTCGTTAGGGTTAACCTTTTATTGCATGTGAATGCCCGCCGAAGGCCCGGAATCCCATGCGTTCTAACGCGGCTCGCGCCGTCCATCTGCTCTCCTCCGCCGCTCTCGCGACCATGCTCGCGCTCACCGTGGCAGGCTGCAAGACCACCGGCGACGACACCACCGGCTCGATCAGCGCGGCGCCGGTGCAGCGCTCGGAGGCCGACTGGCAACGCGCAGTCGAGGTCTGGGGCTCCCGCTACCGGGAGAATCCCTCCGACGCCGATGCCGCCATCGGCTATGCGCGGGCACTGCGCGCCACCGGCCAACGCGCCCAGGCGGTCGCCGTGCTCGAACAAGCCTCGATCCGCAATCCGAATAACAAGCAGTTGCTCGGCGCCTTTGGCCGCGCGCTGGCCGATGCCGGCCAATATCCCCAGGCACTCGACGCTCTGAGCCGCGCGCATACGCCCGATAATCCCGATTGGCGCATCCTCAATGCGCAGGGCGCCGTGCTCGACCAGATGGACCGCCACGCCGAAGCGCAACGCTATTACGACTCCGCGCTCAAGATCGTGCCCGACGAGCCGTCGGTCCTCTCCAATCTCGGTCTGTCCTACGCACTGATGAAGGATCTGAAGAGCGCGGAGAGCACGCTGCGGCGCGCGGTGGCGCAGCCCGGCGCCGGGCCGAAGGTGCGGCAGAACCTCGCGCTGGTGGTCGGCTTGCAAGGACGGTTCGCCGACGCGGAGCAGATCGCCAGCGCCGACCTGCCGCCGGACGATGCCGCCGCCAATGTCGGCTATCTGCGGCAGATGCTGGCCCAGCAGGGCGACTGGAAGAAGAAGGGCAACAAGCCCATCGTGCTCTCGCCCGACGCGGGGAGTTGAGCTAGCACACGCCGCGGGGACGAGCGGCGTGGCCTACTGAATTGCGAGCACCTTGATCGCCGCCGGCCCGAGGATCACGATGAACAGCACCGGCAGGAAGAACAGGATCATCGGCACCGTCAGCTTCGGCGGCAGGCCGGCGGCCTTCTTCTCGGCTTCCGACATGCGCATGTCGCGGTTTTCCTGCGCCATCACGCGCAGCATGCTGGCGAGCGGCGTGCCGTAGCGTTCCGCCTGCTGCAAGGCCATGCAGACCGACTTCACGCCCTCGAGGTCGGTGCGCTTGGCGAGGTTCTCATAAGCCTGGCGGCGATCGGGCAGATAGGACAGCTCGGCCGTGGTGAGCGTGAGCTCTTCGGCCAAAGCCACGGACTGGCTGCCAACTTCCTCGCTCACCTTCTTGAAGGCTGCCTCGATCGACATGCCGGATTCCACGCAGATCAGCAGCAGGTCGAGCGTATCTGGAAAGGCGCGCTTGATCGACTGCTGCCGCTTCTGGATCTGGCTCTTGAGCATCATCAGCGGCATCTGCATGCCGGCATAGGCGGCGCCGATGGCTAGCCCGAACTTGACCATGGGCGGCTGACTGAAGTGGGTCACGACGAACAGATAGAACAAGGCGACCATGAAGGCCGCGACCGGTGTCACCATGCGGAAGAACAGATAGGTGATGTAAGGCGCCTGCCCGCGATAGCCGGCCTGCACCAGCTTCAGACGTGCTTCCTCCTGGCCGACCCATTTGCTCAGATTGAAGCGCTCGACGATCGTCTTGATGTACAGCTTCGGCGACTGCCGCAGCGTGATCTTCAGGTTCGCCTGCGCCATGCGCTCGCGTTCGCGGGCGCGAATTCTCTCGCGCTCGACGGCGACCGCCTTCATGCGTCTGCCGAGGGGATTGGCGAACACGAGCGGCATCGCCAGCGTCAACACCGTCGCCGCCGCGGCGATGGCGGCAAACACCATCGTCAGCGTGCTGGTATTGATCGAGTCGATCAGGAAGTTGAGCATCGGTCCGTCTTTGCTTGGCGCGTGATCTAATTTAGTTGCCGCATGACCTTATCCGAAAACCGGTTCCCACTTTTCGGGATCACGCGCTTAGAAGTCGAAATTGATCATCTTCTTCATCACCAGCACGCCCATGGTCATCCAGACGGCCGATCCGGCCAGCATCAGATGGCCGAGCGGATCGGTGAAAAGCAGGGATATGTATTGGGGGCTGGAGATATAGACGAGCGTCATTACCGCGATCGGCAACGCGCCGATGATGCTGGCCGAGGCCTTCGCTTCCTGCGACATCGCTTGGATCTTGGCCTTCATCTTCTTGCGGTCGCGCAGCACGCGCGACAGGTTGCCGAGCGCTTCGGAGAGGTTGCCGCCGGCCTTCTGCTGGATGGAGATGACGATGGCGAAGAAGTTCGCCTCCGGCACCGGCGTGCGCTCGTAGAGCTTGGCGCAGGCCTCGCCCAGCGGCATGCCGATGGCCTGGGTCTCGACGATGGCGCGGAACTCGGTCTTTAAGGGTTCAGGCGCTTCGATGGTGATCATCTTCATGCAGTCGAGCAGCGGCAGGCCCGCCTTGACGCCGCGCACGATGATGTCGACCGCGTCAGGGAACGCATTGAGGAATTTCGCCTCGCGCCGCCTCTTCAGATAGGCCAGAAGCCAGCGCGGAACGCCGAAGGCGCCGGCGAAACCGACGCCCACGGCGGGTAACAGGCCCGGGCCGATCAGAAAGGCCAGCATGAACAGGCCAAGGCCGATGCCGGCGGAGACCATCATGAATTGCTGCTTCGACCACTTGAGCCCCGCCTGCTCGATGCGGACGGACAGCGGCCGCGACTTGCTCTTCTTGTTGCGCTCCTCGAGTTCCTTGAGTGTGCTTTCCACGACATCCCGGCGCGACCGTGGCTGCCCACCACGTGCCGTGCGCGCGATCGGCTCGGGGCGCGCGACGGTCTCCATGCGCTTCTCGGCCTGTCGGTCGCCGGACAGGATTGGATAGAGGAACACCCAGACCACGCCGCCGACGGCGACCGCGGCGAGGAAGAAGACGGCGAGTGAGTTCATGGCGTGCCTCGCTTCAAACCCGCATGGCTTCGTTGGCCGCCTCGGCGGCGTCGAGCGCGGCGGCGAGCCGCTGCTCCTCGCCGTAATAGCGGGCGCGATCCCAGAAGCGCGGCCGGCCGATGCCGGTCGAACGGTGGCGGCCGATGATGTTGCCCTTGGCGTCCTCGCCCATCATGTCGTAGACGAACAGGTCCTGCGTGATGATGACGTCGCCTTCCATCCCCATCACCTCGGTGATGTGCGTGATCTTGCGCGTGCCGTCGCGCAGGCGCGCGGCCTGGATCACCACGTCGACGGAGGCGGTGATCATCTCGCGGATTGTGCGCGAGGGCAGCGAGAAGCCGCCCATGGTGATCATCGATTCAAGTCGCGACAGCCCCTCGCGCGGGTTGTTGGCGTGCAGCGTACCCATCGAGCCGTCATGGCCGGTGTTCATCGCCTGCAACAGGTCGAAGGCCTCGGGTCCGCGCACTTCGCCGACGATGATGCGTTCAGGCCGCATACGCAGGCAGTTCCTGACCAGTTCGCGCATGCTGATCTGGCCTTCGCCCTCCAGGTTCGGGGGGCGCGTTTCCAGGCGCACCACATGCGGCTGCTGGAGCTGCAATTCAGCCGCGTCTTCGCAGGTGATGATGCGTTCGTCGTCGTCGATGAACTGGGTGAGACAGTTCAGAAGCGTGGTCTTGCCTGAGCCGGTGCCGCCCGACACCAGCGTATTGACGCGAGCGCGGCCGATGATGCGCAGGATCTCCGCCCCTTGCGACGTAATAGTGCCGAACTTAACGAGCTGATCGAGCGTCAGCTTGTCCTTCTTGAACTTGCGAATGGTGAGCGCCGGCCCGTCGATCGCCAGCGGCGGCACGATGGCGTTGACGCGGGAGCCGTCCGGCAAGCGCGCGTCGCAGATCGGCGAGGATTCATCGACGCGGCGGCCGATCTGGCTGACGATGCGCTGGCAGATGTTGAGCAGCTGCTGATTGTCGCGGAAGCGGATGCCGGTTCGCTGAATCTTGCCCATCACTTCGATGTAGACGGTGCCGGAGCCGTTCACCATGATATCGGAGATATCGTCGCGCGACAGCAGCGGCTCGAGCGGACCGAAGCCGAGCACGTCGTTGCAGATGTCGTCGAGCAGTTCCTCCTGCTCCGAGATCGACATCACGATGTTCTTGATCGCGATGATCTCGTTGACGATGTCGCGGATTTCCTCGCGCGCCGACTCAGCGTCGAGCCGCGCAAGCTGCGCGAGATCGATCGCCTCGATCAGCGCGCCGAAGATGGTGCTCTTGGTCTGATAGTAGGCGTCGGAGCGGCGCGAATCGACCGACGACGGCACGGTGTTGATCGCCGCGGGCGCGCGGGTCGGCGCCGGCGCGGGCACCAGAGGTGCGCCAAGCCCATCGGAGGGGAACGGCGTGCGTCCGGTTTCCATTGCCGGGCTTGCAGCCGGCCTTGGCGCCTCCGCCACAGCGGTTTCGCCCAACGGCGCCGGCCCGCGGGGCGCGGGCGCCGTTGGGCGGCCTTCAAGAGATCCGCTGCGCTTACCGAACACGTCTACACACTCCGAGTCATTCTTTCCGACGCCCGTTCCTTGCGGAATTCGTCCGACAGGATCGCGCGCTAACTGGACCTCTTCATCAGCTTGGCGAGCAGCGGCGTGAGCAGGCCGATGCCGCGCGCACGCTTGGCTTCCGCGCGGCCGGTCAGAACCTGTGCGAGCTGCCGGAACATCTCCGCGGTCTTATGGTTGGCCGAGACTTCGGCGATCATCTGGCCGTTGTTGGCGGCGGTGCCGAAGAGCTGCGGATCGAACGGGATCACCGCCAGCGGCGGGTCTTCCAGCGCCTTGGCGAAATCGGCCGGCGTGATCTCCGGCCGCTTCGGCACGCCGACCTGGTTGAGGCAGTAATGGGGGCGATGATCGTTCGGCCGCGACGCGCGCAGCAGATCCACCATGTTCTTGGCGTTGCGCAGATTGGCGAGATCGGGCGAGGCGACGACAAGGATATCGTCGGCGCTCACAAGCAGCCGCCTGGTCCAGCCCGCCCATTGGTGCGGGACGTCGAGCACCACGCAGGGGATCGAACTGCGCAGCGAATCGAGGATCGAGTCGAAAGCCTCCGCGCCGAAGTCATAGACCCGATCGAGCGTCGCCGGGGCGGCCAGCAGGCTCAGATGATCGGTACATTTCGACAGCAGGCGGTCAATGAAGGCGGTGTCGATGCGGTCCGGCGAGAATACCGCGTCGGCGATGCCCTGCGGCGGGTCCTGATTGTAGTCGAGCCCGGCGGTGCCGAAGGCGAGATCGAGATCGGTGACGACCGAATCGAGCCCCAGATCGCGGCCGATCGCCCAGGCGACGTTATGCGCGATGGTGGACGCGCCGACGCCGCCCTTGGCTCCGACCACCGCGATGATACGGCCGACCGGCTTGGCATCGGGCGCCGAAAAAAGGCCGGAGATCGAGCGGACCACGTCGATGGTGGAAATGGGCGCGATCAGATAGTCGCTGACACCGCGGCGGGTGAGCTCGCGATAGAGCGTCACGTCATTGACGCTACCGACCACGATCACCCGCGTGCCGGAATCGCAGACCTGCGCGAGCTGGTCGAGCCCGTGCAGAATTTCGTCGCCGCGATGTCCCGCTTCGATGAGGATGACGTTGGGCGTCGGCGCGCTGCGGTAGGCTTCCACCGCGGCGGCGCTGCCGCCCATCTGGATCTTCACATGCGCCTTGACCAGCCGGCGATCCTCGCCGGCCGATTGCACGGCGGCGGCGGTCTCCACCGTCTCACAGAAGGCCTGCACCGAAACGCGCGGCGCCGGCGCGATGTGTTCGTCGGCGAAGGTGCCGTCGGCTTGCGCTGCCGGCGTCGCCTCGTCTGTGGCGACTGCAACTTGATGGGCGTGCTTGATCATTTTCCGAGATCGCTGATCTTGCCGTTTTCGTAACCGGTATAGGTGCCGGACGGTGAGTTGCCAGTGCGATATTTGTCGATCGCCACCGAGCGGCGTGCCGCATAGGCCGGTGTTTCGCCGCGCGGCTGCACCAGATCTGCCGGGTTATCGACCATCGCGGCGAGATTGCGCTGGGTGGCGCAACCGAGATTCCAGTAAGGCCTGTTTTCGAAATCCTTCGAGTCGATGGTCGGGCCGAGATCGTCCGGCCATTGTCCGCAGGGGCCGGCGGTGGCGCTGAGCTTGGTATAGTTGATCTTGATGCTGGCGAGCGCCGCGGGCTGCGGGCGATACGTGCGCACGTAGACGGCATTGGCCGGCACGCCCGAGGCGGCAAGGATCGACTGCACCTCGCGCAAGGAATCGGCCGCCGCGCGATCGGCCGGGCCGCCGCGCGGCACGTCGATGACGATGCCACTGGTCGCCTCGCGCCGCCACAGCTGGGCGAACGCGAGCACATCGGCGCTCTGGCCCGGCGCGAGCCCGCCGCGATTGCGGCCGAGGAATATCTCGACGGTGCGGTCGCCTTCTTTCAGCGTGATCGGATGGCGCTCGCGGTAGTCGGTCGGGTAGGGCACGTCCTGCGCCACCTTGGTCTGGTCCGAGTAGCAGCCGCCGAGCGTGGCCGCGAGCCCGGCCGCGGCCAGGAGGCGCAGCGCGGCCCGCTTGCCGCGGCCGACAGTCGCCGATTGCAGTGCAGTCATCGAAACGTCTCCGCCGCTCAATCGAGGATGAATCCGTATTTGCCGTGGTAGTCGCCCGTCGGCGGCGCTTCGGCCTTGCCGGCGGGGGCGTAGATGCGGTTCAGGCGGCCGAGCAGCGTGGCCTGCGGATCGTTCGGATCGGCGTAGCCGTCATCCGGCCGCGAGAGCTGCTTCTGCGACACCGCCCGCACCACGTAAGGGGTCACCAGCACCATCAACTCGCTCTGGTGATTGACGTAGTCGCGGCTCTTGAACAGAGTCCCGAGGATCGGCAATTGCATCAGCCCTGGGATGCCATTGATCGCCTGCTTGGTCTGCTCCTGGATCATGCCGGCCATGGCCAGCGATCCGCCCGACGGAATCTCGACGGTGGTGTCGGCGCGCCGCGTCTGGATCGACGGGATGGTCAGTGTCGATGTGGAGCCCGGGACCGACATCGTCAGCGCGTTCTGCGACGAGAGGTCCGACACTTCCGTCATGACTTTCAGGCTGATGCGGCCTTCCGATAGCACGACCGGCGTGAAAACCAGGCTGACGCCGAATTTCTTGAAGTCGATCTGCGATTGGCATACCGGCGGGGATTTCGTCGTGTCGCAGGACAGGCCGTTCGGGATCGGAAATTCGCCGCCCGCGACGAAGGTCGCGGTCTCCCCGGAGATCGCCGTCAGGTTCGGCTCGGCTAAGGTGCGGATCACGCCGGCGCTCTCCATGGCCTGCAGCGTCGCACTGACGCTCTTGAACGAGCCAACGATCGAGCTGCTGCTCAGCGGCTGACCGCTGACGGAGTAGGGATTGCTCGTGTTGAAGTTCACCACGGCGGTGCCGTAGTTGAAGCTGCCGGAAAGATCGATGCCGAGCTGCTTGACGACGTCGCGCTGCACTTCCGCGACCGTCACCTTGAGCATAACCTGGTCGCGACTGCGCACGATGATGCCGTTGACCACCTTGCTGGCGTCGCCGGTCAGACGCGACGCGATGTCGACGGCCTGTTGTGCTTCGCCGGGGTTCGCGGCGGTGCCGGACAGCATCACGCCGTCCGGGCCGACGCCTTCAATTCGGATATCAGAGTCCGGCATCAGTTGCTTAAGCGCGGCGCGCACGCCGTTGAGATCGCGCGTGACGGCTATGTCGAAGCCGGCGATCTGCTTGCCGTCGGCGTCGAAGAAAAAGATGTTGGTCTGCCCGATCGCCGCGCCGATCATGTAGACCCGCCGCGAGGAGCGGATCACCGCGTTGGCGATCTTGGGGTCGGCGACCAGCACGTCCTTGATGTCGCGCGGGAGGTCGATCGCGACCGACTTGCCGATGCCGAGCGGCACGAAGCGCGACGTCGCCTCGCTCGCCGCTACCTGGATCACCGGCACCGATGCGTCGGCGGCAATGGCCGGCCGCGTCGGTGCGACGCCCGCGCCGAGGACCAGAGCCGCCAGCGCGGCGGTGCGGATCATTGTCCTTGTCACCATGTCGTCCAAGTCCCCTCGATCAAGCCCCCTCGATCGCTCACCGCGATGTGGCGGTCGTGCTGACGCCGAAGCGCACGACGTTCACGCTGCCACGCCCGTGCGGCCTGTCGCTGTCGGCCCGCGGCGTTTCACGCTGCGCGTCCGCGATGCTGCGCAGCGCCAGCGAGAGCGATCCGAGATGCTGCGCCAAAGTCAGCGTCTCGGCCTGGCCGGGCGTGAGCTCGAGCGTCGCGGTCTTGCCGACGACGACCTTCTGCCCGCCCTTTTCCTCGACGTTCTGATCGATCGCCAGCACGCGGATATTGGTGAGAACGGTTTCGCTGGTCTGGTCGTCGCCGGCGGTCTTCTCCGCATTGCGGCGTGTGACGATCACGTCGACGCGATCGTTCGGAAGGATAAAGCCGCCGGCGCCGGTCTCCGGCGAAATCTGCGTCGAGACTGCGCGCATGCCGCTCGGCAGGATCGCGGCCATGAAGCCGGCGCCCTTGGCGTTCACCAGCTTCGCGTCTCGGATCGGCTCGCCGGCGACGAAGGGCGCGCGCACGATCTGCCCGGCGAGCGCCTCGATGGCGCCGGGATTGTCGACCTTGCGGATGAAATTGCCGCTCGCGGTGCTGGCCGGCCATTCCTGCCATTGCACTTCGCTCGGCGTGAGTTGCTGGCCCATGGGGATGTCGGATTTCGCCACGAGGATGTCGAGGGTGGTGACCTTGGGAGCCTCCGGCTTCAGCTCGGCAGGCTTGTCCGACCGTCCGGCAAGCATCGCGGCTATACCGCCGGCGCCGATGGCCACAGTCAGCACGACTAAACGCGCGGCTTTCATACGCTCAACTCTCACAGTCACAGGAGCGACCGGCGAGGCCGCACAAACCACATGGCGGCCAATGCAGCCGCGTGCAGTGATTTCAGCAGCTAAAGGTCAAGGTATGGTTAAATAGCCGTATCTAAATCGAGTTAATGCAATATTGATGCATTTCCCGCGGCGTATGATCTTGCCCGAGAACCGGTTTCAACCCGCGCTAAAGCGGGGCATGCACTTCGGGATGATGCGCGATCAGATGCCGGGCACCGACATCCACCCAGTCTTCGGGTAGACGGCAAGCGCAGCCGCCGCGAGCGCAATGCCGTAGGGCACGCCGCCGCCTCTTTCATGCAGGCGCTGGATCCACGGCTGGCGCGCCAGCACGTGTGGCAGCGGCAGCTTGCGGAACTGCAGCAGCAGTGCTGTCAGCACGCCGCCGAACAGCGCGGCATAGACCATGTAATCGAGCAGGAAATCGAAGCCGAACCATAGCGCGGTGGCGGCCGCGAGCTTGGCGTCGCCGCCGCCGATCCAGCCCTGCGTGAAGAAGCCGAAGGAAACCACCAGCACCAGCGCCGCGGCAGCCAGATGCATGCCGAGGACGTGAAGGCCCATGCCTGTCGCGATCGCGAGCAGGAAGAAGCCGCCGGCCAAAGCCAGCGACAGCCGGTTCGAGATTGTCATGGTCAGGAGATCGCTCGAAGCGGCAAAGGCCATCAGGGCGGGGAAGAGCAACAGCGTAACTGCTTCCGTGACCATGATGGCTCGTCCTTCGCGCACTCGCTTGCGCCGCGGCCTATTCGCCTGAGAGCGCTGCGGCCGGTTTAACGCGCGCGGCCTTTACCATTCGTAAACCGCGCCTGATGTCTCGAGAAGTCGAAAGGCTCCGGCACGGGCCGGAGCCTTTTGATGCACAAGAACGCGGCCGCGGTTACTTGAGCTGCGTCGAGATGCTCGTGAAGCTGGTGTTCAGCTTGGTGCCGAGGCCGTTCACGACCGCGATGATCGCGACGGAGATGCCGGCGGCGATGAGGCCGTACTCGATGGCGGTGGCGCCCGAGTTGTCCTTCAGGAAACGCGACAGGATGTTCTTCATTGTTAGCTCCTCAGAATTCCACTTTTGTTGTTTGACCCGACCCAGTCACCGAATTGTCCCCGGTTCGTCCTGAATCACCTGCAAACACTAGCGATCGCGTGTTGCGCGCCGGTTAATATGATTGAAGAATCATAGGGTTTTGCCGGTGCATTTTTACGTATATTCGCCCTCATTAGTGCTCGCTCTGCAACCCGATGTCAGATCAGGTAAATCAGGTAACGCATTCTATACTTTAACGCGCGCGCAGACATTTGAACGAATGGCGCCGATAAAAGGCTGATTATTCGAGTCATTCATCGGAAATCGTCGCGTCGCGCGCACTGCGCATTGTCGTTCGGCGGCGGTGTATGCGGTTCAATTCACGGCATCTTAACTGCGTGGGCGGATACCGGATCGCGAGTTTCATTCAGCAGCCCACAGAAGACAAAGCGATGCTCAGCGAATTTCTTGGCGTTTTCCTCGTCGCCGGCGAGACGGTGCTCAAGCTGGTCCCGATCTCCATCGCGTTGGGTATCGTCTTTGCCGCGCTGACCTATTGGTCGGCCTGCAATCCGGTCGGGCCCTGGTGGCGCAAGCGCGAGATCATTACCGACATCTGCTACTGGTTCCTGATCCCGCTCGGCGCGCGCTTCGTGCGCATCGGCCTGCTGATCGTCGGCGCGGCGGTGTTCTTCAATATCCACGGCGCCCAGCCGCTCATGGACTTCTACGAGAACGGCCACGGTCCGATCGCCGAATTGCCGCTCTGGGTGCAGGCGATCCTGTTCGTGGTCGCATCGGACTTCCTGCTCTATTGGAATCACCGCTGGTTCCATGGCTCTTCCATGTGGAAATACCACGCCATCCATCATTCCTCGGAAGAGATCGACTGGATCTCGGCGGCGCGCTTCCATCCGATGAACCTGTTCCTCGGCAGCGTTGCGGTCGATGTCATCCTGCTGCTGGCTGGCATCTCGCCGAACGTGATGCTCTGGGTCGGGCCCTTTACGACGGCGACGTCCGCGCTGGTGCATGCCAATCTGAACTGGACATTCGGGCCGTTCCGCTACGTGATGGCGAGCCCGGTCTTCCACCGCTGGCACCACACCGCGGCCGATCGCGGCGGCTCGAGCAATTTCGCCAGCACGTTCCCGATCTGGGATGTCCTGTTCGGCACCTTCTACATGCCGGAGAAAGAGCTGCCGGACGCCTATGGCGTCGACGACAAGAACTTCCCGGAGAGCTTCGGCGCGCAGATGCTCTATCCATTCCAGCAGCGCTGAGCGCGACTGCGCGCTCTTTGCACTTCGTTCACCTATTTGCAGTCAACTTGAATGGTCCGCAGGCTGTGCGTCCGCGGGCGCCTTGTGGCGTGTGTAGCGTGTGGAGAGTTCGATGTCGGCCGTGTTTGGGCGCCGCAGGCGTTGGCTCGGGCTATTGGCCGGAGCGCTGTTTGCCACCGCCGCGCGGGCCGAGACCGTCACGGTCAATGTGGACCAGGCAACGGTGCTGAAGCTGCCCGACAAGGTCGCCACCATCGTCATCGGCAATCCGCTCATTGCCGACGCCTCGCTGCAAAGCGGCGGCCTTCTGGTCGTGACCGGCAAGGGCTACGGCGGCACGAATCTGGTGGCGCTCGATCGCGACGGCCGCGTCGTCATGGACAAATATGTGCAGGTGCTCAGCCCCTCCGGCGACAATCTGGTCGTGGTCTACAAGGGCGCCGAGCGGGAATCCTATAGCTGCGCGCCGCAATGCGAGCCCCGCATCACGCTCGGCGACTCGACCACATATTTCAACTCCACCTTGACACAGACCACGGCGCGCAACGGCGGGGCACAGACGGCGCGCTGATCCGTGCCGCTGCGACAGGGTTACCAGCTCGTTAATGCGATCTTCCCCCGCCTCGGGGATCGCCGCAAGAAATCGACAACATCGATTTGTTATGACAGCGGCACACCGTTCAGACATCGAGACGCCGTCCATGTTCAATGCCTCGCGCAAGATCGCCGCCCGGCTCCGCCGGCTGACGCCGGTCCGCCTTGCGCGCCGCTTCATCCGCCATGAAGAGGGCGCGACGGCGATCGAGTTCGGGTTTGTGGCGCTGCCGTTCCTGGCGCTGACCTTCGCGATCCTGGAAACGGCGCTCGTGTTCTTCGCCGACCAGACGCTGGAAGCCGCCGTGAGCGACGCATCGCGACTGATCCTGACTGGCCAGGCGCAAACGGCGAGCTACAGCCAGGCCAACTTCCAGACGCAGGTGTGCAATCGCCTTTACGGACTGTTCGACTGCACCAAGCTCACTGTCGATGTGAAGAACTATTCGACGTTTGCCGCCATCAATACCACGCCGCCGGTCACTAACGGCCAGATCGACAACACCAAGACCGGCTTTACGCCGGGCGGACCGGGCTGCATCGAAGCCGTCTCGCTCTATTACCCGTGGCCGATTTACGTGACGCTGCTTGGCAACAAACTCGACAACCTCAGCACAGGGTATCGACTGCTCGTCGCGACCGCCGTCTTCCGCAACGAGCCTTACGGGGGGAGTGGCGCATGCAGCTAGGGCCGTCTCTGCTCGGACATATTGCGCGGATCGCGCGCGACCGGCGCGGCGTCTCCGCCGTCGAATTCGCGCTGCTGGCCCCGCTGATGATTGGCCTTTATCTCGGCTGCGCCGAGATTTCCGACGCCGTCGGCGCGGATCGCAAGGTCAGCCTCACCACCGCGGCCGTCGCCAACCTGGCGGCCCAGGTGTCGACCATCTCATCGACCGACATGAGCAACATGCTCGATGCCTCGGCGTCGGTCATCTATCCCTATTCGGCAAGCAATCTGAAGATCACCTTGTCGTGCCTGAGCATCGACGCCAACAAGAATGTAACTGTGAAATGGAGCGCCACGCGCAACGGCACGGCGCTGAGCGGCGCCGTCACGCTTCCGTCTGCGCTGCTAGTCGCCAATACGCAGCTCATCTACAGCCAGGCGTCCTACGCCTATACGCCGACCGTCGGTTACACCATCACCGGCACGCTGACTTTGTCCGACAAGATGTACATGATGCCGCGCATTACAGCGCCGGCCTATAACGGCATTTCCTGCACCGGATAG
The DNA here is from genome assembly GCA_036519015.1 of Pseudolabrys sp. Taxonomy (GTDB): domain Bacteria; phylum Pseudomonadota; class Alphaproteobacteria; order Rhizobiales; family Xanthobacteraceae; genus Pseudolabrys. The sequence goes on along the minus strand of DATDMA010000310.1, from coordinate 53,067 downwards.
CTTTCTATTCACGCCGATGAGTTTGCCTTTATCGCCTGTCGAGATGCGGCCGTTCTCCACGCGAATGGTACAAGCAATAGGCCCAGCAGGGCGAACGCCGCCAGCATCGCCCATGCCTCATTGACGCTCCAGGCAAACGCCGTCCTTTCGATCATCGGCCGTACGAAAGCGACGGCCTCCGGCGTTATCGGACGCGATAGATTGCGCAGCAATAACGCCGGATCCAAGCCGATGGCTTTGGCGGCAGTGACGTCGCCTGCCAGAAGTCGGACGCGAATGGCATCGGCATGGATGCTGGTCTGCCCATATAGAACGGTGTCGATTAACGCGATGCCGATCGCGCCGCCCAGATTGCGCATGAGATTGAAGAGGCCGCTCGCATCCGCCACCAGCGTTTCGGGCAGCGCCCCCAATGCCAGCCGGGTCGGCGGCAAAAGGCAGAACATGATTGCGACGCCGCGAATGACCTGCGGCCAGAACATCTCGCTGTAGTCCGTGGTCCGCGTCTGGAACATGCTCAGCCCGAGCCCAAGTGCGAACAGAGCAAAGCCCATGGCGGTCAGCAATCGCGGGTCAAAACGGCGCTCGAGCGCAACGGCAATCGGCGCAGTCGCAAGCTGGGCGGCGCCGGTCACCAGCAGGGTCGAACCGATGTACAGCGCATCGTGTCCCCTAACGTATGCAAGAAAGACCGGGATGAGATACACGGAGCCGAACAGGCCTACGCCCAGGCAAAAGCTCAGCGTGCATCCGATTGCGAATGAGCGGTTCCTGAATGTGGACAGTTCCACAATCGGATAGGCGGCTCGCAATGTCCTCCAGACAAAGAGCCCGCCGCTGAGAGCGCTGAAGCAAAACAAGCCAATGCAGATGGGGGACAGCCATCCATCTTGCGGCGATTGCTTCAGCCCGATCTCGAGGCTTGCGAGCGCGAGCGCCATGAGAGCCAGCGACATACCATCGAATTTCGCACCGTGCCCGAAGTTCGTCTCTTGCCGCGGCAACAGATAGGGCGTGGCGGCGCAGGCAATCAGCCCCGGAATGACGTTGATGAGAAACAGCCAGTGCCAGGAATAGGTCTGCGTGATCCAGCCGCCGACGACAGGCCCCACCGTCGGCGCAAGCACGGCCATAATTCCGGCAATCGTCGTTGCGACGCCTTGCGTGCGCGGCGGGAATAAGAGGAATACCGCGGCGAACACTGTCGGAATCAGCGTTCCGCCCGCGAACCCCTGCACCACGCGAAACGCTACTAGCAGCGCGAAGTCATTGCTCGCAGCACACCCGATCGATGCCACGGTGAAAAGCGCGATGGCGGCGGTGAACAGCCAGCGCATTGATAGCATGCGCGTGAGCCAGCCCGTCAGTGGAATGGCGATGATCTCGGCGATCAGATAGGACGTCTGGATCCAGCTCATCACCTCGGGAGAAATCGCAAGGGCGTTCTGGATGGCCGGCAGAGACGTCGCCACGACCTGAACGTCGAGGATCGCCATGAACATGCCAAGGCACATCAGGCCGAAGCCGATCCATGTCCTGGCTCCCGTAAGGGGAAGCTCGGTGCGCATGAACGTCATCGCGTCCAGCGCTCTGTGACGAGCGCGCGACGTCTGCCGTGAATGCGAATGGCGGGGATCAATGCATCCAAGGTTTCAGGCCAGTGCGGCGCTCAAAGCCCGATCCAATCGGTTTGCCGCCACGGCACATGAAACAATCAGATCGGGCCAATAGTCCGCAGTCCCGATCCAATGACGGCTCAGGGCCCATCAACAAAACTTGACTGGTAACTACGCCGGCTGCCGCGCCTCGGTTCCGATCGGCAGCGCGGTCGTTGACTTGATCCGCTCCATCGCAAAGCGCGAGGTGACGTTCTTTAGCGGCACGGTTGCGATCAGCTTCTTGTAGAAGGCGTCATAGCCCTGCATGTCGTGGACCACCACGCGCAGCATGTAGTCGACATCGCCGGCCATGCGGTAGAACTCCATCACCTCGGGCATCGCGCCGACGACTTCGGCGAAGCGCTTGAGCCAGTCCTCGGAGTGGTCGCCGGTTTCGACCGACACGAACACCGTGATGCCGAGGCCGACCTTTTCTGGATCGATGATGGCCACGCGGCGGGTGATGACGCCGTCCGCCTCCAGCCGCTGGAGCCGCTTCCAGCAGGGCGTCGACGATAGGCCCACGCGCTGGCCGATTTCGGCGACGGACAGCGAGGCGTCCTGCTGGACCACCGTGAGTATCTTTCGATCAATGGCATCCATTCTCTTATTCCCGTAAAGTGGAGGACATGCAGCCTCCTCTGGCTCATAAATTAGAATAATTTTCTTATTTAGGAGCACCATCTGTGTTTATAGAGAAAAATATTCTATTTCAAGCGCAAATTTTCATCGCATGCCGTGGCCTGCCGACGTTGGGAGCAACCCCGTGAGAAGAATCGTCTTTGTCGACCTCGCTTCGCTGTGGCCTCGCCTCGCCGCCGTGGCGGCGCTCGTCGTGGCGCTGGCCGCGCCGCTGGCGCCGGCCACGGCCGCCGAGGCCGAGCCGCTGGTGAGCGTCGAGTGGCTCAACAGCCACCTGCAGGACCCTGATCTCGTGGTGCTCGATATCCGCTCCGCCATCGATGGCGGGGCCGAGAAGGCCTACACCGAGGCGCATATCCCCGGCAGCGTGCATAGCGACTACGACAAAGACGGCTGGCGCGTGACCCGCAACAACGTGCCTTTCGTGCTGCCGAGCGTGCCGCAGCTCGAGAAGCTCATCGGCGACACCGGCATCGACGAGGACAGCCGCGTTGTCGTGGTTCCCGCGGGGGTGAGCTACTCGGACTTCGGCTCTGCCGCGCGCGTCTACTGGACGCTGAAGGTCGCCGGCGTGAAAAATATCTCGATCCTCGACGGCGGCATTGCCGCTTGGCGGCAGGCGGGCCTGCCGGTCGAGAGCGGCATCAAGACGCCGTCGCCGAAGATCTTCACCGCGACCCTCGACAAGAGCCTGCTGATCGAAGGGTCGGAGGTCGACAAAGACCGGACCTCGGGCAATGCCACGCTCATCGACGCGCGGCCGTCCTCGTTCTTCGCCGGCAAGGAGAAGGCGCCGGCCGTGGCTGCCTATGGGCACATCCCTGGCGCGCGCAGCCTCGACAGCGCGGAGTTCTACGATTCCAAGACCAACAGGCTGAAGCCGAAGGCGGACCTCGCCGCCGTCGCCGCGCAGGTGCCGACGGGCAAGCCGGTCGTGAGCTATTGCAACACCGGCCACTGGGCGGCCACCGACTGGTTCGTGCTGCACGAAATGCTCGGCCGCCAGCAAGTGCGGCTCTACGACGGTTCCATGGTGGAGTGGACCGCCGATCCGCACCGGCCTGTTGAATCCTCGCGCACCAAATGGGATGACTTGAAGAAAGTGTTCGGCCTCGGGTCGTAGCGGGTCCCTCGCCGTCATCCTTCGAGGCTCGCTGCGCTCGCACCTCAGGATGACGGTGAGAAGCTTGCGGTCCAGGCAGGCTTGGAAGTATCGGGGTTTAATTCATGTCCACGGCAACTCTGACCGCGCCCGACGTGCGCGCGGGCGGCAGCACTGACATCCTCTTCCTCGGCCTGTCGATTGCGGCGACCGCGATCCTGCTGGCGCTGGTGCTGCTCGACGGCCAATACGCCTCCGCGGCGCTCATCGTCGGCGGCTTCGGCCTCGGCATCGCCTTCCTCAAGGCCGAGTTCAGTTATACGGCCTCGTGGCGGCGCTTCCTCACGCGCGGGGAGGCAGGCGGCATGATCGGCGGCCTGATCGTCATCGCCATCGCCGCCGTGGCAGTGGTGCCGGTCGCGGCGCTCAAGCCGAACTACGGCGGCGCCATCGCGCCGCTCGGCGCTTCGCTCATCATCGGCGCGTTCGTGTTCGGCATCGGCATGCAACTCGCCAATGGTTGCGGCTCCGGCACGCTCTATACGGTCGGTGGCGGCTCGGGCCGCATGCTGATCGCGCTGCTGTTCTTCATCATCGGTAGCGTGCTCGGCAGTGTATCGCTGCCGCCGTTCCTCGCGCTCGGCGGCATCGATCCGGTGCTCGCCTCGGATTATCTCGGTCCCTGGGGCGGTCTTGCGGCGACGCTTCTCAGCATCGCCGTCGCCGCCGCCATCATGGCTGCGATCGCGCGCAGGCGCGGCGCCAACTGGCGGCCCTCACGCAATTACGTCATTGGCGGCGTCATCATCGGCCTGTTATGCGTCTTCGTGTTCGCCTTCGGCGGCCATCCCTGGAGCGTAACCTTCGGCTACACGCTGTGGGGCGCGAAAGCGGCGGCCGCGCTCGGCTTCGACCTGTCGAACGCGCCGTTCTGGCAATGGCCGGGGCCGAAACAGGCGCTGGCCAATTCGGTGCTCTCCGACACGTCGAGCCTCACCGACTTCGGCATGCTGGTCGGCGCCATGGCCGCGGCCGCCGCGGCCAAGCCCTTCGCGCGCAATATCTGGCCGCCGATGAAGTCGCTGCTTGCCGCCGGCATCGGCGGGTTGCTGATGGGCTGGGGCGCGCGCCTCGGCTTCGGCTGCAACATCGGCGCCTTCGTCGGCGGAATCGCGTCCGGCTCGGTGCACGGCTGGGTCTGGTTCGCCGCCTGCCTGCCGGGATGCCTCATCGGAATCCGCCTGCGCCCGCTATTCGGCTTGTCGAAGGATTAGCGCGCATGATCCCGAAAAGTGGGTACCTGTTTTCGGATCAGATCATGCGCCAAGGAATAATCTGATGCGGAAGACTTATATCGCTTTCGTTGTGTGCAGCCTTGCGCTGATCGTGGTGCAGCACCTCAGCAGCCCGTCGAGCGGCCGCGCCGTATCGCCGGAGGATTTCGCCGGCGCCTGCGCTCCCTGTGGCGCGCCCTGTCCGTCGAAGAAGTAGAAGACCCCCCTCTCTAACCCTCGCCCTTTCAGGGGGAGGGGACCGAACGTCCGCGCTCCTTCAAAAACGCCTCCACCTCGCTGCGCGTGGCCGCGCCCATCAGTCCGCCGAAGCGCGTGCATTTGATCGCGGCGGCCGCCGCCGCGAAATGCATCGACTCGATCACGTCGCCGGTCTCGACCAGCCGGAACGTAAAAGCGCCGTGGAACGTATCGCCGGCGCCGAGCGTGTCGATCGCCTCCACCTTGAACGCATCCATCTGGCGTACGCGGCCCTCGTCGAGCCAGGTGACGCCTTCCGGACCGTTGGTGACGGCGAGGAATCCTTTGTAGTGTTTGGCGAGCGCCTGCAGCCCCGCGCTGATGTCATTCGAACCGCTGCTTTGGCGGATCGCCTCGGTCGAGGCGATCACATGCGTGCTCGCGAGCAGCAACGGATCGTCCGCCGGTGCGCCATAGTCGTAATCGAGCACGCGCGGGATGCCGCGTGCCTGTGCCGCAAGGGCGATGGGAAGGGCGAAATCCGGATAGCGGTTGTCGAGCAACACGGCGTCGACGGCGGCCACCGCGGCCTCGGCATCGCAAGGCGCGACGCCGCTCAAGCTCTTGCCGCGCCGGGTGGCGATCATCTTCTCGCCCGCGGCATCGATCATGATCAGCGACACCGATGACTTGCCGTCCGGCGCCCGCACCACGTGCGTGCAGTCGATGCCCTCGCGCTTCAACGCGTTCACGACGTAGGTCGCGACGTCATCCTGCTCGCCGCCGAGCGGCCCGGCATAGCTGACCGCCGCGCCGAGCCGCGCAATCGCCACCGCCGCGTTGCCGGATTGTCCGCCGGTGGTGGTGACGTAATCGGAGGCCTGCACCTTGGCGCCGGCCTCCGGAAAAACATCCACCCGCATGATGCTGTCCTGCACCGCGCCGCCGGCGCAGAGAATGCGTGGACTAGTTTTGGTGCTGTCCCTCAAATCGGATCTCGTTGTCCACCCAGGCGCGGATGATGTGATGCGCGATCGCCACAGGCGGCGGCGTGGTCAAGCCGTCCTTGTGTTGGCGCATCAGCATGCTCGCCACTTCGTCCTTGCTAAACCAGCGGGCGTCTTCCAGTTCCTCGCGATCCACCACAATCTTGTGGGTGGTTGCCTCGACGTGGCAGCCGATCATCAGCGAGGAGGGGAACGGCCAGGGCTGCGAGCCGAAGAACGCCACGCGGCCGCAGGCGATGCCGGCTTCCTCCAGAGTCTCGCGCCGCACCGCGTCCTCGATCGATTCGCCCGGCTCGATAAACCCGGCGAGGCAAGACCACATTGTGGGCAGGAAGCGGGGCGAGCGGCCGAGCAGGCAGCGCTCGCCGCCATCCACGGCCAGCATGATCACGACGGGATCGGTGCGCGGAAAATGCTCGGTCTTGCAGCGCGGGCAATCCCGCCGCCAGCCGGCGTTGACGACCTCGGTCGCCGCGCCGCAGTTCGAGCAGAAGCGATGGCGCAGGTGCCAGTGCAGCACGGCCTTCGCCTCTGCGATCGGCGGCAGGTGCTCGGCGTCTACCAGCCCTTGCACGGCGATCGAGCGCAAATCCGTGATGAGCAGATCGTCACGCGCCTTCAGCGCCTCCGCCGCCTGCGGAGCGATGCCGACGCCGAAACGGGGGGCGCCGTCGACGACACCGAGAAACACAGCCTCGGGCGGTTCGCCGAGCGCCTTCGCCTCAGTGAGCGTGAACAGCGCGTCATTAAGCGGCGCGGCTTTCTTGAGCACGATCAGGTCGCCGCCCATGACATAGGCGCGGCTGCGCGGATCGACGACCAGCGCCGCGATCGCGGCGCTATCGCGGCGCCGCTCGGCGGCGCGCTCGATGCGGCTGTCGGTATATCCGAGGCGCGGTTTGGGGCCGAGATCGGGACGAGGGGACATTGGCGCGGAAACTGGCACGGAGCGTGAGTCTGTGCAATGCACCAATCCGTCATCCCGAGGTGCGGGCTTTAGCCTCGCGCCCCGGAATGACGCAGTCTTGATCACTCCGCCTGGTAAATCGCCGCGCGTAGTTCGGGCCGCTGCCACTGCGGGCCGAGCACGCCCTGCTTGGCGCCGTAGTTCGGCGCCGACGTCACGCTGTCGTTGGTCGTGCGCATCTCGCGCGCGCGGTCGAGGCTGACGTCGACAAAGAAAAGCCCGGCCGCGGTGCTCTCGAAGATGATCTCTTCAGGTGTGGCCACCATGGCAAGCCCACGTTCTGAATGGCTGAACAGGTTCTGCGTGGTGACGACCACGGCGAGGTTCTCGATTGCGCGTGACCAGATGAGATTGCGCCAACTCGCCCACAGCTTGGCCTTGTCGGTGCCGGCCGGCATGAAGATCAACTCGGCGCCGCGCAGCGCCAGCGCGCGCGTCACCTCCGGCATATAGGCCTCGCTGCACATCGCGAGCCCGACCTTGCCGTGCTTGGTGTCGAACACCGGGAATTCATTGCCCGGCACGTATTGGAATTCCCACCACTTGCCGCCGGTGTAGATCCACGGCCCGTTCGGATGCGTGCGGCGATAGGAGACCGGCGGGCGGCCATCGCCATAGGCCATGCAGATGAGATTGTAGGCCGTGGCTTCGTTGTGGCTGATCGGCTCGATAGTGCCGTAGACGGCGTTGATGCCGTGCTTGGCTGCGGCCTCCGCGATACGCGGCGTCGGATCGAAGGTCGCCGGCATGCGCCATGGCCCGGGATAGGTCTCGGGGAAGCAGATGAAGTCGGCGCCCTCGGCCTTGGCGCGAGCGATGAAACTCACCGCGTCGGCGACGTTCTTCTCGTCCTCGCCGATCGGGTTTGCGAGCGGCTGCACGAGGGCGATGCGGAAACCCATGAAAAACTCCTGGAACTGACTGGCCGCGCAGCCTAGTCGCGTGGCCGTGTAATTTGAAGCGCCAGCCGCAGGTCGCCGATGAGCGCCTCGCGCATGGCCGGATCGTACACCGTTGCCGCGCTCGCGCCCCAGACCGGCTTTGGCCAGGCCGCATCACTCCGGCTGCGTGCAATCACATGCACATGCAATTGCGCCACCACGTTGCCGATTGCGGCGATGTTGAGCTTATCGCAGGCGGTGAGGTTTTTGAGCGCGCTGGACGCGGCGGCGATCTCTCCGAGGAGCTGGATCTGCGCATTCTCTTCCAGGTCGATGATCTCCGTGAGCGCCGGCCGGCGCGGCACCAGGATCAGCCAAGGATAGTTGGCGTCGTTCGCCAGCAGCACGCGCGACAGCGGCAGGTCGCCGACTGGTACGGTGTCGGCGGCGAGCTGCGGGTGCAGAATCCAAGTAGACTGCGAATCGGTCATGGCGTGTCGCTTTTACCTTTGTCGTCACCGGGCCTGTCCCGGTGACCCCGCTTAGGATGGCACCGTGCTCGCCTGAGCGAGATGGCCGGGACGAGCCGGGCCATGACAAGAAACTTCGCCAGCTTGCTTTCTCCCTTTTTTGGCCCGATATAGGGCCCGGGAGGTTGGCGGTGGACGAGCCACTCGCCAACCGGGTCAGATCCGGAAGGAAGCAGCCCTAACGAGCACGGATCGGGTCGCTCGTCAGCCTCCCACCTTTTCCACGATTCGCTTGGCCGTGAAGCCTCCCGCCGCTCGTCAGCGGGTGGCCTCGGTGGCCAATCGCTGCAAGAATGGACGCATGAACGAGCCCGCGAAACCAGCCGCTCCTGGTTCCGCCCCGGCCGAAGAGCCGGGGAACGCGGGCTACCGCGTGCTCGCCCGCAAATACCGCCCTGCCAGTTTCGAGGATCTCATCGGCCAGGAGCCGATGGTGCGCACCATCTCGAACGCCTTCGAGAGCGGCCGCATTCCGCAGGCCTGGATCCTCACCGGCGTGCGGGGCGTCGGCAAGACGACGACAGCCCGCATCCTCGCCCGCGCGTTGAATTACGAGCTGCCGGACGGCTCGATCGCCGGCCCGACCATCCACATGCCGGTGATGGGCGTGCAGGATCAGGCCATCATCGAAAGCCGTCACATCGACGTGCTGGAGATGGACGCCGCCTCGCACAATTCGGTCGACGACGTCCGCCAGATCAACGACGCCATCCGCTACGCGCCGGTGTCGGCGCGCTACAAGGTCTACATTCTCGACGAAGTGCACATGCTCTCCGGCGCGGCCTTCAACGCGCTGTTGAAGACCCTGGAAGAGCCGCCGCCGCACGCCAAGTTCATCTTCGCCACCACCGAGATCCGCAAGGTTCCGGTGACGGTGCTGTCGCGCTGCCAGCGCTTCGATCTGCGCCGCGTCGATGCCGCGGTGCTGGTGAAGCATCTCGCCGGCATCGCCGAAAAGGAGCACGTCGAGATCGAGGAGGCGGCGCTGGCGCTCATCGCGCGCGCGGCCGAAGGCTCGGTGCGCGACTCGCTGTCGCTGCTCGATCAGGCGATTGCCCATGCCGCCGGTCCTGTGCGCGCCGAGGACGTGCGGCAGATGCTGGGCCTGGCCGACCGTGTGCGCGTGGTCGACCTGTTCGAAGCGCTGATGAAAGGCGACATCGCCGCGGCGCTCACCGAGTTGCGCGCGCAATATGACATCGGCGCTGATCCGGCGGTGGTGCTGTCGGACTTGGCCGAGTTCACCCATTTCGTGACGCGGGTAAAGGTCGTTCCCGCCGTGGCTGACGACGTGTCGCTGTCGGAAGCAGAGCGCACGCGCGGCCGCGCTTTCGCCGCACAACTGTCCATGCGCGTGCTGTCGCGTACCTGGCAGATGCTGCTGAAAGGCATCGGCGAGGTGCAATCCTCCGGCCGCCCGGTGGCCGCCGCGGAGATGGTGCTGGTGCGCATCGCCTATTCCGCCGACTTGCCGACGCCGGACGAAGTGATCCGCTCGATCGGTAGCGACAATGGCGGTGGCGCGCCTGCGCGTCCGCAGGGCAATGGCAGCGGCGTCAGCGCGGGACCCAATGCGTCGCAGAGCTTTGCGCCGCGCTATGATGCGCCGCGTGGCGCTCCGCGCTCGTCCGCCGCCGCTTCGCCGCGTCCGGCGGAAGATCCGGTGGCCATGCTTGACGGCGCCGCGCCGCAGGCGGCGCAAACGGTGTCGCTCGGGACGTTCGAAGAGATCATCGCGCTCGCCGCCGAGAAGCGCGACATCTCGATGCGTCTGTCGCTGGAGCGCGACGTGCGGCTGGTGCGCTGCGAGGACGGGCAGCTGGAGCTTGCGCTCGCGGACAATGCGCCGAGGACGCTGGTGCACGAGTTGCAACGCAAGCTCAGCGCCTGGACCGGCAAGCGTTGGATCGTGGTGATCTCGAAAGAGCAGGGTGCCGCCACCGTGCGCGAGCGGATCGAGGCGCAGCGCGCCGAGGTCGAGCGCGGTGTGCAGAGCGATCCGCTCGTGCAGGCGGTGCTCAGCCGCTTCCCCGGTGCCAAGATCGTGGGGGTCACGCAGAACACGCCCGAATCCGTTGAAGCCGCACCGGACGCCGTTCCCGATGACGAAGACGAGGATTAAGCCATGGCTGACTTTCTCGGTCTGATGAAACAGGCCGCGCAATTACAGTCGAAGATGCAGGCTCTGCAGGCAGAACTCGACACCATCGAGGTCGAAGGCACTGCCGGCGGCGGCATGGTGACGGTGAAGCTCACCGCCAAAGGCGACCTCAAGGGCATCAAGATCGATGACTCGCTGATGAAGCCGTCGGACAAAGAAATCCTCGAGGACCTGCTGGTCGCCGCGCATGCCGACGCGCGCCGCAAGGGTGAAGCCGTGATGCAGGAGAAGATGCAGGGCCTCACCGGCGGCCTGCCGCTGCCCCCGGGGATGAATCTCACGTAAATGCCCAGCGCCGTTGCCGGACCTGAAATCGAGCGCCTGATCCAGTTGCTGGCGCGCCTGCCGGGCTTAGGCCCGCGCTCGGCGCGGCGCGCGGCGCTGCATCTCATCAAGAAGCGCGAGGCGCTGATGGCGCCCCTCACCTCCGCCCTGCAGACGGCGATGGAGAAGATCGAAATCTGCAAGATCTGCGGCAATATCGATACGCAGAACCCGTGCACGGTCTGCACGGATGCGCGCCGCGATCCCTCGATCATCGTCGTCGTCGCCGATGTCGCGGACTTGTGGGCTTTGGAACGCGCGCACGCGGTGAACAGCCGCTATCACGTGCTCGGCGGCACGCTTTCACCGCTCGACGGCGTAGGTCCCCAAGACTTGACCATTGATGCGCTGATCACACGCGTGCACGCCGAGCCGATCAAGGAAGTCATCCTCGCGCTCAATGCCACGGTCGATGGCCAGACTACTGCGCATTACATCACCGAGCTGTTGCAGGACGCCAATGTGAAGGTGACGCGGCTCGCGCACGGCGTGCCGGTCGGCGGCGAGCTTGATTACCTCGACGAAGGCACGCTCGCCGCGGCAATCAAGCAACGCACGTTGTTTTAAAGTTCACGCCGCTCGGTCCCCGCGAAAGCGGGGGACCGAGCGCAATGCCTTTAAGTGTTGTTGCACTGGATTCCCGCTTGCGCGGGAATGAGCGGGCAAAGGTGCCCCTCAATCCTCGTCGCCGGGGATCGGGGTTGCGTAGCCGGGAGCCGGTGCGACAACGATCGGCATGGCCTCGCCATTGGGACCCACGGCGACGCGCGCGCAATCGCCCCAGCGATTGACGTGGGTTTCATTGTCCCAGGAATTGTGTGCGAACTTGTAGTGACAGATGCCGTCGTCGTATTCGACGTTGGTCCAGTCGCCATTTGTTTCACGATAGATGTGTGGACTATGCCAGTCGGCCTTTGCAGCCGGCGCGTATAAAGTGACGCTGGTGAGCGCGCAGCCCGAGAGCACCGCGAGCGCGAGATAAGAACGCATGAGAGCCTCCATTCAAATGTTCGGAGGGCAACGCCGCGCGCAAATCATCGTTCCGAGCAAGACGGTGTGGAACCGTGGCAGTGTTATGGCTTCTTCGCCGCAAGCTTGACGAAATGTCCGCGCGCCTGAAGCCACCATAACAGCAGCAGGCTCGGCAATCCGGCGAGCGCGCAAATGATGAAGAACCACATCCAGCCGGTGCGCTCGGCAATGAATCCCGCGCCTGATGATAGGTATGTGCGGCCGACCGCCGCCAGCGCCGTGAGCAATGCGTACTGCGTCGCCGTATGCAGCGGGTTCTGGCACAGCGCCGACAGGTAGGCGACGAACATCACGGTGCCGATGGCGCTGGTGAAATTCTCCACCGTGATGGCAATGGCGAGTGCGGTCTGGTCGGTACCTGCGTGGGCGAGCCAGGAAAAGGAGAGGTTTGCAGCGGCTTGCAAGATGCCGCCGATCCATAGACTGGTGGCGAGCGGAAAGGCGCGGGCGATGAAGCCGCCGGCAAAGCCGCCGAGCAGCAGCGCGGCGAGTCCCACGCCTTTGACGATTGCCGCATATTCATTGCGGGTGAAGCCGAGGTCGATGACGAAGGGCGCGGTCATCGCGCCCGACAAGGCGTCGGTAAATTTGAACAGCACGACGAAGGCGAGCGCGACGAAGGCGAGCTCCATGGTGAGGAAGTCTTTGAAGGCGCCGACGGCGGCCGCCGCCACGCGCGCAAATCGCTTCTGATGCGCGTGCACCGCCCCAGCGAGCGCCGAGCGCTCAGGCTCGGTCGCAAGAAGCGCGGTGGCAGTGCCGATCAGCACCAGCGCCGCCATCGCCACATAGCCCCAATGCCACGCCGCCTGCGTGTCGAGCCCGCGCGCCTGGAGGGCGCTCACCAGAAACAGCGTCCCGGCGGTCGACGCCAGCATGCCGATCCGATAGGCGGCGACGTAAGACGCCATGCCGGCCGCCTGCTCGTTCTCCGGTAGGCTCTCGACGCGGAAGGCGTCGACGACGATGTCCTGTGTCGCCGAGGCAGCCGCGACCAGCAGCGCCCCGAAGGCGACGAGGCCCGGCGCGGTCGCCGGATTGCACGAGCCGAGAAAGACGATCGCGAGGATCAACAGGATTTGTGTGAACACAAGCCAGCCGCGGCGGCGGCCGAGCCAGCGCGACAGCAGCGGCACGTCGAGCGCGTCGGCGAGCGGCGCCCACAGGAACTTCAGTGTGTAAGGCGTGCCGACCAGCGCGAACAGCCCGATGGTGCCGAGATCGACGCCGGACTCGCGCATCCAGACCAGCAGCGTCGTGCCTGAGAGGGCCAGGGGCAGTCCCGACGAGAAGCCGAGGAACAGTACGATGAGCACGCGCGGTTTGAGGTAGACCGCCATGGTCTCGACGAACGAGGGGCGTCGTAGGGCGTCGTTTGGTAATTCGGCGTTGGGCCTGGCGCTCATTAGTCTCCCCCGTCATTCCGGGGCGCGCCGAAGGCGCGAACCCGGAATCCAGACATCAGCACAGTATATGTTTCTGGATTCCGGGTCCGCTCGCTTCGTTCGCGTCCCGGAATGACAGCAAACTCACTCCGCCGCGCCGAGCTTGCGGATGGGCGCGGCGATGACCTCGGCGCCGCCCACATCGCTCTCGAAGTCGAGGTCCTCGATCTTCGTCGCCCGCTTCTCAATGCGGCCTGTGGAGATCAGGATCGCGTCCATGTCGCCGGCGGTCTGGCCGAGATGCGTCTGGAACTTGCGCACGCGCTCGCTCAGCAGCCGCACGTCCTTCATCATGTGGCCGACTTCATTGCGGATCTGGTCTGCCGCTTCGCGCATCTGGGCATCCTTGCGCACCTGCTTGATGACCTGGATCGCCATTACCATCAGCGTCGGCGAGACGATCATCACGCGGGCGCGGTGCGCGCGCTGTACGATGTCGTCGAACCGCTCGTGCAGATCGGCGTAGACAGACTCGGACGGAATAAACATCAGCGCGATGTCCTGGGTCTCGCCCGGGATCATGTATTTGTCCGCGATGTCGGAGATATGTTTGGTGATGTCCTGCTTGACGCGCTGGACCGCGGCTTTGCGCTCTTCGTCGCTCGCGGCGTCGCGATAGGCCGTCATCGCCTCGAGCGGAAATTTGGCGTCGATCACCAGCGGACCGGATTCCGGCATGAAGATCACGCAGTCCGGCCGCGTCTTGTTCGTGAGCGTGTATTGAAACTCAAACGCGCCTCTCGGCAGGATGTCGGCGATGATGGCCTCAAGCTGTCCCTGGCCGAAGGCGCCGCGCGACTGCTTATTGGCGAGCACGCTTTGCAGGGAGTTCACCTGCGTCGCGAGATCGGTGATGTTCTTCTGTGCGCTGTCGATCACCGCCAGCCGCGCGTGCAACTGTTGCAGATGCTCGGTGGTGTGCTTGGTCGAGGTCTTCATCGACTCGCCGAGGTTCTGCGTTACGGAGTCGAGCCGCTGGTTCACCGTGTCCTGGAGCCGCGACTGGGCGCTGGCGAGGAGTTCGCCCATTGCGCCGATCCTGGCGTTGAGTTCCGCCAGCTTCTGCTCGGCGGCTGGGTCGGGCACAGGGGCACGGGGCCGCAGCAGCAGGACAATAATGGCGGCGACGCCGGCCGCGATGATGAGCCCAAGGGCGAGCAGGAGAGTTTCCGACATACCGCTGCTTCTACCGTGATTCGCACGGGCATGCGAACGAAGAGCGAACGGTAGGGCGGCTGGGCTGGTCTCTCAAGGGAGAACGGACGCATTGACCCCGTTGTTCCAACCCCTTACATGGCCGCCATGGCAATTCGCGATATTCTGGTCATTCCCGACAAGCGGCTCCGGCTGAAGTCCGAGCCCGTCAAGACGATCGATAAGTCCGTGCGCGACCTGGTCGAGGACATGTTCGAGACCATGTACGCCGCGCCGGGCATCGGCTTGGCCGCTATCCAGATCGGGGTACCGCAACGCGTGATCACCATGGACCTCGCCAAGAAGGACGAGCCACCCGAGAAGCGCGTCTTCATAAACCCGCATGTCACCTGGGCCTCGGACGAGAAATCGACCTACGACGAGGGCTGCCTGTCGATTCCCGAATATTACGAGGAGGTCGAGCGGCCGAAGACAGTGAAGGTCAAATATCTCGATCTTGACGGCCAGGAGCACGAGATCGAGGCCGATGGCCTGCTCGCCACCTGCTTGCAGCACGAGATCGACCACATCAATGGCGTGCTGTTCATCGACCATATCTCCAGGGTCAAGCGCAACATGGTCGTGAAGAAGTTTACAAAGGCGGCCAAGCGCGGCGAGCCCATCAAGGCGGCGGCGGACGACGACGTGCCGGAACATCATATCGGGTGAAGGCGCGGCCCGACCCTTGAATTAGGCCTCCGAGTGCTGATATCATTGATATCAGTCTGGAGCTTGCCAATGACCGACCTTTTGATCCGCAAGATCGACCCGAAGCTCAAAGAAGCTCTTGAGGAGCGTGCCCGCGCGCACGGCCGCAGCTTGTCGGACGAGGTCAAGACCGTCCTCGACAGCGCTCTGCGGCGTACGGAGCCACCGAAGAAAATGGGAACCTGGCTATTCAATCTCTTGCCGCCCGAGTATCGCGGGGACGACCTTGTTTTCGAATATCGCGGTGAATTTCCCAAGCCTCCGGAATTCGATTGATCCTCCTCGATACCAACATCATCTCCGAATCGTGGCGGCAAAGTCCAGGTCATGTCGTTGTTGCGTGGCTCGACAACCAAGCGACGGACTCGTTGTATTTGTGTACGCCGGTCATGGCGGAGCTACGCTTCGGCGCCGAACGGCTGTCCGCCGGTTTCCGGAGAGACCGCTTGCTTACTCGCATCGAGCTTTTGGAAAACGAAGGCTTTCAGGGACGTATTCTCGATTTTGATCTTGCCGCCGCTGCGGCGTTCGGTCGTATTGGCGCACAGCGCGAACGCATCGGCCGTCGCATGGAACCCGTAGATGCAATGATCGCGGCCATTGCCATAAGCCGAGGCATGCAATTAGCCACCCGGGACACTGGCGACTTTGCCGATATTGGATTGGAACTGATTAATCCATTCATCGCTGACCTCGGGTATTAATAGTTCGAGAACGTCATGCCCCTCCGCCTCATCTTCATGGGCACGCCCGATTTCGCGGTGCCGACGCTGATCGAGCTCGCCGCGCGCGGGCATGAGATCGTTGGCGTCTACACGCGTGCGCCGAAGCCGGCCGGGCGCGGCATGGACATGCAGGTGACGCCGGTCGAGCGCGAAGCGCGGCGGCTCGGATTTCCTGTCCACACGCCGAAGACGCTGCGCGACGAGGTGGCGCAGGCCGCGTTCCGCGCGCACGAGGCCGACGCGGCGGTGGTCGTCGCTTATGGGCTTATTTTGCCGAAACCGATCCTCGCGGCGCCCAAGCTCGGCTGCTTCAATGTGCACGCGTCGCTTCTGCCGCGTTGGCGCGGCGCCGCGCCGATCAACCGCGCCGTGATGGCGGGCGATGCCGAGAGCGGCGTCACCATCATGCAGATGGACGAGGGCCTCGACACCGGCGCCATGGCGATGGTCGAGCGCACCTCGATCCTTCCCGATATGACCGCCGGCGAGTTGCACGACGCGCTTGCGCCGCTGGGCGCAGACCTGATGCTGCGCGCGCTGGCCGCCGCCGAGCGCGGCTCGCTTTCGCTGACGCCGCAGCCGGCTGACGGGGTCAATTACGCGGAAAAGATCTCCAAGGCCGAGACACGCATCGATTGGTCGAAGCCGTGGCAGCAGGTGCATGACCACATCCGCGGGCTGTCGCCGTTTCCCGGCGCCTGGTTCCAGCTCGACGGCATCCGCGTGAAGGCGCTGCGCTCCACGCGAGGGGCAGGGTCCGGGGCGCCCGGCGCCGCGCTTGATGATAGCCTTACCATCGCCTGCGGCGACGGCGCCGTGCGGCTCGTGCAGGTCCAGCGCGCCGGCAAGCAGCCCATGGGCGCCGACGAATTCCTGCGCGGTACGCGAGTCGACGCCGGGTCGCGGCTAGCGTAAGGTTGCGTCACGGCGCCGTGTTCGTCAGCCGGGAAGGGCGACACCAAAAAGCCCCGTTTATTGGGCAATTAGGCGTCTCTTCCATCGCATCGTAAAATGCCCTGGGCGGCGGGCCGCAAGACGGCACGCTGTCGCCAACTTGGTTCAAAACCTTGAGCATCGGACATAATACCGACGTTGCTGCCCCTGAAGCCCGCCTCTGGACTCAGATCCTCAACCGCTATCGCGAGCCGAACCGTGTTCGCAGCATCGTCGAGTTGGCGATTACCGCGTTGCCGCTGGCGGCGCTGTGGACCGCTGCCTGGCTCATTTACTCATTCGGCTACTGGTGGGCCTCGCTGCTGATCGCGATCCCGGCGTCGGGATTCCTGGTCCGGCTGTTCATGATCCAGCACGATTGCGGTCACGGTTCCTTCTTTCCGAACCGGGCGGCAAACGACTGGGTCGGCCGCGTCATCGGCGTTCTCACCATGACGCCCTATGATTTCTGGCGCCGCACCCACGCCATTCACCACGCGACCGCCGGCAACCTCGACCGCCGCGGTATCGGCGATGTCGATACGCTGACCGTTCGGGAATATCGCGCACGCTCGCGCTGGGGCCGCTTGCAGTATCGTCTGTACCGCCATCCGCTGGTGATGTTCGGCATTGGGCCCGCCTATCTGTTCCTGCTGCAGCATCGCCTGCCGGTCGGCCTGATGCGCAACGGCTGGCAGCCGTGGATCAGCACGCAGGCGACCAACGCCGCAATCGCGCTGATCGCGATCACTTTGATCTGGCTCATCGGCGTCAAGGCCTTCTTCCTCGTGCACCTGCCGATCATTCTGCTCGCCGCCATATTCGGCGTCTGGCTGTTCTACGTGCAGCACCAGTTCGAGGATACATTCTGGAACGAGACCCGCGGCTGGGACCTGCACGAAGCCGCGTTGCACGGCTCTTCCCACTATGATCTGCCGCCGCTGCTGCGCTGGTTCACCGCCAATATCGGCATTCACCATGTGCATCATCTGCACAGCCGCATCCCGTACTACCGGCTGCCGCGCGTGCTGCGCGATTATCCGGAGCTGCGCGACATCGGCCGCCTGACGCTGCTCGAGAGCTTCGGCTGTGTGCGTTTGGTGCTGTGGGACGAAACGCAACGCCGTTTGGTCTCGTTCCGTGAGGCCAAGAAGCTCGCCTGAAGCGGCTGCTACGCTTGGCCCCGTGACTTCGGCCTGAATTCTGTTTACTGGTCGCCCGCCACTCCGGGCGACCCAGGCCGATCATGCCCCGCTACAAGCTCACCATCGAATACGACGGCGCGCCGTTTTGCGGCTGGCAGATCCAGGCGGATCAGCTCACCGTGCAAGGCGTGCTCACCACGGCGGTCGAGGCGCTGTCGGGCGACAAGGCGCTGGTGCAGGGCGCCGGCCGCACCGATGCCGGCGTGCACGCGCGCGCGCAGGTGGCGCATGTCGATCTCACCAAGGCGTGGGAGACCGACACCGTACGCGATGGGCTCAATGCGCACTTGAGGCCGCATCCGGTGGCGGTACTCACCGCCGAACGCGTGGCGGACGATTTTAACGCGCGCATGTCGGCGGTGAAGCGCCACTATGTCTATCGCATCATCAACCGGCGCGCCGATCTCACGCTCGACCGCGGTCATGCCTGGCGCGTGCCGCGTCCGCTTGATGCCGCCAACATGCACGCGGCGGCGCAGCGCCTCGTCGGCAAGCACGACTTCACGACGTTCCGCTCCACCGAATGCCAGGCGAAGTCGCCGGTGAAGACTCTCGACCGGCTCGATGTCGAACGCGAGGGCGCCATCGTCAACGTCCGCGCCTCAGCGCGCTCGTTCCTGCACAATCAGGTGCGCTCGATGGTCGGCTCGCTGGTGAATGTCGGCGAAGGAAAATGGAGCGCCGACGATCTCACGCGCGCGCTGGATGCGCGCGACCGCACCGCCTGCGGACAGGTCGCGCCGCCGGACGGGCTGTATTTGATGCGCGTGGATTATTGAGATTGCTTGTCATCACCGGGCTTGTCCCGGTGATCCCGCTTAGGAGGGCACAGTGCGTCCCTAAGCGAGATGGCCGGGTCAAGCCCGGCCATGACAACTTTCTCAAGCAAAATACCGATCGATGATCGTCCGATAGACCGTCGTCAGCGCGCGCAGGTCTCCGACCGGTACGCGCTCGTCGATCTGATGCATGGTCTGTCCGACCAAACCGAACTCCACCACCGGGCAATGATGCGTGATGAAACGCGCATCCGACGTGCCGCCGGTGGTCGAGAGAACCGGCTTGCGCCCGGTCACTTCGGCCACCGCGTTCGCGACAAGGTCGGTGAACGGTCCGGGCTTGGTCACGAACACGCCGGCGTTCGTTGGCTCCCACTTGAAGCTGAAGCGGATCGCGTCGCCGGCAGCCTTCGCCGCGCGCTGCTCGAGCAGCGCCTTCAGCGACTCGAGCGTATGGCAATCGTTGAAGCGAATGTTGAAACGCGCGCGTGCCTCTCCGGGAATGAGGTTCACGGTCTTGTTGCCGACATCGACTGAGGTGAATTCCAGATGCGACGGCTGGAAATTGGCGTTGCCCGCGTCGAGCGGCTCGGACTGGATCGCATCGATGAGCTTCACCAGGCCGCGGATCGGGTTCTCGGCGCGCTGCGGATAGGCGACGTGGCCCTGCTTGCCGTGCACGATCAGATGACCGTTGAGCGAGCCGCGCCGGCCGATCTTGATGGTGTCGCCGAGCTCGTCCTGGTTGCTCGGTTCGCCGAGGATGCAGTGGTCGAACTTCTCGCCATGCTCGGCCGCCCATTGCAACAGCTTCGGCGTGCCGTTCACTGCGATGCTTTCCTCGTCGCCGGTGATCAGGAACGAAATGGAGCCCTTGGGCCTGCCGCTGTTCGCCGCGAGATGATCAAGCACTGCCGCGACCGCGCAGGCGATGCCGCCCTTCATGTCGACGGCGCCGCGTCCGTAGAGCTCGCCATTGTCGATGGCGCCGGAAAACGGCGGATGCTGCCATGCGGTCTCATCGCCTGGCGGCACCACGTCGGTATGGCCGGCGAAGACGAGGTGCGGCGCTTGCGTGCCGATGCGGGCGTAGAAATTCTCCACGTCCTCTGTGCCGGCCTCGCTGAAGGTCATGCGATGCACGGTGAAGCCCGCGGCCTTCAGCGCCGTCTCGAGATACGCGAGCGCGCCGCCTTCCGCCGGCGTCACCGACGGGCAGCGCAGGAGATCACGCGTGATGGCGACCGGATCGGCGGACATCGGGCTTAGCCTCTTAGTCCCTCAACAACTCGTTGATGCTGGTCTTGGAGCGCGTCTTCTCATCCACGCGCTTGACGATGACGGCGCAGTAGAGGTTCGGCCCCGGTTCGCCGTTCGGCAACGGCTTGCCCGGCATCGTCCCCGAGACGACCACCGAATAAGGCGGCACTTCGCCGTGATAGATTTTCCCGGTCGCACGGTCGACGATCTTGGTGGACAGCCCGAGATAGACGCCCATGCCGAGCACGGAGCCTTCGCGCACGATCACGCCTTCGACGACTTCGGAGCGCGCGCCGATGAAACAATTGTCCTCGATGATCACCGGGCCGGCCTGCAGCGGCTCGAGGACGCCGCCGATGCCGACGCCGCCGGACAGATGGCAATGCTTGCCGATCTGCGCGCAGGAACCGACGGTCGCCCAGGTGTCGACCATCGTGCCGGCATCGACATAGGCGCCGAGATTGACGAAGGACGGCATCAGCACGACGCCGGGCGCGATATAGGCCGAGCGGCGCACGACGCTGCCGGGCACGGCGCGGAAGCCCTCCTTCCGGAAGCGCGCGGCGGTCCAGCCTTTGAACTTGGAATCGACCTTGTCCCACCAGACGGCCTTGCCCGGACCGCCCGGGATCACGCTCATGTCGTTGAGCCGGAAGGAGAGCAGGACGGCTTTTTTCAGCCATTGATTGACGTGCCACTGGCCATCGGCCTGGCGTTCGGCGACGCGGGCCTTGCCGCTGTCGAGCAGGCCGAGCGCGGTATCGACCGCCTTGCGCACGGCGCCTTTGGTCTTGGGCCCGATCTTGTCGCGGCCCTCGAAGGCGTCATCGATGGTTTTGGCGAGTTTTTCGTTGGACATGGCTTTCCCGACCCTTGTTCGGCTGGGGTTTGTCGGGGGCGGGGCAGGGGATGTCAAGCCGCCGGCACGCGAGCGCCTCGGCTCGGGTGCCCACAAGCAACAGGGCCCCGCGAAGGGCCCTGTCGATCATGTTGCAGTCGTTAGCGGCACCGCTGCTAGGCGGTCTTGACCGCATGGGCGAGTTGCGTCTCCTCGCGCGTGGCGATGCGGGAGCGCATCGGCTTGAGCACGAACAGCGCCAGGCCGACCACGGCGAGGTTCATCAGCGCGGTGACCAGGAACACCAGATGCCAGCTTCCGGTCGAGGCCTGGAGCATATTGGCGACCGGCACCAGAAAGGCCGACGCGCCTTTTGCGGTGTAGAGCAGGCCCAGATTCACCGTGGCGAATTTCGGCCCGAAGCTGTCGGTGCAGGTCGAGGGGAAGAGGCTGAAGATCTCGCCCCAGGTGAGGAAGATCAGCGCGGCGAAGACCACGAAGGCCCAGGGCGCGGTGCCCATGGCGCCGAGCAGCCAATACGCCACCGCGCCGAGACCGAAGGCGATCGCCATGGTGTATTCGCGGCCGATGTTGTCGGATACCCAGCCGAACAGCGGCCGCGCCGCGCCGTTGCAGACATTGTCGACGATCAGCGCCACCGAGAGCGCCGACGCGCCGAACATCACCGCCGTGTTGGCGACGTTGAAGTCTTTCGCGATGAGCGCGATCTGCGCCGTCGCCATCAGGCCGCTGGCCGAGACCAATACGAACATCACATAGAGCAGCCAGAAGATGGGCGACCGCATCATCTCGCCGGGCGAGTAGTTGCGCGAGGATTGCACGAGCTTCCCGGTCGCGGGCGGGACGAAGTTCAGTTCGCCGGGCTCCGGTGCGCGCAGCAGCCAGGCGATGATCAGCACGACCGCGCCTTGGCCGATGCCGAACCAGAAGAACGTGCTCTCATAGCCCGCGCTGGCGATCATCATGCGGATCGGCACCACCGTGAGCGCGGCACCGGCGCCGAAACCGGCAGCCGTCAGGCCGACCGCGAGGCCGCGGCGATCGGGAAACCATTTCACCGCGAGGCCGACACAGGTGGCATAGACCGCGCCGCCGCCGATGCCGCCGAGCACGGCGCCCACATAAAGCATCGTCAGCGTGTCGGCGATGGAGTTCACGATCCAGCCCGCGGCGATCAGGATGCCGCCGAAGGCCACCATCAGCTTCGGCCCTCTCCGCGTACCGAGCTTGTCGACGATCCAGCCTTCAACCGGCGTGAGCCAGGTTTCCAGCGCGACGAAGATGCTGAAGGCGAACTGGATGCCGGCGATCGACCAGCCGTGTTTCTGCTGAATTGGCTGCACGAACAGCGTCCAGCCGTATTGCAGGTTGGCGATCATCACCATGCAGATGATGCCCGCGGTGAGCTGCATCCAGCGTTCGCGATTGGTCGCGGGCGATAGGTGCGCGGCACTATTAGCCATTGTTCTCTCCTTGGTTTCCCTTGTTCGTATCGGCCGTCTTATTTTTGTTTTTGGCGCCGCCGCGCGCCGTTCGGATTTCTTCCGCCAAGATGTGTCCAGGCACGGGTGAGGTGACCGTGGCCGATGCAGACTCTATCTGGCTGGGAAATTGAACGTTGCGCAGCCGGCGAGCGCTTGATCGATGACCGGATCAGTTATGAATACACCTCCCCGCGCCGAGCACGTGCTCGGCCGCAATGATCAATCGAATGCAAGCGTCCCCCGCTCATGCGATGAATTTTGGGCGCAATAAAAATTGCGTCAACACTGAATTCGCGTGACGCGATAGGATAATGCAATGAACACGCGAGGAATTATGCGTAGTTCTAAAGTCGTAAATCAGTACGCAATCTCTCTAGAAAATAAACAATATTTTCGGTCACGTAATCCACATGCGGTGCGTCGCGGCCTTCCAACTCCCATCCTTCGCGCAGCACTTTATGTTCGCCCTCCGGCACCACGAGCACCGTGACCATGCCGAGCCGGTGCGGCACTTCGAGATTGCGGGCGAGGTCCTCGAACATCGCGGCTCTCTTCGGATCGACGTCATGCCGCTTGAGGAAGCGCTCATAGACCTGCGGAAGCGGCTTGGGATCGAGATCGGCGGCGGCGATGTCGAACACGTCCTCGAAATGGCGATCGACCTCGAGCCGCCGCATCACATTCTCGGCGTGCTTGCGCGTGCCGTTGGTGAGGATGAGCTTGCGGCCCGGCAGTCGTTCAAGCGCCGCGCCGAGCGCCGGATTGGGCACGAGCGGTGAATGGTCTATCTGGTGGACGTATTCGAGATAGGCGTCCGGGCTCATACCATGCTCGGCCATCAGCCCGCGCATGGTCGTTCCGTAGCGCTTGTAATAGTCCTTTTGCAGCCGGAACGCGTCGTCCTTCGATATCTTAAGATAATCGGCGACGAAGCTGCGGATGCGTTCGTCCACCTGATGCCAGAGATTGAGGTGATGCGGATACAGCGTGTTGTCGAGGTCGAACACCCAGGTCTCGACGTGGTCGAAATCGCGCAGCGTGGAGCCGGACTCGTTGGACACGGGATTACTGTTCCTTGAAACGCAGCGTGGTCGAGGGCTGGTCGCCGACATCGAAGGCGGCAAAGCCGGCGGAGTTCAGGCCGCGCGCCGCGCAATCCTTGTGATCGGCAAGCTCGAAACGGCCATCGCGCGTGCATAGCGCGACTGTGCCGCCCCAGGAAAGCACCGCATCGCCGCGTTTGATGGTGCGGCCTTGGGCGTCCACCGCCTCGGCGTAGCTGTAGAGCCTGTGCGGATCGCCGCGCACATCGGGCCGCACGCATTGGCCCGCCGTCACGCGATACCAGCCGCGGGTGACGATCGCGCCCATCTCCACGATGCCGAGCGAGGCCATCACCGTATAAGGGGTGTCGTTGCACCAGGTGAAGCCGTTGCCTTCCGGGTTCTGCGCCGCCGCCAGCAATGTGTCGAAGAAACTCTCGCCCGCGGCGGCGTCGGCCGGCAGCTTGCGGTCGCGCAGGAATTTGGCGAGCGCGCCTTGTGTTTTCGTGCCATCGACGCCGTCAATCGGCGTGGCGTCGTAGCCGGCGATCACCAGCAGGCGCTGGATGCCGGCGAGGCGCGCCTGCTCGTCATCGTAGTCGGACTCTTCCGCGATGTTGACGACCAGCCCTTTCGGCGTGTCGGACGGCCGCGCCGCGGCAAAGCGCACCTGCTGGCTCACCGGGCAACCGCGCGCGTCGCCGATGTCGAAGTCGCCGTCGCGGATGCACAGCATCGCATCGCCGTTCTGCGGCAGCGGCGCCGATCCATAGACCGGCGGCGTGCGCGTATTGAGATAGACCATGTCGACGTCGAGCGGTCCGTCGATCACTTGCCGGCATTGGCCAGGATCGACGCGGAACCAGCCGCGCGTCGACACGCTGGCGCGCTTCTCGATCCCGATTGCCGCCTGCATCCGGTAGCTGGTGTGGTTGCACAGCGTCAGCTCCGCCCGCGCCGGCGCGGCCATCGCCAGCGTGGCGATGGCTACGCTTGCCGCTGCAAGAGCGGGATTGAGACGGCGAATCATGCGGCGATGGTAGCGCCTCCAGCTACCGGTGCATCAGCGTTCCGAGGCCGTGATCGGTCAAGAGCTCGAGCAGCACCGCATGCGGCACTTTGCCGTCCATGATGACGACGCCTTCGACGCCCTGGTCGAGCGCGTAGATGCAGGTCTCGACCTTGGGGATCATGCCGCCGGAGATGGTGCCGTCGGCGATCAGCCTGCGCGCATCGGCGATCGAGAGTTGCGGGATCAGTTTCTTCGACTTGTCGAGCACGCCGGGCACGTCGGTAAGCAGCAGCAGGCGCTTGGCCTTCAACGCGCCAGCGATCGCTCCCGCAAATGTGTCGGCATTGACGTTGAAGGTGCCCCCCGTGGCCGAGGAGGCAACGGGCGCCAGCACCGGGATCATCTCCTTGCCGAGCACGTGATTGAGCACCGTGAGGTCGACTTTGTCCGGCTCGCCGACGAAGCCGAGATCGATGACACGCTCGATGTTGGAATCCGGATCGGTCACGGTGCGGGTGACCTTCTTCGCCTGCACCATGTTGCCGTCTTTACCGCTCAGGCCGATGGCCTTGCCGCCGGCGGCGTTGATGTAGCCGACAATCTGCTTGTTGATCGAACCGGCCAGCACCATCTCGACGATCTCGACCGTGGCCGCGTCCGTGATGCGCAGGCCGTCGGCGAACTCCGACTTGATGCCGAGCTTCTGCAGCATGGCCTGGATCTGCGGGCCGCCGCCGTGCACCACGACCGGGTTGATCGCGGTCTGCTCGAGCAGGACGATGTCGCGGGCGAAATCGCGCGCGCTCTGCTCGTGGCCCATGGCGTGCCCGCCATATTTCACGACGACGATCTCCTCGTCGTACTGCTGCATGTGCGGCAGCGCTTCGGAGAGAATGCGCGCCTGCTCTTGGGGATCGGTGGTCATGGGCTGGTCCCGGGTTGCCGCAGAGTGCGTCTTTTAGCGAGGGTCGCCGTTGGGCGGAAGAGGATTCAACTCGCGCGCAGCGCGGCCAGCGCGGCGGCCACCAGCACGAGCCAACTGACGATGAGGATGACGCCGCCGGTCGGCGCGGCCATGGGGAACAGCCGGCTGTCGAGATAGCCGCGGGAAGCGACGTCGGCGGCGAACAGGGTCGCGCCGATCGCGAAGCCGCAGAACACGATAAGGCCGAGGGGGCGCAGAACGAGGCCGGAGCGGGCGGCGGCCGTGCCGGCGATCACCGCGGCGGCGTGGATGAGCAGCAGATAGCCGGCGCTGTCGAGGCCGACGCCCGGCTTGCCGTGCGCGCCCGCCGCCGCCAGCACGACGCCGGCAGCGCCCATCAGTCCGGCGAGAGCGATGAGGATCTGGTCCATGGGGGGATATTACACCAGCGCGGCCGCCGCGGCTTGGGCTTCGGGCACGACGTCGTGATCGTAAAGCCGCTTGCGGAAATTGGCGTGGGCAGTGATTTCGGCGTCGCGGAGGCCGAGATCACTGTAGACCGAATCATAGCGGAGGCCGTTCTCGCGCGCCCCGCGTTGCACCGCCGCCACCCGCTCGCGGCGGAGATGCTCATAGGCAAGGAGGGCTGCGGGCGCCGTCTTCCGGTCCGTGCGCGCCAGGATCGTCGCCAGCGCCATCCCGTCCTCGATCGATTGGTTGGCGCCCTGTCCGAGATGCGGAAGCATCGGGTGGGCGGCGTCGCCGAGCAGCGTCAGCCGCCCCTTCGTCCAACCTGGCAGCGGCTCGCGGTCATACAGAGCCCAGCGGAATGTCGTTTCGACGTGCTGCAACAGCGACGCGATGCGCGGGTCCCAGCCGGCGAACTCCGCACGCAGCACATCCGGGTCGCCGGGCGCCGACCACGATTCTTTCATCTGCTGGTCCGCCGGCACAAAGCCGACGTAGTTGATGAGCTCTCCGCCGCGGACGGGAAACGTGAGGAAGTGTTTGCCTTTGCCCAGCCACATTAGCCAAGCGTTGTTCGGCCAATCGGGAACGAGCTTGTGCGGCACCAGGCTGCGATAGGCGACGGTGCCGTGGAAGACCGGGTTCGACGGCGGATAGACAAAGGGGCGAAGCTCGGAGTGGATGCCGTCCGCGGCGATGACGATGTCGGCGTCGACGACGGCTCCATTCGCGAACGAGACGCGGGCAACGTCGCTGTCCTGCTCAAAGCCGGTGCAGCGGTGACCGGTGTGCACGATTTCAGCAGGCAGCGCCTTGGCCAACATCTCGACGAGGTCGGCGCGGTGCATGCCGAATGTCGCGTTCCATCCCGACGAATCCGTCACCTGCACCGGCGCGATGGGCGTGCCGTCCTGACGGAAATACTGCGAGCCGGGGCCGACCCGGCCGCCACACTTCTCCACCGATGGTCCTAATCCCACACGCTGGAGCTGGCGCACGCTGTTCGGTGTCAAAAACACCCCAGCGCCGACTTCGCCAAGGGCAGGCGCCTGTTCATAGACGGACACCCGGAGGCCGTGTGCGAGCAGCGCGTTCGCAGCGAACAAGCCGCCGATCCCGCCGCCGACAATAACAATGTGGGATTGCGAATCCGCCATCATGACACCCATTACTTGATACCTGATTACAAACCAAACATGCGGTGCTTCTGGACCGGACGCGTGCAGACCGAATGCTTCCGACGTGGATCGATTCGACGCTACTCTCCACGATGCAAACATCCAAATTAATTTGCAATCGAGGCGGCCTTGAAGAAGGCCGGATGCGGTGTTGTATGCGCACGCCGGCTGTAGCAATGTTGCCGCAACAAAAGCGTGAGCGACGCTGCCGAGCAGCTCGGGGAGGCATATGCAATGCGCAACTTGTTCAGCACACGGCGTATTTTTGTCAGCCGCTATGCAGTCGGTCTGGTCTTTTGCCTTGCTGCATTGCATGGCTTCGCCGGCACGGCGCGGGCCGACGGCTACCCTGATCGCCCGGTCAAAATCATCGTTCCGTTTCCACCGGGCGGATCGGCCGATGCCGTCCCGCGGCTTGTCGCCGAATGGCTGTCGCGCAAGTGGGGCCAACCCGTCATCATCGAGAACCACACCGGCGCTGCCGGAAATATCGGCGCCGAGATCGCTTATCGCGCGACTCCGGACGGCTACACGCTGATGTCGTCACCGCCGCCGCCGCTCGTCATGAATCAAAGTCTGTATCCGAAGCTCGCCTATGACGCGGCCAAGTTCGAGCCGATCTCCGTGATGGCGCAGGTCCCCAGCGGCGTGTTCGTCAATCCCGACAAGGTCAAGGCGGCCACCATCCCCGAGTTGATCGATTATCTGAAGAAGAATCCGGGGAAGGCGACCACCGCCACGCAAGGCAACGGAACGACCTCTCATCTCACGTCCGAGCTTTTCCAGATGATGGCGAAGGTCAAGCTCCTGAATGTTCCCTATCGCGGCTCGGCTCCGGCGCTGCAAGGCCTTCTGGCAGGCGACGTCGATGTGATGTTCGATAATCTCGGTGTCTCTCTGCCGCTCGTGCAGGCCGGAAAGCTGAAGCTGCTCGCGGTTGCGTCGGCCGAGCGCATGCCGTCCCTGCCCGATGTGCCGACGGTCGCCGAGACGCTGCCGGGGTTCGAATCGGTCGCCTGGTACGCGATCGTGGCGCCGCCGAAGACGCCCAAGGCGATTGTCGACAAGATCAATGCGGATGTGAACGAGGCGCTGCGGCAGCCCGAGCTGCAGGAACGCCTCAAGATTCTTTCAGCGGAGGTCTTTGGCGGCTCGGTCGAGAAGGCGTCGGACTACATGCACCAGGAGGTCGACCGCTGGGGCAATGTGATCAGGACCGCCAACATCAAGCTGCAGTGAGCGAGCGGCCAGAGCGCCGGCTTAACGCCGCTCCGCCAATAACCGCGCGACGGCCGCGCGCAGCTCCGGGATGCCGGTGCCCTCGTGCGCCGAGGTCAGCAGCACGCCGGGAAAGGCCGCCGGGCGTTTGGCCAGCGCCGCCTCGACGTCGGCGATGCGCCCGGGCAGCTCGGACGCTTTGACTTCGTCACACTTGGTCAAGACGATCTGATGGCTGACGGCGGCCTCGCCGAGCGCATCGAGCGTGGGCTCGTCGGTGGGCTTCAGTCCGTGGCGCGCATCGATCAGCACATAGACGCGGGCGAGATTTCTGCGCCCGATCAGATAGGCGTGGATCATCTCGGTCCAGGCCGCGATCTTCGCCTTGGCGGCGGCGGCATAGCCGTAGCCCGGCATGTCCACGAGATTGAGACCTTCGGCCCCGGTGAAGAATATCAGCTCCTGCGTGCGGCCTGGCGTGCGTGAGGTGCGCGCCAGCGCCTTGCGGCCGGTCAACGCGTTGATCAGGCTCGACTTGCCGACGTTGGAGCGGCCCGCGAAAGCGATCTCGGTGCCGCGCATCGGCGGCAGCGAGGCGGCTGAGCCGGCGGCAGCGACGAAATCCCATTCGCCGGTGAACAGCCGGCGTCCGGTGTCGATCTCGTTGCGGGTGTAGTCGTAGGTGGTGGCCATCAGTTGTCATGGCCGGGCTTGTCCCGGCCATCCCGATAAAGAGGGCATAGTGCCAGCATAAGCGAGATCGCCGGGACGAGCCCGGCGATGACAAGAAAATTAGAGACGTCGCCCTATCCTTGCGTCTTCTTCTTCGCGAACAAAGCTTTGATGTTATCGAACAATTCGATCTTGGCACCATGCCGACGCATGATGATGCTTTGCTGCGTGACCGAAAGCGAGTTGTTCCAGGCCCAGTAGATCACCAAGCCGGCCGGGAAGCTCGAGAGCATGAAGGTGAAAATCACCGGCATCCAGTTGAAGATCATGGCCTGCGTCGGATCTGGCGGGGCGGGGTTGAGCTTCATCTGCGCCCACATCGTCACGCCCATGATCAGCGGCCAGATGCCGAGATGCAGGAAGTGGCCGACGACCGGGACAATGGTCGGATCGATCGGGATCAGGCCGAACAACGTGAAGATGTTGGTCGGATCGGGCGCCGAGAGATCGCGGATCCAGCCGAAGAACGGCGCGTGCCGCATCTCGATGGTAACGAACAGCACCTTGTAGAGCGAAAAGAACACCGGGATCTGGATCGCAATCGGCAGACAGCCGGCCAGCGGATTGATCTTCTCTTTCTTGTACAGCTCCATCAGCGCCTGCTGCTGCTTCACGCGGTCGTCCGTGTAACGCTCGCGCAGGGCGGCCATCTGCGGCTGCACCGCCTTCATCTTCGCCATCGAGGCGTAGGACTTGTTGGCCAGCGGGAAGAAGATGACCTTCACCAGCACCGTGACCATCAGGATCGCGAGGCCGAAATTGCCGAACAGATGGAAGAAGAAATCCATCGCCAGGAACATCGGCTTGGTGATGAAGTAGAACCATCCCCAGTCGATCAGCAGGTCGAAATGGTTGAGGCCGAGTTGCGTGTTGTAGCCGCCGATGCCGACCAG
Organism: Pseudolabrys sp.; assembly: GCA_036519015.1. Classification (GTDB taxonomy): domain Bacteria; phylum Pseudomonadota; class Alphaproteobacteria; order Rhizobiales; family Xanthobacteraceae; genus Pseudolabrys. The sequence goes on along the minus strand of DATDMA010000310.1, from coordinate 23,230 downwards.
CGGGAAGTTGATGCCGACGACGTTCACTTCCTTGGCGCCGGCGAACAGGCGTCCGTCGGCCGTGCCGGTGCCGCCCGGCGCGATGGTCTGCGCATCGAGCAGATAGTCGGTCTGATAGGTCTTGGTCGTGCCGAGCATGCCGGTCGAGAAGCGCGCCTTGAGATGCGCGGTGGGGTCCGGCAGCAACGTGGCGGCCCAGTACTTGTCGGTGATGCCGAGCCAGCCGTTGGTCACGTCGAAGTTGACGACCTTTTTGTCGTCGATGTTCTTGTAGGTGTATTCCTGCAGGCCCTGGTCGCCGAGCACGCCGATGAGGCCTTCATGCAGGATGTAATAGCCCTGCGTGTGCGGCGTGCCATGGCGCGAGATCAGGCCGTAAGGATAGAGCGAGACCGGGCTAGTGCCCTTGTTCACCACATCGTCTTTGATGGTGAACAGATACTTGTCGTCGACCGTGATGGCGCGGCGGAACTCGAGGCCCTCGCCGTTGTCGTAGGAGAGCGTCACCGGGTGGCCGACGCTGAGCGCGCCGGAGCCGACCTGCGTCCAGAGGGTGTCGGCGGTGGGGACCTTGACGTTCGAGCCGGCGCCGGGCGCCCAGCCGAACTCGGCATAGAAGGGATCGGCGGTGCCGGATGGCGACAGCAGGAAGATCGGCGGCGACTTCGGATCGACGTTCTCGCGGAATTTGACCAGGGCGACGTCGTCGATGCGGGCGCCCTTGAGCGCGATCGAGCCTTGCAGGCTTCCCGTATCGATCGGCACGCGCGGCGAGCTGGCCAGAGCGTCAGCGCGCGACACCGAGGTGCCGGCCGTGGTCGGGGTAGTCTGACCGGGGATCTGCGCCGGGCCCGCCTGAGGGGCCGTCTGGCCTGCCGGAGCGGGCTGACCCGGCTGGGCGCCCTGCTGCTGCGCGGTCTGCTTGAGCTGTTGCTGCTGGAGCTGCTCCTGCCGCGCCTTCTCCTGCGGCATGCCCACGAAATACTGCCACGCGATCAGCACCAAGGCCGACAGGGCAATGGCCAGGATGGTGTTCTTATTGTCGGTCATCGGAATCCCGTGTTGCCGCTGTTCGGCCCTTGTGCACCCGCCGCAAGGCTCCCTCGAAGTCCTGTGCGATCCGCGCGAACGGCACCTGCAGCGCCGCACGCCGCCCAATCAGCACATAATCGTGTCCGCACTGCATACGGTTCGACCCTGACAGCCGCACGACTTCGCGCAAGCGGCGGCGGACCCGGTTGCGCTCGACGGCATTGCCGACTTTTTTCGAGACGGTAAAGCCGCAGCGAGCGGGCCCTTCATCGGCCCGCTTGCGCGCCTGCAGCACAAACGCTGCCGCCGGCACCTTAGTGCCGGTTGCCGCGGCCAGAAAGTCCGCCCGTTGCTTCAATCGCTCCATTTGGAGACATATTGCTCGGGCCGGTCGGTACCGCCGTTAGGCCGAAAGGCGCTTGCGCCCACGCGCGCGCCGAGCCGCCACGACTTTACGCCCGCCGGTGGTCGCCATGCGCGCGCGGTAACCGTGACGGCGCTTGCGTACAAGCTTGCTCGGTTGATAGGTCCGTTTCACGATTAAGTTCTCCGCTGATCGCGCCGTGGCGGGGTGGCGTCATCGCCCCCGAATCCGCCCTCAAACCCGGACGCATCCGGGCGGCACAGAATTCGCGCGGCTTATAAGGGAGGGGGCTTGGCCCGTCAATGCGGACGCGAGGCCGAAGCGTAAAGCCTTTTGCCGCTCCACTTTTTGCGCCTCACGCGACCGTCACAAGGCGGTGAGAGCGGCCTGCCGGCGCGGTTCCTCGTGTATATAGCGTGGCATGGCCGCCGCCCCGCCTTTCGCTGTCAAACAGCGCGCTTTCCTCCGCCGATGGGTCGCCGTGGCGGTCTTCGTCGTTGTTGCGGCAATTATCTATGCCCTCCTGTCCCGCGGCAGCCTTTCGCTCGAGGCCCTCGTGCGGCACCGAGCGATGATCGACGGCTTTGTCGCCGAGCACAGGGCGGCCGCCGTCCTCACTTATATCGTCATCTACATCGTCACCGTGGCCGTCTCGGTGCCCGGGGCGACCTTCCTGACCGTGGTCGGCGGCTTCCTGTTCGGCGTCCTCATCGGCGGGGCGGCCGCGGTGTTGGGCGCGACCGTCGGGGCAACCCTAATCTTCCTTATGGCGCGGACGGCGCTCGGGGAGCCCCTCCTGCGCCGCGTGGGACCGCGCGCCTGCCAGCTCGCCCAAGGCTTCCGCGACGACGCCTTCAGCTATCTCCTGTTCCTCCGTTTGGTGCCGGCTTTCCCGTTCTTCCTGGTCAATCTGGTGCCGGCCTTGGCCGGCGTACGGCTCGGCCCCTTCGTGGCAGCGACCGCGCTGGGCGTCATTCCGGCCTCGTTCGTCTTTGCCCTCGCCGGCACCGGCCTCGACAGCGTCATCGTGGCGCAAATCGGGGCTTACAGATCGTGCCTTGCCGCTGGACGGACCGACTGCCACCTCGCCTTCAACGTGAGCGATGTTCTGACGTGGCAGCTCATCTGCGCGCTGGTCGCACTGGGGCTGTTGGCGCTGGTGCCGGTGGCGGTTAAACGCGTGCGCGCTCGCGCGCGCAGCTGAACGCGACTAAACGCTATCGTTCTTGGACGAATGAGTTGAGGGGGCATGGCGGAAACACTGACACCCGATATCTGCGTCATCGGCGGCGGCGCCGCCGGCCTGTCGGTCGCCGCGGCGGCGGCTGCCTTCGGCGTGCCAACGGTGCTGATCGAGCGCGGCGCGCTGGGCGGGGATTGCCTGCATACCGGCTGCGTGCCGTCGAAGGCGCTGCTGGCGGCGGCCAAGCGCGCCGAGATCATGCAGAACTCGCGTGCTTTCGGCATCTCCGCCGATGGCATCGACATCGATTTTGCCAAAGTGCACGATCATGTGCATCAGGTGATTGCGTCCATCGCCCCGGCCGATTCTGAGGAGCGCTTCGCCGGCCTCGGCGTGCGCGTCATTAAAGGTCACGCCAAATTCAGGAATCGCCACACGGTGGTCGTCGGCGACGCATACGAAATCCGCGCGCGGCGTTTCGTGATCGCCACGGGCTCGACGCCCGCGGTGCCGCCGATCCCCGGCCTCGATACCGGCCCTTACCTCACCAACGAAACGATCTTCGATCTCAAGCAGCGTCCCGATCGTCTCATCATCATCGGCGCCGGCGCGGTCGGCGTGGAATTGGCGCAAGCCTTCCGCCGTCTCGGCAGCGACGTGGTGGTGCTCGAAGTGGGGCAGCCGCTCGCCAAAGACGATCCGGAATGCGCGGCGATCGTGCTGGCGCAACTCGAGCGCGAGGGCGTAGCCATTCGCGACAACGTCAAGATCGCGCGGATCGCGCACACCAATGGCCGCGTCATGGTGACGATCGAAACCGCGTGTGGCGAGGAGACGATCGAAGGCGCGCATGTGCTGGTCGCCACCGGCCGCAAGCCGACCACCGATGGCCTCGACCTCGAATCCGGCCGCATTCGTTACGGCAGCACCGGCATCGTCGTGAACCGCAAGCTGAAAACCCGCAACAAGCGCGTTTATGCGATCGGCGATGTGGTTTCCGGCCAGCCGCGCTTCACGCATGCCGCCAATTATCACGCGGGCCTGGTCATCCGGAATGCTTTGTTCCGTTTGCCTGTGCGCGTGAACCCAGATGCGGTGCCACGGGTGACCTACACCGAACCGGAACTCGCGCAGGCCGGCGTCACCGAGGCGCAGGCACGCAAACGCGGCATCAAGTTCCGCATTCTGCGCTGGCCCTATCATGACAATGACCGTGCGCAGGCCGAGCGAACCACGCACGGCCACATCAAGATCATCGTGGGCAATAACGGAAAAATATTAGGGGCTGCGATTGCCGGCGCTCAGGCCGGCGAATTGATTGCGACCTGGATCCTGGCGATCGCCGAAGGGCTCAATATTCGCGCCATGACCGGCACGGTATTCCCTTACCCCACGTTGTCGGAGATCGGAAAGCGGGCGGCGTATGACTATTTCTCGAAAAGTTTGACGCGCCCTTTTGTGCGGCGCATCATAAATTTGCTACGAATCTTGCGTTGAGTAGTGGTGTGGAACCTGGAACCGAGACAAAGCTCGAAACGCCTGATCAGGAACCCGCGCGCCGCGCGCGGAGGCTGCGCATTGGCTTGTCCGGCAAGCTGTTGGTCCTGACCACCCTGTTCGTGATGCTCGCCGAAGTACTCATCTATGTGCCGTCCGTCGCCAACTTCCGTTTGAATTGGCTGACTGACCGCTTGGCCGCCGCGCATACGGCGGCGCTCGTGCTCGACGCGGCGCCGAGCGGCATGGTGCCGGAAAGTTTGGCGAAGCAAATCCTCAACAGCATCGGCGCGCGCGCCGTGGCCATGAAGATGGGCAATCAGCGTCGTCTGCTGGCCGCCTCCGATGTCCCCTCGCATATCGAGCAGGACATCGATATGCGCACCGTCACCTGGTACCGGGCCATCGGCTTCGCCTACGAGACGCTGGTGACGTCCGACTCCACCGATGTCATGCGCGTCGTCGGCCCCGCGCCGATGGGCGGCGATTTCCTAGAGATCATCCTCGATGAAGCGCCGTTGCGCCGGGCGATGGTGACGTTCTCCATTAACATCCTGCTGCTGTCGTTGGCGATCTCCGGCATCACCGCGATGCTGGTGTACCTCGCGCTGCACTATATGTTGGTGCGCCCGATGGGACGCGTCACGCAGAACATGGTCGCGTTTCGGGCCGATCCAGAAAATCCCACGCTCATCATCAACAGATCGGGGCGTAGCGACGAAATCGGCACGGCGGAGGAGGAACTCGCGGCCATGCAGCGCGAGCTCGCCTCGATGCTGCACCAGAAGAGCAGGCTGGCCGCGCTCGGGCTCGCTGTGTCGAAGATCAATCATGATCTGCGCAATCTGCTTGCCTCGGCGCAATTGTTCTCCGATCAGCTTTCGACCTTGCCCGATCCGAAAGTGCAGCGCTTCGCGCCCAAGCTGATGCGCGCGCTCGAGCGCGCCATCGCCTTTTGCCAGTCCACTCTTTCCTACGGCGCCGCGCACGAGCCGCCGCCCGAGCGCAAGACGATTGCGGTCGAGCCGTTGATCGATGAAGTCTACGAGGCGCTCGGCCTCGGCCTCGACGTGCCGATCCGCTGGATCGTGGCGGTCGAGCGCGGACTGACGGTCGAAGCGGATCACGATCAATTGTTCCGCGTGCTCGTCAACCTGACGCGCAACGCGATGCAGGCGCTGGAGGCGCGCGGCGCGCGCGACCCCGCACGCGATCAGATCCGCATCACCGGACGGCGCGAGGGCAGCGTGGTGGTGATCGAAGTCTCGGACACCGGGCCTGGTGTGCCGGAACGAGCGCAGGCGCACATGTTCCAGGCCTTCCAAGGCTCGACGCGGCCCGGCGGCAGCGGCCTCGGGTTAGCCATCTCGGCCGAACTGGTGCGCGCGCATGGCGGCGAAATCCGCCTGGTGCCCGGCACGATCGGCGCGACCTTCAGCATCACAATCCCCGATCTCGCCGTCGATCTCGAGGCGCGGCGCGAGCGCGCCCGCGCCTGAACGGTATAGATTCGCCCTAAATCACATCACATTTGAAACGCTTAAGAAGTCACATGGTCACGCCCATGTGACTTCTGCGTGAGCGATGAGCGTGCCCGCGGCGGTGTTCTTGGCTGTGAAGGGCGATGTGTGATCGGCGCGGTGCGCGAGCTTCCAGCTGGCCGATCAGCCCGGAGACCACCCATTGACGACTGCCTACATCAACCGCGTCGCCACCGCTGTGCCGCCCTACGACGTGCACGACGCCTTCCGTCGTTTCGCGCAGTCTTTGTTTCGCGATGACCGGCGCGGCGGCTTGTTGTTCCGGCGCATGGCCGACAAGGCGCAGATCGATCATCGCTATTCCTGCCTCGCGCCCAGCAACAAGCCGGAAGGCGACGCCGTCGATGCAGAGCGCTTCTATGTGCGTGGTGATTTTCCCGACACGGCGGCGCGCATGCGGCGCTTCGAACAACACGCGCCCGCGCTGGCGCAAACGGCGGTCGAGCGCCTGCAACTCGGCGCCGAGAGCGAGCGCATCACGCATCTCATCATCACCTGCTGCACCGGCTTTTCCGCGCCCGGGCTCGATTTCGAGCTGATCGAACGCTGCGGGCTTTCGCCCTCGGTCGAGCGGACGATGATCGGCTTCATGGGTTGCTACGCCGCGATCAATGCGCTCAAGCTCGCACGGCATGTCGTGCGGTCGGAGACTTCGGCGCGCGTGCTGGTGCTCAATCTCGAGCTTTGCTCGTTGCATCTGAAGGAAACCGTAGAACTCGATCAGGTGCTGACATTTCTTCTGTTCGGCGACGGTTGCGCGGCCTGTCTGGTCACCGCCGACCCGACCGGCACGGCGCTCGACAGCTTCCGCGCCGTCATGGTCCCCGGCACGCGCGAACTCATCACCTGGCGCGTGCGCGATTGTGGATTCGACATGGTGCTATCGGGCCAGGTGCCGGCCACGATTCAAGATGCCTTGCAGGATCATGTCGCGGACATCCTCGACGGGGCGGAGGTCAACGCGATCGATCTCTGGGCCGTGCATCCGGGCGGGCGCACGGTGCTCGATGCGGTGGAGCGCGGCTTTTCGCTGGCGCCGACCGCGCTCGCGGCGTCGCGCGATATCCTGCGCCGCTACGGCAACATGTCCTCGGCCACCGTGATGTTCGTGCTTGAGCAACTCATGCGCTCGGGCGCGCGTGGTAAGAAAGGCTGCGCCATGTCGTTCGGTCCGGGGCTGGTTGCGGAAACCATGTTGTTTCGGACCGCGGCGTGACATCATGACCGCACTCGCAAGGACAGCACCAGTGCCGCTCGATCTCTCGCGACGCAGTGGCCAAACCGAATGGCTCGACGATGCGGACCTGCATCCGGACGAGCTCGAGCGCGTGCTGCGCGATCTCGCGCGCTTCAACGGCGCGATGTTCGGCCATCGGGCGGTCATCGCCTTTCTGCTCCGCGCCGCCGCGCGCGCGGAGAAGGGCCGGCCGTTGACGGTGCTCGATGTCGGCAGCGGTTATGGCGATCTGTTGCGGGCGACCCGCGGCGCCTTCCGCAAGCGCGGCTTGCCCATCAGGCTCATCGGCGTCGATCTCAGCCGCGAGACGATTCGCATCGCGGAGGCGGCGACCGATGCGGCTGACGAGATCGCCTATCACGCGGGCGATGTTTTCGCGTTCCTTCCGCCGGGGCCGATCGATGTCGTGGTCAGCAGCCTGCTGACCCATCACATGAGCGACGACATGATCATCGCCTTCCTGCGCTTCATGGAGCAGACGGCGCGGACAGGTTGGCTCATCTACGACCTGCAGCGCCACGTGGTCCCTTATGCGTTCATCGGGCTGATGGGCAAGCTGACGCGGCTGCATCCGATGGTAATCCACGACGGACGCATCTCGGTCACGCGTTCGCTCACGCGCGCCGAATGGAACGAGCGGCTGGATGCCGCCGGCATTCCGCGCGAGGCGGTCGATCTGCGCTGGTTTCTGTTCCGCTTCGTCATCGAGCGGCTGCGTTGAGGCGCGTGGACACCGTGATCGTCGGCGGCGGCCCGGCTGGTGCGGCGGCCGCGTGCGGGCTTGCCGGAATCGGCCGCGAGGTCGCCCTAGTGGAGCGCTCAGCCGCGCCGCATCACAAAGTGTGTGGCGAATTCCTCAGCGTCGAGACGCAGGCGCATTTGCTGAGGCTTGGCGTCGATGCCGCCGCGCTTGGCGCCGCGCCGATCGAACAGGTCAGCATCTGTTCGTCCACGCGTAGCGTGAGCACGGTATTGCCGTTTCGCGGCCTGTCACTGTCGCGCTATCGGCTGGATTCGGCGCTGCTGCGGTCCGCCCAGCGATTCGGCACGGAGGTGAAATGCGGCGTCGCTGTGCGGTCAGTGGCGCCCGCGGATGACGCATGGATAGTTCAATGCGACGACGGCGAGGAATTGCATTGCCGCCACCTCGCGCTGGCGACCGGAAAAAAGGGCGTGCGCGGCATCGCGGAGGCGCGCGACGGCTCGATGGTGGGGTTGAAGATGCATCTGCGTCCTTCGGCGAGCGTTCGTCAGGCGCTCGAGGGCCGGGTGGAACTTTCGTTCCTTGATCGAAGCTATATCGGCCTCGAACTCATCGAGGACGGCATCGCCAATCTCTGTCTCCTGCTGCCGCGAGAGGTGCTGGCGCGGCTCGGGTCGGGCTGGCCGGCGCTCCGGGATCATCTCGGTGCGCAGATGCCCGTCCTTGCCGAACGTCTCGACGGCGCCGCGCCGCTTTGGGACAAGCCGCTCGCCGTGGTCTGCCCGGCCGGCGGCCATCTGCACGGGCAAGAGGGCCCGGCGGTCTACCGGGTCGGCGACCGCCTCGCGCATATCCCGCCCTTTACGGGGGATGGCCTCGCCATTGCGCTCACCTCGGCGGCGCTGGCGGTCGAGCATATCCGGCAGGGGCTCCCGCCGGCAGCCTATCTGGCGGCGGCGCGCCGCGTGACCGGGAATGCCGTCCGGCTGGCCGGTCTGCTGTCGGGACTCGCCGGATCGCGTTCGGGGCGAACGGTCCTGATGGGGGCGGCCGCCTGGGCCCCCGGCCTGATCCGAACGATCGCCCGCCGGACCCGCATGCCGCTGGCTATTTGAGGTTTTTGCCCAGGGCCCACCGTGCGACTTGCCAATGGCGGATCAAGACGATAACTCATGCCCCGGTCCCGCCGGCGCGATCACCGCCGAAGGGGCCTTAAGCGCCCGTAGCTCAGCTGGATAGAGCACCAGACTACGAATCTGGGGGTCAGGAGTTCGAATCTCTTCGGGCGCGCCATTTGCGTACAAAACCACGAACATTCCCGTTCGGCCCAACGCCGACGTCCGGCGCGGCATCTGGGCCGGTATGCAATTCGACATGAATTCCAAAATCGCGCGGCCGAGCATTTCGTCCGACGTATTAATGTGGGCGATCGAGGACGTGTGATTGTGCCCCCTTGAGCCACATCATGGGCGGGGTCCGGCGCTTTGCCATGCCTGGGCGATGTACCAGCTCGGCTCAGTAGACGTCGATGAGCGGGTTCTCAAATTCAGCCCAGGCGACGAATGTCGGCGGCCTGTCGGCATCCATATGTGACACTGGGGAGAGGTCGTCGAGCTTCTTCGCATCCGACGTGGCGTAATAGGCCACGACTTACTCGGCGTTTGGGGCTGTCCGGATAAGTGTCTGCGCGCACCCGGCCGCTCACGATGATGAAGCCGCCCGAAACCATATGGCTTCTCCGTATCAGTAGACTGAGCGGACAATTCTGGAACGACCAAGTACGGGCAATCATGATTTCACGGGTCCTGGTCACTGGTGATCTTCTGCGGCCATATCCGGTGGCTGACGGAACGTGGGAGAGTGCGACGTGGCGCAACATCCGCTGGCTTCATGCTCTGGTCGGTCCGGCGATTCGGGCGACGGGTCGCGAGGTGGCGATGGTTTCTTGGGACGAGACGCTGGGGCCATCAGAAGGCGTCTTCTTCGATGCTCCACTCGCATATCATCGTGCTGGAGCGCCTGTTTCCTTCGAAGGTTGGGCGTGCCTGGCCGCTGAACCGATCCGCTTCGAAAGCGTCAAGTCGATGCTGTGCCAGCCCTTTGAGAATGCCCTGGCGATCGGTTATGAGATGTCGGATGCCATGATCGCCGCGCTCGCCGAACGCGAGATCCCGTACATCGACGTGTCGTTGCATCCGATTCGCTTCCTTGAGGATCTGGTGTTCGCGTTGCGCACCAATATTCGGGCGTTTCACGACACCCTGATCGACCACAAGCTGTCGGATGTTGCCGCTCAGAATCAGGCCGCACTGATTCAGGCAAAGGCTGCCTGGATGAAAAAGCCTCTACCATTGCCGCCGGGAAGCATGCTCGTGCTCGGTCAAGTCGACCATGACCGCGCCCTGCTCCAACGGAATGGAGGATTTCACAGCCTCGGGGATCATTTGAAGCGGCTTCATCAGCTATGCTGCGATCATCCGAAGGTCCTGTTTAAGCCGCACCCCTACGACAAGGCGCACAGCCCGTCTCAAATGGCGGTAAAACGGTTGCCGGCGATCCAGTGGACCAATGCGAACTTCTACCACCTGCTGTCTCAGCCCGAGATCGAGGGCGTAGTCGCTCTGAACTCCAGCGGTCTCGTCGAAGCACGGTACTTCGGAAAGGCTTCAGAGAACTTGGCTCCGTTCCTCTATGCATATAGCGATACTCCGCCGGGCCGTGATTTCTTTCCCGGCGGCGCCGTGCCGCAGAACGGGGATTGGATAGAAACCAGTTTCTGGCGTCAGCTCCTCGACGGAACATCGCGCGCCGCGACGGTACCGGCACCGCCCAATCGGCTGCGACGTACCATGAATGCCGACTGGGGTTACGGCTTCGTCGATCGGGTGGTGGCATGACGCCAGCCGATGCAATTCTCACCAGAGCGATCGAGCAACTCTCTCACGGCGACACCCTGGGCGCCGAGGCGACGCTGCTTGGTGGTCTCGTTGATATGCCGACCGAATCGCGTTTTTACCTCGTGCATGGTGTGGCGGCGCGAGAGGCTGGCCGGTTGCCGGACGGTTTCACTGGATTTTGGCGCGCCCTTGCCGCGGACCCAAACCTCGCCGGAGCGCGGGCCGCGCTGCTCGACACCGTCGTCACGAGGGAGACGCCGACCGAGCGCGACTTCTCCCTAAATAGCGGTGAGCGCCAGTTCGCCGATACCGTGGCGGCGATTCGCGCCGATCATCGCGCGCGTTATGCGCTCGCGGCCCGATGGCTTCGCCATCATATCGATTCCCCGCGCCTTCGAGTCGGGCTGGATGTGTTTTGCGGCAATGGTTATGGCAGCCGCATGATCGCTGATCTGGCTGGCGCACGCATGATGGGGCTCGACGGGTCGGCCGAAGCGGTGGCGCAGGCCACGACAAAATTTGGATCGCACCGGGTGGTCTATGGCCATTCCGTGTTTCCCTTCACGTTGGCGCCCAAACTCTTCGACTTCGCCACCTGTTTCGAGTCCATCGAGCATGTGGATGATCCAGCCGAGTTGTTACATCAGCTTTCGGTGGCAACAAACGGCCCCTTCATCGTGTCGGTACCTCTCGAAACCGGGTTGCCGTTCGCCGTCAACCGCGACCTGTTTAAGCACCATGTGAGGCACTTCACTCTATCAGAGATGCAGAACCTGCTGGCAAAGACGGGGCGGGTGATCGCCGGCGAGTGGGGGCAGGTCGTCTACAAAAAGAACCGGGACCGCGTGAGCGGATTTGTGCCGGAGCATGAGATGGGGATTCGACCGCTCGATGCCGACAGTCAGTTTCTGATCGTGGTTGCCTGCATGCGCATGCCTCCTTTCGAGTCGGCTAAGCCATGATTGTCAATCGGCGAGGGATGAGGCCGAGGCAGCGCGTTCAGTCAGATTGATAGAATTTGACGATCACTCAATTTGAAATCGCAGCAAACTTCATAGCCTAAGGCTATCGGCCTGATGCGATTGTGTTTTCAAATCATATGATGGTTTCGAGCCGCTTGATGCGCGTGCCGATCCCTTTAACAGTCCAAAGGTATCAGCAGCGCGGATCAATGGCATGGCATACGAAACGAGATACGAGGCTTGGAGCACCGATCTCGCATCGAGTCTCATTGCGGCGCATGTTGGGCGCGAAGGGCCGCTGCTGCCAATCCTGCACGAGCTGCAGGAAACCTTCGGCTATATCCCCGACGCGGCGGTGCCGCTGATCGCGCAGGTGCTCAATTTGTCGCGCGCGGAAGTGCACGGGGTCGTCACCTTTTATCACGACTTCCGGGAGGCGCCGGCAGGCCGCCATGTCTTGAAGCTGTGCCAGGCCGAGGCGTGCCAATCCTGCGGCAGCGACGCGCTCGCCGCGCGCGCTGAACAGCGCCTGGGTGTGAAACTCGGCGAGACGTCGGCCGATGGCCGCGTCACCGTCGAGCCGGTCTATTGCCTCGGCCTGTGCGCGACGGCGCCGTCGGCCATGCTGAACGGTCGCTTGGTCGGACGGCTCAATGAGAAGCGGCTCGATGCCTTGCTGGCGGAGACGCAGTCATGAGCTTGCGTTTCTTTCTCCCACGCGATGCCGGGGCGTTGGCGGTCGGCGCCGATGAAGTCGCCGCGGCAGTCCAGGCGTCCGCCGAGCGTCGTGGCGTTCAGATCGAATTGGTCCGCACCGGCTCGCGCGGGATGTATTGGCTCGAGCCAATGCTCGAGATCGAGACGCCGGCCGGACGCGTGGCCTATGGTCCGCTCGAGCCCGGCGACATCGACGGCGTGCTCGATGCCGCGCTCGGCCAGACCGCGCACCCGCTGCATCTCGGGCTTACCGAGGATCTCCCCTGGCTCAAGCGGCAGACGCGGCTCACCTTCGCCCGCTGCGGCATCGTCGATCCGCGCTCGCTTGAGGACTATCGCGCGCACGGCGGCTACAAAGGCCTAGAGCGCGCGCTTTCGCTCGGCGCGGACGCGATCATCGAAGAGGTTTTGCAGTCCGGCCTGCGCGGACGCGGCGGCGCCGGTTTCCCCGCCGGCATCAAATGGCGCACGGTCGCGCAAGCGAAGGGTCCGCAGAAATACATCGTCTGCAACGCCGACGAAGGCGACAGCGGCACCTTCGCCGACCGCATGATCATGGAAGGCGATCCCTTCGTGCTGATCGAGGGGATGACCATCGCCGGCATCGCCACCGGCGCGACCAAGGGCTACATCTACGTCCGCTCTGAGTATCCGCACGCTATCGCGGCGATGGATGCGGCGATCGCGGCCGCGCGGCGCGGCGGTTTCCTCGGCGCGCACGTCGCGGGTTCGTCCTTTGCCTTCGACCTCGAAGTGCGCACCGGCGCCGGCGCCTATGTCTGCGGCGAGGAAACCTCGCTCTTGGAAAGCCTGGAAGGCAAGCGCGGCGTGGTGCGCGCCAAGCCGCCGCTGCCGGCGCATCAGGGCCTGTTCGCCCGGCCGACCGTCATCAACAACGTGCTCTCTCTCGCCACGGTGCCGATCGTCCTGGACAAGGGCGCGGCGTTCTATCGCGACTTCGGCGTCGGCCGCTCGCGCGGCACCATGCCGATCCAGCTCGCCGGCAACATCAAGCACGGCGGCCTGTTCGAGACGGCCTTCGGCGTCACGCTGGGCGAACTTATCGACGACATCGGCGGCGGCACCTTGAGCGGCCGCCCGGTGCGTGCGGTGCAGGTCGGCGGCCCGCTCGGCGCCTACTTTCCGCGCGCGCTGTTCGATACGCCCTTCGACTACGAAGCCTTCGCGGCACGCGACGGGCTCATCGGCCACGGCGGCGTGGTCGTATTCGACGACAGCGTCGACATGGCGAAGCAGGCGCGCTTTGCCATGGAGTTCTGCGCCGTCGAATCCTGCGGCAAGTGCACGCCCTGCCGCATCGGCTCGACGCGCGGCGTCGAGACCGTCGACCTCATCATCCAGGGCATCGAGCGCGACAAGAATCTCGCCGTGCTCGAAGACCTCTGCAACACCATGAAATTCGGCTCGCTCTGCGCGCTGGGCGGCTTCACGCCGTACCCGGTGATGAGCGCGCTCACGCATTTCCCCGAAGACTTCGGCGCCGCGCCGCGTCTGCAGGCCGCCGAATAAGGAGGACGCCATGTCTCTGGTCCACGAGATCGATTACGGCACGCCGAAATCCAAGGCGGAAAAGACCGTCACGCTCAGCATCGACGGCCAGCAGATCAGCGTGCCCGAGGGCACCTCGATCATGCGCGCCGCGATGGAGATGGGCACGCAGATCCCCAAGCTCTGCGCCACCGACATGCTCGACGCCTACGGCTCATGCCGGCTGTGCCTGGTCGAGGTCGAAGGCCGCGCCGGTACGCCGGCCTCGTGCACGACGCCGGTCGCCGCCGGCATGGTGGTGCGCACGCAGACGGATCGCCTTGCGCGCATCCGCAAGGGCGTGATGGAGCTCTACATCTCTGACCATCCGCTCGACTGCCTCACCTGCTCGGCGAACGGCGATTGCGAATTGCAGGACATGGCCGGCGCGGTCGGCCTGCGCGATGTCCGTTACGGCTATGCGGGCGAGAAGCATCCCAATCCGGGCAAGGACGAGTCGAACCCGTATTTCACGTACGATCCGTCGAAGTGCATCGTCTGCTCGCGCTGCGTGCGCGCGTGCGAGGAAGTGCAGGGCACCTTCGCGCTGACGATCGCGGGCCGCGGCTTCGGCTCGGTGGTGTCGCCGGGCATGGAAGAGAGCTTCCTCGGCTCCGAATGCGTGTCGTGCGGCGCCTGCGTGCAGGCGTGCCCGACCGCGACGCTCAACGAGAAGGCGATCTACAACATCGGCACGCCCGAGCATTCGGTGGTGACGACATGCGCCTATTGCGGTGTCGGCTGCTCGTTCAAGGCGGAGATGCGCGGCGACGAATTGGTGCGCATGGTTCCCTACAAGGACGGCAAGGCCAATCGCGGCCATTCATGCGTGAAGGGCCGCTTCGCCTGGGGCTATGCGAACCACAAGGAGCGCGTCCTCAAGCCGATGATCCGATCCAAGGTCTCGGATCCCTGGAAGGAAGTGAGCTGGGAGGAGGCGATCGGCTACGCCGCGTCCGAGTTCAAGCGCATCCAGGCCAAATACGGCAAGGACTCGGTCGGCGGCATCACCTCGTCGCGCTGCACCAACGAAGAGACCTTCCTGGTGCAGAAGCTGATCCGCGCCGGCTTCGGCAACAACAATGTCGATACCTGCGCGCGCGTGTGCCACTCGCCGACCGGCTACGGCCTGTCCACCGCCTACGGCACCTCCGCCGGGACGCAGGACTTCGACTCGGTCGAAGACACAGACGTGGTGATGGTGATTGGCGCCAACCCGACCGACGGCCACCCGGTCTTCGCCTCGCGGCTGAAGAAGCGTCTGCGCCAGGGCGCCAAGCTGATCGTCGTCGATCCGCGCCGCACCGACATCGTGCGCTCGCCGCACGTCGAAGCCGCGCATCATCTGCCGCTGCTGCCGGGCACCAATGTCGCCGTGCTGACCGCGCTCGCGCATGTCATCGTCACCGAGGGCCTCGTGAACGAACAGTTCGTGCGCGAGCGCTGCGACTGGAGCGAGTTCGAGGATTGGGCGGCCTTCGTGTCGCAGCCGCAGAACAGCCCGGAAGCAATCGCCATGGTGTCCGGCGTCCCGCCGGAGAGCATCCGCGAAGCCGCGCGTCTTTACGCGACCGGCGGCAATGCCGCGATCTACTACGGCCTCGGCGTCACCGAGCACAGCCAGGGCTCCACCACGGTGATGGCGATTGCCAATCTGGCCATGGCGACCGGCAATCTCGGGCGCCCGGGCGTGGGCGTGAATCCCTTGCGCGGGCAGAACAATGTGCAGGGTGCCTGCGACATGGGTTCGTTCCCGCACGAACTCTCCGGCTATCGCCATATCTCCACCGACGCCACGCGCGAACTGTTTGAGTCGCTGTGGGGCGTGCATCTGGAGAAGGAGCCGGGCCTGCGCATCCCGAACATGCTCGACGCCGCGGTCGAGGGCACGTTCAAAGGCCTCTACGTCCAGGGCGAGGACATCCTCCAGTCCGATCCCGACACCAAGCATGTCGCCGCCGGCCTCGCGGCGATGGAATGCGTCGTCGTGCAGGACCTGTTCCTGAATGAGACCGCGAACTACGCGCATGTGTTCCTGCCGGGCTCGACCTTCCTGGAAAAGGACGGCACCTTCACCAATGCCGAGCGGCGCATCCAGCGCGTGCGCAAGGTGATGGCGCCGAAGAACGGCTACGGCGATTGGGAAATCACCGTGCTGCTGGCGAAGGCGCTCGGCTTCGACATGCCCTATGAGCACCCGTCGCAGATCATGGACGAGATCGCGCGGCTGACGCCAACCTTCACCGGCGTCTCCTACGCGAAGCTCGACGAACTCGGCTCAATCCAGTGGCCGTGCAACGACAAGGCGCCGTTTGGGACGCCGGTCATGCACATTGGCGGCTTCGTGCGCGGCAAGGGCAAGTTCGTCATCACCGAATATGTCGCGACCGACGAGAAGACCGGCCCGCGCTTCCCGCTGGTGCTCACGACCGGCCGCATTCTCTCGCAATACAATGTCGGCGCGCAGACGCGGCGCACCGAGAATGTCGTCTGGCACGAAGAAGACCGGCTCGAGTTGCATCCGCACGATGCCGAGCAGCGCGGCGTGCGCGACGGAGATTGGGTGAAGCTCGCAAGCAGGGCAGGGGAGACTACGCTGCGCGCGCTGATCACCGAACGCGTGGCGCCGGGCGTCGTCTACACGACGTTCCATCACCCGAACACGCAGGCCAACGTCATCACCACCGACTATTCGGATTGGGCGACCAATTGCCCGGAATACAAGGTGACGGCGGTGCAGATTTCGCCCTCCAACGGACCTTCGCAATGGCAGCAGGACTACGACGAGTTCGCGCGCCAGAGCCGCCGTATCGCCGCGGAAGCAGCGGAGTAGACGCGTGGGCGGTCCAGTCTGCATCGTGGATCGGCAGAGCTGGCGCGGCAACCGCCTGGCGCCGGGCGAGCGCGCCATTCCTGAGGAAACAGCGATCGCCTTCACCTATAACGGCACGTCCTATGCCGTGATGATGGCGACGCCGCAGGACCTCGAGGACTTCGCCATCGGCTTCAGCGTCACCGAAGGCATCGTCGGTTCGCCGGACGAGATCGAGAGCCTCCAGATCATCGACCAGGACCTCGGAATCGAGCTGCGCATGCGGCTTGCCGAGCCGCGCGCCAGCGCTTTTCACGAGCGCAGGCGCTATCTCGCCGGACCGACCGGCTGCGGCCTGTGTGGGATCGAGTCGCTCGACGAAGCCATGCGCACGCCGGCCCTGGTCGCAGGCGACAGCCGCTTTTCGCCGCATGAAATCATGCAGGCGCTGCATGCCCTCGATGGCCGGCAGACGCTCAACCGCGAGACGCACGCCGTGCACGGCGCGGCCTTCTATCTGCCGGAGCGTGGCCTCGTCGCGCTCCGCGAGGATGTCGGCCGCCACAATGCGCTCGACAAGCTCGCCGGTGCGCTGGTGCAGGAGAGCGTGCCGTGCGCGCGCGGCTTCGGCCTCGTCACCAGCCGGCTGTCGATCGAGATGATCCAGAAGGCGGCCGCCATCGGCATTCCTGTGCTGGCGGCGGTGTCGGCGCCGACGGCGCTGGCGGTACGCACGGCACAGGCCGCCGGCATGACGCTGATCGCGGTCGCGCGCAGCGACGGTTTCGAGATTTTCACCCATCCGCAGCGGATCAAGGAAGAGCGCAGCCTCCATGTCGTCGCCGGATAGACTCGTTTATATGGCCAACCAGATCGGCAAGTTCTTCGTCTCGCAGGGCGACAAGGGCGCAGTGGATGGCATCGCCACCCACATCAGGAAGTTCTGGGAGCCGCGCATGCGCAACGCCATCCTCGCGCATTTGGATGCCGGCGGGGCCGGGCTCGATCCGAAAGTGCGGTCGGCGATCGAAACCTTGCGCCAGCCAGCCTCCGCGCAGTGATCAGGCGTCGACGACGACGCTCGGTCCGCCGTCCTTGCTGGCATCGACCGTAAAGCTTCGCCGCTGACCAGACCCTCCCGGATACAACGCTGCAGGACCGCCTCGAACACCCGCCGTAGCAGATCGCTCTGGCGGAAGCGGCTATGCCAGTTCTTTGAGAAGGTGAAATAATTGGGTGCGCCGCCACATTCCTGTGAGTGGCGGCGACAGAGCCTGCGCGAGCGCCCTGATGCAGTCAGCGTCATATCCGCGATATGCAAGAAGACCGGACAGCCGTTCGCTTTGAGCACTAGTCGATCAGGCGTCGGCTTGCCACACAGCGTGCGAGGTGGTGCCGCTTGCCCATGGTCGGCCCGATGACGGCCACGCGCGCTCCTTCGAGCCCGCGCAAATTATAGTTCGGCCCACAAATTGCCGTGAGCGTTCGTTTGATGGAGATTTGCTGGGCGACAAACGTGATCCCTGGGTGCCCACGCCACCCCGCGGATCGTCCTCGCCCTCGTGGAATTGTGGGTAGTTGGTGGGCCGACGTGCAGGCTCTATACAGCGGCCAGGACTTGTAGGCTCATCCAAAGCAATCGCAGGCAAGACAGGTAGACCATGTACCAGAAGTTCGGACTCTATATCGATGGCGAGTGGCGCGAGGCAAAGGGCGGCAAGACCCGCGAGGTGATCGACCCGGCGACGGAAGAATCCGTCGGCATGATTCCTGTTGCTGGTGTCGCTGACCTCGACGCCGCCCTGGCGGCAGCGCAGAAGGGCTTGCGCGTTTGGCGGGCCACTTCGCCGTGGGAGCGCTCGGCGAAAATCCGCAAGGCGGCGGACCTGATCCGCGCGCGGGTCGACGAGATCGCGCGGATAATGACCATCGAGACCGGGAAGCCGCTCGCCGAATCGAAGGGTGAGACCAATGCCGCAGCCGATCAGTTCGAATGGTATGCGGAAGAGACCAAGCGCATATACGGTCAGACGATCGAAGGCCGGACGGCGGACAACCGCCTCGAAGTGATCTATCAGCCGGTCGGCGTGGTTGCGGCCTTTGCCGCCTGGAATTTTCCTGCCCTGCTGCCGGCGCGAAAGTTGGCGGCGGCGCTGGCTGCCGGCTGCGCGATCATCATCAAGCCGGCCAGCGAAGCGCCCGGCTCCTGCATGGTGCTGGTGCAGGCCTGCCACGACGCGGGCATACCGGCTGGCGTGGTCAATCTGGTCACGGGCAATTCCAATTTAATCACCGAGCATCTGATCACCTCGCCGATCGTGCGGAAGGTCTCCTTTACCGGCTCGGTGCCGGTGGGCAAGCAGTTGCTCCATCTGTGTGCCGACGGCGTCAAAAAGATCTCGATGGAATTGGGCGGGCACGCGCCGGTGATCGTCTTTGAGGATGCCGATCCGGTTGCCGCCGCACGCGCTGCCGGCACGGCGAAGTTCCGCAACAGCGGCCAGGTCTGCATTTCGCCAAGCCGGTTCTATGTCCACGAAAGCATCCGAGAGCCTTTCGCCGCCGCTTTTGCGGATCTGGCCAAGAGCCTGAAACTCGGCCACGGCCTGACGGACGGCGTCACGATGGGCCCGCTCGCCAATTCGCGTGGTCTCGATCATGCGAAATCTCTCGTTGACGATGCTCGAAAGTGCGGGGCGCGCGTGATAGCGGGCGGCGGCCCGCCGGCCGGCAGCAATCGAGGCTATTTCTTCGAGCCAACGGTGTTGGCGGACGTGCCCGATGAGGCCCGTGTGATGATCGAGGAGCCGTTTGTTCCGGTCGCGCCGATTGCAAGCTTTTCAGAGTTCGACGAGGTCATTCAGCGCGCGAATAATGTGCCATTCGGCTTGGCCGGTTACGTCTTCACCAATTCGCTCCGCACGGCCACGCTCGCGACCGAGGCATTGGAATGCGGCATGGTGGGTGTCAATGAAATGCTGCTCGCGACGGCCGAGGCGCCATTCGGCGGCGTCAAGGAAAGCGGCATGGGACGCGAGGGCGGCTCGCTCGGTATCAAAGATTATCTTGAGCCGAAGTACATCAAATATCGGCTTTGAACCGACGCGCTTGGCCGAGTAGCCGGACATCGCGTTGCGAGCGATTGAGAGCGAGTTGGCCGCGCCTCGCAACTTCGCCAAGACACGGCGCCGCGCTTTGCCGTTCAAAGGATAGTGAGGATCGCTTGATCGCGATACGCGCTATGGAGGGCGCGATGATTACTGGCGGCTAACACTCGCCACATCATCATCTTGAACCAAGGGCCCGGCGCTGGATGCCCCAGCGCCGGGCCTTTCGCGTCATAGAGTATGCGGTAGCGAGAGGAGTATGCGGTAGCGAGAGTTGCCGCTGCCCTCCTTGAGCGCTTTCTCCCTTAATGTGTCGGCCAGAATTCGATTTCAGGGCCGCCGCCGCGAGCGGTGCTCACGTACAGCAATCAAATTCATATGCAGGAGCTTGAACTGACATGCGGACACACGCGTTGACAGTGGTGGGTGCAGTATCCACCAACATCCGACCGGCATTAAGGGCGGGCGGGCCGGAGGTTCAACCAGAAACCGCCCTTTAAGGATGAACGTCATGGCTGAACACGCTGCTTTTAAAACGAATGTTGAAAGAGGCGCCGCGCAAATCAAGGATACCTCGGAAAAATTCGGCGCGGCTACGGAGCAAACGACCAAAATGGTCGAGAATACAATTGCGTCGGCTGCCAAGGGCCTCAAAGACTATAATTTGAAGGCCATCGAGTTCGCGCAATTGAACTCTGACGCTGCTTTCGACTACGCGAAGCAGCTTATGAGCGCGAAGTCACCGTCGGAAATGCTGGAATTGTGGACTACGTACGCCCGCAAACAGTTCGAGGTGCTGACCGAGCAAACCAAGGAACTCGCGACGCTCGGCCAGAAGGCGGCGTCTGAAACTGCAGAGCCTCTCTCTAAACGGTCTCACTGAAGCCGCTAATCAAGGCAGTTGAGTCGCGACATCGCAGGCGGAATGTTGTGTAGCGATTGAATCCCGGCCCCGTTTGGCCGGGCTTCTGTTAGCGGGCCTTTCGCATCGGATGTGACACTATCGGAATCCCCGCCAGCGTTACGGCACGCGAGAACCGCGTCATTGCGAGAATCGTCCAGCCCGATCCATGCTGGGACGGATGGAGAAGATTACGCGCGCTCCGATAAATGCCGTCCGATGAAGCCGAGGACGACATCGTCGAACGCAGGCGTATTGGTCTCCGACGCGCAATGCCCGCCGCGGTCGAGCTCGATCAGCTCGGCACCCGGAATCAGGCGGGCAAGCTCGCGGCTATAGTAGGGCGGCGTCAGAATATCATCCTTGGCGCATATCACCATCGTGGGGATCTTGATCGCGCCGAGCGCGCCGGTGCGATCGAAGTCCATGATCGCGTCGATGCGGCTCGCCACAATCTCCGCCGGCGGGAAGTTCGGAATGACAACTTTCTCGCGCTCTTCGAGCAGTGCGATGTTCTCGTTGATCCACCAGTCAGGGTAGAGGAACACGGGTGTCGAGCGGACATAGGCGGTCGCGCCGGCCTTCATAAGGAGAGCGCGGCGCGCCTCGAAGGCCCGCCGGAAGAAGGGATCGGCCTTGGTCCAACTCGCGTAAATCGTTAGGCTCAGCAGGCGGTCGGGATGTGTCGCCGCGAGCGTCTGGCCGATGGCGCCGCCCGTCGAGTGTCCGACCAGATGCGCTTTCTCGATGCCGAGATGGTCCATCACCGCCAGCAGGTCGCTGGTCATCTGATCGACGGAATAGCGGATCAGCGAGCGGCTGCTTTGCCCTACGCCGCGGTGATCGTGGACGACCACCTGATGGTCGCGTGAGAAGGCGGGGATGTTCGGATTCCAGTAACTACCGACGCCGCCAAGCCCCGAGACGAGCAGGACTGGCGTGCCACGTCCGTGGCTTTCGAAGTAGATTTCGGCGTCGTCAACGGTGGCTTTGGGCATGATCCAGACCTGTAGCATACTTCATGCCAAGCGAGTTCGCGCGTGCGCGGCCCCAACACAAGCTTCAGGATACTCCAGTTTCATGATGTTCAATATCGCCGGGCTCCTCAGCCGTCCCCATAAAATTGCCGTCGCAATCGAAGGAATTGGACAGTTGCATCACGCGACTGTCTGCGCTGTATAGCGGCGGGGAGTTCCGCAGCCCTTCGCTTAAACTCGCAGACCCGAAACGGAGTAAAGCCTCATGTCGTCATCGCCGTCCACGCAGTCCACGGTGCAACGTACCGGCGCGACAGAGCTGCTCGTCGGGCTCAAGAGTAACGGGATCGACTATCTGTTCTCGAATGCGGGCACCGATTTTCCCCCGATCATCGAGGCCTTTGCAACATTGCCGGCCGACCAGGTGCCGACGCCCGTGGTCGTTCCGCATGAGACCGCCAGCGTGGCTATGGCGCACGGCTATTATTTGGTGACCGGCCGGCCGCAGGCCACGATGGTGCATGTGAATGTCGGGCTCGCGAACTCGGTCATGGGCGTCATCAATGCCGCGAGCGACAACATTCCCGTTCTCGTCCTGTCCGGCCGCACGCCGCTGACCGAATACGGCCGCGTTGGATCGCGCGCGACGCCGATCCAGTACGGGCAGGAGATGTACAATCAATCCTCGCTGGTCGCCGACGTCGTGAAGTTCAATTACGAAATGCGCTACCCCGAGCAGGGCGGCATGCTGGCGACCCGCGCCGTCACCGTGGCGATGAGCGAACCGCGGGGCCCGGCCTATATCAGCCTGCCGCGCGAGCCTTTGACCGACACCGTGTCGGAGGCGAGCGCCCGGGCTGCCGTCACGGTCGTATCCTCCTCGCCGTCGGAGCCGGATGCATCCGCTGTCGCCCTTGCCGCCGACTGGCTGTCCAAGGCGCAGCATCCGCTCATCGTTTGCCAGCGGTCGAGCAGCGATGGCCGCAGCGCGCACGAACTCGCGCGACTGGCCGAAGACTGCGCCATTCCGGTTGTCGAACCCTTCACGGTCCGCAATGTGATGGCGACCGATCATCCCATGTTCCTCGGTTACGACGTGAAGGGACCGCTCGCCGAGGCTGACGTCATCGTCGTCGTCGACAGCCTGGTGCCGTGGATCGAAGCCTTCCATCGTCCGCAGGCGGGCAAGAAGGTGATCCACATTGGGCCCGACCCCTTGTTCACGCGCCTTCCGATCCGCGGCTATCAGACCGACCTTGCCATCACGGGCGATCCGGCCGCTGTGTTGTCGGCGTTGCGGTCGGCGATGTCCGTGCCGCAGGCGGACGCGGAACGCCGCCGGAGCGAGGTCGCCAAGGCGTCGGTTCGGCGCAAGGCGGCGAGCGCCGAGCTTGCGCAGTCCGGCGCGGCGAGCCCCATGTCGGCCGAGTGGATGAGCCGCTGCCTGTCCGACATTATGGACGAGCGGGCGGTGGTCTTCAGCGAACTCGGCGTCGTGCCGTCATGCATGACGCTGCGCGGCCCCAATCGCGTCTTCACGACTCCGCATTCGGGCGGCCTCGGCTGGGGCTTCGCGGCGGCGCTCGGCGCGCAGCTCGCCGATCGCGACCGGCTGTGCATCGCCTGCGTCGGCGACGGCTCCTACATGTTCGCAAATCCCGTCGCATGCCATCAGATCGCCGAGGCGCTGGAATTGCCGGTCCTCGTCATTGTGAAGAACAACGGGATCTGGAACGCGGTGCGGCGCTCGGT
>DATDMA010000309.1:0-2207 GCA_036519015.1 Pseudolabrys sp. | reverse complement strand
GCACGGCGGCGCTGCTCGCCAATGTGTCCGGCACCAGCCTGCATGTCGTCGAGGTCGGCGGCGAGTTCGGCCGCGCGCTGTCGGGCAAAGGCGAGGCGGCCATGGTCGACTTTGCCGGCGAGTGGCTTGCCTCGCTGTTCGGCTCCAGCGTCAGGAGCAAGATCAAGCGCAGTCATGCGACGCGATGGAGTCATGAGCCTTACGTGTTAGGCGCCATGTCGGCCGCCGGGCCCGGCAATGCCGAGGCGCGCAAGGTATTGCAGGAGCCGGTCGCCGGCCGCGTCTGGTTTGCCGGCGAGGCGCTGCACGACACGCAATGGGGCACGGTCAACGGCGCCTGGGAGTCGGGCACGCGCGCGGCGGACGGGGTGCTGCGGTGGATCGGCGCCATCAAGCCAGAGCGGCAAGAGAAGCAAGCGAAGCCGGCGAGCGGTAAGCGGAAGCGAAAAAGGGGCGGGGAGGAGTGATGAGCACTTACCCCCGCAACACACCACCCGTGCGCTTGGTCACCTCGGCAACGATCTTGCCCGCCAGCGCCTCGATCTCGGCGTCGGTCATGGTCTTCTCGCGCGGCTGCAAGGTGACCGCGATGGCGATCGACTTCTTGCCGGGATCGATCCCTTTGCCTTCGTAGACGTCGAACACGGTCACGTTCGTGATCAGCTTCTTGTCGACGCTCTGCGCGGTGCGCACGATGTCGGCGGCCTTCACGGACGCATCCACCACGAAGGCGAAGTCGCGCTCGACCGGCTGGAACGGAGAGAGCTCCAGCATCGCCTTGGCGCGCGTGGCCCGCGCCTTTGCTGCCGGGATGTTCTCGAGGATCACTTCGAAGCCGACGACAGGGCCTTCGACTTTGAGCGCGGCGAGGATGCGCGGATGCAATTCGCCGAACACGCCGAGCACGTTCTTCGGCCCCATCTGGATGGTGCCGCTGCGCCCGGGGTGAAACCAAGCCGGCCCGCCGGGCACGACCTGCAACGCCTGCATCGGCGCGCCGGCGGCGGCGAGTACCGCGAAGGCATCGGCCTTGGCGTCGAACGCATCGACGGGCTTGGCAGGACTCGACCAGTGGCGGCCGCTGCCGTCCGGCCGCGCCAGCGCGCGGCGTAACGCCGTAGCGGCGGTGAACTGATCTTCCGGCTTGTCGCCCTTAAAGATTTGCCCGACCTCGAACAGCGCGACGTCGCCGAGCCCGCGGTCAGCATTGCGTTGTGCCGCCGTTATCAGGCCGGGAATGAGGCTCGGCCGCATGTCGGACAATTCAGCCGCGATCGGATTGGCGAGCGCCAATTCAGGCTGACCGCCGCCGAACAATTCGGCTTCGCGCTTCGATACGAACGACCACGTCACCGCCTCGACCATGCCGCGTGCGGCCAGCGCGCGCTTGGCCTTGCGCGTGCGCGTCTGGATCGGCGTGAGCACGGGCTTGCGGGCGTTCTCCCCGCGCGGGAACGGTGTCGAGGGCACCTGGTCGACGCCAACGATGCGCACGAGCTCTTCGACGATGTCGGCGCGGCCATGCACGTCCGGCCGCCACGACGGCACAGCGACCTTCACGCGCTCGCCTTGGCCGGCGACGAAGAAGCCGAGCTTCTCCAGCACGCGCCGCACGTCTGGCAAAGGAAGCTTAAGCCCGGCGAGACGCGGCAGCTCGCTCAGCGGGAAGTCGATGATTTTTTCTTTCGGCGTCGGATCGCCGGCAACGACGATCTCGGACGGCTCGCCGCCGCAGAGGTCCATGACCATCTTGGTTGCCAGCTCGAGGCCTGGCAGCATGAAGTTCGGATCGACGCCGCGCTCGAAGCGATAGCGCGCGTCGGTATTGATGCCGAGCTTGCGGCCGGTCTGCGCGATGTTGAGCTCGCTCCATAGCGCCGACTCGATCAGCACGTCGGTGGTACTGGCGTCGCAGCCGGACTCTTCGCCGCCCATGATGCCGGCGAGCGATTCGACGGCCTTCTCGTCGGCGATCACGCACATGCCCTGGTCGAGCGTATAGGTGCGTCCGTCGAGTGCGAGCAGCGTCTCGCCGTTCTGCGCGCGGCGCACGGTGAGATTGCCGTGCACCTTGGCGGCATCGCACACATGCAGCGGCCGGGCGCGGTCGAAGGTAATGAAGTTGGTGATGTCGACCAGCGCGTTGATCGGACGCAGGCCGATCGCGGTAAGCCGCTTTTGCAGCCACTCCGGCGATGGCCCGTTCT
>DATDMA010000308.1:0-5142 GCA_036519015.1 Pseudolabrys sp. | reverse complement strand
CGATCAGGGCCTCTCGGTCGAGGAATACACCAACATCCTGCAAGTGGCGCAGAACAATCCGACCGTGCACCAGAAGCTGCTCGATCGTCTGAAATAGCAGGCGCCACACGAACACACTCAGCGCTTCATCGCTCGGGCCATCAGGCTGAGCGATGGAGCTTTGGCGCGCGCGCTAACATCTCACGTGCCGCGGACGGCCTGGTCGCGCCCGGCACGCAGGCCATCGTGGGGATGACGGCGGTCGCCGCGATGATTGGCCTTCCGCACATAGGTGATGGACGCATCCGGATTCTCGAGCTTGGACTTGAGGGCGGCGACCAGCGCGTCCTCGGCCTCGATCGTGAACACGTGTGAGCGCGCGTTCACCTTGAGGCCCACCGTATACGTGGTCATGAGCGATCCTCCGATCGGCTTTAAGCGTCGCGATGATAGCAGATTTCGCCGTGCCGCCTGAGGAGAATCATACGTCTCGTCAGCGCGGAGTTCCTGAGCGGTGCAACTTCAGTGCGGCGTAGATGATGTCGTTGACCGGCGTCGGCACCTTGAGCTCCTTGCCCAGGCGCGATACCTGGCCGGCCAGCCAATCGAGCTCGAGCCGGTTGCCGCGGTCGAGATCGTTGGCCATCGAGGCCTTCATGGTCGGCGGCGTATTGGCGTCGGCGAAGGTCAGTCGCTCGTCGACATAGCCTCTGTCGAGCGCGACGCCCTTGGCGAGGCCGACGGCGAGCGTCTCCTGCATGATGCCGCGGAATAGCGCGCGCGTGTCGGGATCGGCGAGGATCGGCCCCATCGGCATGCGGGTGATCGCGGTCGCGCCGGAGGTCGCCGAGAGGAAGATGAACTTCTGCCAGCGGTCCCGCGCGATGTTGTCGGACAGCGTGATGTTGATCGAGGCGGCCTTGGCCGCTTCGACGAAGGCCTTGAGCGGCGCGTCGGGGCGGCCATCGATGGTGCCGCAGATGATGGTCTGGAAGTGGCTGGTCTGCTTGATGACGCCGGGCTTGTCGATGACGCTGACGACATAGGTGACGCCGGGGATGGCCCGCTCGGCGCCGATGATGGGCGCGATGCGCTCGTAGCTGTCGACGCCGTTCTGCAAGGTGATGACGCGTGTGTTCGGCCCGAGCAGCGGCTTCATCTGCTCGGCCGACTTTTCGGTGTCCCACAGCTTCACCGCGAAGAATACCGCGTCGACTGGCCCGACCTTGGCCGGGTCGTCGGTGACGTTCGGTTTCGGCAGATGCATGTCGCCGTGCACGCTCTCGATGCGCAGCCCGTTGGCCTTGATGGCTTCGAGATTGGCGCCGCGCGCGATGAAAAAGACGTCGTGTCCCGCCGCCGCCATCCGCGCGCCGAAGTAACCGCCGACCGCACCCGCCGCCATGACCGCAATTCGCATGATCTCTCCTCGACCTTGTTGCGCCAGACGTATAGCCGCCGGCACGGCTGCGGCCAACCGCACAAAAAAAATTGCCCGGCGCGATGGCCGGGCAGGTGTTTGGGGAGGTTCGCAGTCAGTCGTGGTGAATACAGTTAGTGCAGGCGCATCGGCTGGCCCGGACCGGCCGGGGCCTCGGCGTAGGCGTCGGTGCCGTCGCTGTCGGTCTGCGAGATCGGGCGCACCGGCGTGCCGATCTGCGCGCGGCGGGATTGCGCGGATGCGCGCGCGATCGATGTCTGCGGCAGCACCACCACTTTGGCGCCGACCTGAACGCGCTTGTACAGGTCGATGACGTCCTCGTTGGTGAGGCGGATGCAGCCGCTCGAGACGTTCTTGCCGATGGTCTCTGGATTGTTGGTGCCGTGGATGCGGTAATCGGTGCCGCCGATATACATGGCGCGCGCGCCGAGCGGATTGCCGGGGCCGCCCGCGGTCATGCGCGGCAGGTAAGGCTGGCGCTTGAGCATTGCGGACGGCGGATACCAATCCGGCCACTCGGCCTTGCGCGCGACGCTACGGACGCCAGACCAAGTGAAGCCTTCGCGGCCGACACCGATGCCGTAGCGTAGCGCCTTGCCGCCGCCGAGCACGTAATAGAGGTAGGTGTTGGACGTATCGACGATGACGGTGCCGGGCGCTTCCGCCGATTGATAGCCGACGATCTGCTTCTTCAGGCGCGCCGGCAGCTGCACGTCTTCATCGTCGGCCGGATCGGCCGGCTGCACGGCTTGCGGCTGCGGGGCGATCTGGCTTTGCGCCGGCGGCGTGAGAAATGCGAAGAGCGGCTCAGCGCGCGCGGAGCTACATGACAACGCGGCCACAGCGATCAGCGCGGTGAGCGAACCGTAAGCCTGGATTTTGTGAGACATGACACCCTCGAAGGATACGCGACCCCACGTTCGTCAAAGCAAGTGTCAAGAAGGTTCATTAGTTCCGCATCACCGTTCCCTCAAAAGTGCGAAAAGTTGCGGAACCGCAGGGCTTAAACAGCGTTTGGGGGTACTTCCGAAGTGGTGAGCTTGCGGTGTTTGATTAGGTTTTGCGGTGCCAGCCGACCACTGCGTCGGGCACGCTGTCGGTCGACGCGAAGTAGGGCTTGATATCCAACAACGGCGTACCGTCAAGACAGTCGAGCCCGACCACGGAGAGCTTGTTGCCCGCGACGCTAATGAGCTTCACGACGCTCATGGCGATCGGATTGGGCCGCGCCGGCGAGCGTAACGAGAACGTGCCGCGCTGCGTGCCGGCGTGGCCGGGCACCTGCAGCACCAGATTGCGCGGCGATCGGTCCATCCAATAGAGCAGCACCAGATGGCTGCAGGTCTCGACATCCTTCAAAGCGTCCTGCCAGCGCGAGTCGAGCTCGATCGTGCAGACGGCGTCGGATTGGCGGGCGTTCTTCGGGCAGTCCTTGCGCTCCTTCCAGGGCGTTCGGATGCGGCCGATGAAATAGACGCCGGCGTCGGTCTGCGCGGGCAGGTCGACGGTCTGTTCGCCGGGCCAGACGCCGAAATCGGAAGACGCGCTCATTCCAGGATCCTTATGACCGTGAAGACGACCGTGAAGCCGGTGCTTTTCGTCGAGACTAGCAGGACGGGCGAGGGCCGCCGACATTGGGCCGGCCGCGCCCGCCTTTAACTCATTGTGATCGGCGACGCCTGTTTGCCCCATCATTGGGCTTGAAAACGCCTTGTTCAACTTATAAAGATATCTTTATATAGTGGGAACCCGCCCATAGGGAGGCGGGCAAGGCAGGATCAGGCATGACGGCGGGCGGACGGCTCGGTTTCGAGGCTCTCAACGCGGCGCTGAAGGCAGCGGGCGAGGAGACGCGCTTGCGCGTGCTGGCGCTGCTGGCCGAGGCCGAACTGACCGTCTCCGACCTCACCGACATCCTGCGCCAATCGCAGCCGCGCATTTCCCGGCATCTGAAGCTGCTGGCCGAGGCCGGGCTGGTCGAACGCTTCCGCGAGGGCACCTGGGCCTTCTTCCGCCTGGCCGAGCACGGCGGCGGGGCCGAACTCGCCCATGCGCTGCTCGACAAGCTCAACCCCAAGGACCAGATCATCGCCCGCGACCGCGAGCGGCTTTCGTCGGTGCGCGCCGCCCGCGCCGCCGCCGCGCAGGCCTATTTCCGCGAGCACGCGGCCGAGTGGGACCGCATCCGCAATCTGCACGTCGCGGATGAGGCGGTCGAAGGGGCGATCCGCGATGCGCTCGACGGCAAGCAGTTCAATTCGCTTCTGGACCTCGGCACCGGCACCGGCCGCATGCTCGAGCTGTTCGGCCCTGAGATCGAGCGCGGGCTCGGGCTCGACCTGTCGCTCGACATGCTG
Organism: Pseudolabrys sp.; assembly: GCA_036519015.1. Lineage (GTDB taxonomy): Bacteria > Pseudomonadota > Alphaproteobacteria > Rhizobiales > Xanthobacteraceae > Pseudolabrys. The sequence goes on along the minus strand of DATDMA010000308.1, from coordinate 1,365 downwards.
CTGCTCGCCCGCGATCGCCTGGAGCGCGCCGGCCTCAAGCATTGCAGCGTGCGCCAGGGCGACATCTACGACCTGCCGCTCGGCAATGACTCGTTCGACGTCGTCATTCTGCACCAGGTGTTGCACTTCCTCGACGACGGCGGCCGCGCCATCCGCGAGGCGGCACGCGTGCTGCGCCCGGGAGGACGGCTGCTGGTGGTCGACTTCGCGCCGCACGAGCAGGAATTCCTGCGCGAGCAGTTCGCGCACCGCCGTCTCGGTTTCGCGCCGGAGACGGTGGCGCAATGGATCACGGCGTCCGGCCTCGAGCCGGTGATGCACCAGAGCCTGGCGCCGGAGCCAGGCTCGGACGGCACGATTGCCGTGTCGCTGTGGCTCGCGCGCGATCAGCGCGCGCTGATGGTGTCGCCGCCGCGGCGGGAGGTTGCCTGATGAACAGTCATATTCGCCCCAGCCGTTTCGAGCGTGGCAATGGCCGCCGCATCGGCGTGTCGTTCGAATTTTTCCCGCCCAAAGACGAGGGCATGGAGACGATCCTGTGGGAGTCGATCGAGCGTCTGGCGCCGCTGGCGCCGGATTTCGTCTCGGTGACCTATGGCGCGGGCGGGTCCACGCGCGAGCGCACGCATGCGACGGTGAAGCGCATGCTCACCGAGACGGCGCTGACGCCGGCGGCGCATCTGACTTGCGTTGCCGCGACGCGCGGCGAGATCGACGCCATCGTGCGCACCTACCGCGATGTCGGCGTGCGCCATCTGGTGGCGCTGCGCGGCGATGCGATCGACGGCGCGAAATATGCGGCGTATCCGGGCGGCTACGAGAACGCGGCCGATCTCGTCGGCGGCATCAAGCGCGTCAGCGACGATTTCGAGATCTCGGTGTCGGCCTATCCGGAGAAGCATCCGGACTCGCCGACGGTGGACGCCGACATCGACATGCTCAAGGCCAAGGTCGATGCCGGGGCAGGGCGCGCGATCACGCAGTTCTTCTTCGAAAACGATCTCTACTTCCGCTATCTCGATCGCGTGCGGGCGCGCGGCATCGACATCCCGATCGTGCCGGGCATCCTGCCGGTGCAGAACTACAAGGCGATGACCGGCTTCGCCGCGCGCTGCGGCACCTCGGTGCCGGGCTGGCTGGCCGAGCGCTTCCATGGGCTCGAACAGGATCCCGCGACGCGCAAGCTGATCGCGGCCGCGGTCGCCGCGGAACAGGTCCTCGATCTGGTTGATCGCGGCGTGACCAATTTCCATTTCTACACCATGAACCGCGCCGACCTCGTCTACGCGATCTGCCATCTGCTCGGCCTGCGGCCGGCAGTGGAACAAGCTGCCTGATTGGGAGTGCAAGTATCGTGACAGCGTC
>DATDMA010000307.1:0-15920 GCA_036519015.1 Pseudolabrys sp. | reverse complement strand
GTCCGCGTTGGGAAGACTGGAGCGGGCGAAGGGAATCGAACCCTCGTATGCAGCTTGGGAAGCTGCCGTTCTACCATTGAACTACGCCCGCGCGCCGCGACCATAGCCAATGCCCGGCCGCCGGGGCAAGGTTCGTCATCGCCATCAATCCCAACTGAATTGGCACCCGGGCCGGCTGCGCGCCCGGCTGGGCTTGTTCGCGCGCCAATGAACCCCCGGGACGGTTACCAGATCGTAAGAGCGGCGGCAGTAATCCGTGCCTCCCGAATAACGACGATTTAAAGTTGCATTTATAGGCTGGCGCACATCGTCGGCATGGTGGGAACGAGGCGAAAATGCCTTTGCGTCAGCGTTGTGAAGCAAATGGCGAAATCGCCCTGGCCTCCGCACGGCGCGTGCCGGACGTCCGGTCCCTTGCGGGCGTTTTGTCATTCGCCGCGCTCCTTTGGGCGCGAGGCGGGCCCCTGTTCGCCGCCGGGCTGGTGCTGCCCAATATTCTGTCGCTGGCGACACTTGGCTCCCTGATCGACGTCGGGCTGCCGCCGCGCACCGCCTGCATCCTTCTTTACGCGGCGCTGGCGATGTGCGCGCGGCGGATTCCGTTCGCCGTCACCGCGGTGCTTTTCCTCGCCATTCTCGCATTCGACCTGGTGTGGACGCTGTCGGTCAGCTTCGGCTTGCGCCCGCACGATCTCGTGCTCGCGCTCGACTATGCGCGGCACATCCACGTGCTCGACTCGCCATTGTATGTGACGCTGATCGCCGTCTTGGCCGTGACATCGGCGGCGACGCTCCGGCTTCTGTCGAACCGAGAGGCGCTCCTGCGCGGCAACATTGTCGCCTTGTTCGCCGCCGCGCTGATCTTCGCCGGCATCGATTACATCTCGAATGCCGATGCGCATTACAATTTCGGCGCCATGATCCATCCGGACGGCCCGATCGAGTCGGCAACCAACAGCTCCGGTTTCAGCAGCGTGGCCGGCGTCAACGGCCGCAATGTGGTCGTCGTGATCGTCGAAAGCCTCGGCTACCTCACCGACCCGACGGCGCGCGCACAGGTCGCCGCGCCGCTGTTCGATGCGCGCGTCACGCAGAAGTACAAAGTCACCTCAGGCCATAACGGCTATTACGGCTCCACGACGTTCGGGGAGATGCGCGAGCTGTGCGGCACGCGCGAGCCCTATCGCGACTTCACCGCCAAGTCCGGCGCCTCATGCCTGCCGGAGCGGCTGCATCTGCGCGGCTATGCGACCATCGCGGTGCACGCGTTCTCCGGCGACATGTTCGATCGCAAGGAGTGGTATCCGAAAGTCGGCTTCGACAAGGAGCTGTTCGGCGAAGAGCTTATGACGCGCACCAATCGAATGTGCGGAACGGCATTTCGCGGCGTGTGCGACGCCGATCTCGCACCGCTGATCGCCAAGGAGGCGGCCTATACCAACAAGCCGCGTTTCATCTATTGGCTGACGTTGAACACCCACGTTCCGGTCGCACCCGGCGACGCGCGCACCGACTTCGGTTGCAATAGCAAAGACACGGTCTTCGCTCATCCATCGGTCTGCCGCATGGGCGAGCTCTGGCACGACCTGTTCACGACGATCGCGCGGCTCGCGCTCGATCCCGCTATCGGCCCGGCTGAAATCCTCATCGTCGGCGACCACGCGCCGCCGCTCTGGTCCAAGCGCGCGCGCGGAATGTTTGCGGCCGGCCAGGTCGCCTGGTATCGGCTGACGCCTAATGACGGCGCGGTCGCGGCAGCTAACTTTTGAAGTGCTTCGAGAGCTTGAGGCTCTGCGCCTGATAGTTGGAGCCAATGCCCTGCCCGTAGAGCCTGTCGGGCTCGGCCAGCATCTTCTCGTAGACCAAGCGGCCGACGATCTGCCCGTGCTCCAGGATAAAGGGCACCTCGCGCGAGCGCACCTCAAGCACCGCGCGCGCGCCCTTGCCGCCGGCGCCGGCGTAACCAAAGCCGGGATCGAAGAAGCCGGCATAGTGCACGCGGAATTCGCCGACCAGCGGATCGAACGGCACCATCTCCGCCGCGTAGCCGGGCGGCACCTGCACGGCTTCCTTCGAGGCAAGGATGTAGAACTCGTTGGGATCGAGGATCAGGCTCTTGTCCGGCCGCGCCTGCATCGGCTCCCAGAAATCGAGCACCGAATATCCGGCGCGCCGCTCCACGTCGATGAGACCGGTGTGGCGCTTGGCGCGATAGCCGACGATGCCGCCGGGGCCGAGGCCCGACAGATCGACGCCGACGGCGACGCCCTCGCTCACGTCGGCATCGTCGCTGTCGACCAACCGCTCGCGCGCGTGTAGCTCGCGCAGCGCCTCGGCGCCGAGCAATGCATGGCCGCGGCGGAAGCGGATCTGCGACAGGCGCGAACCTTCGCGCACCAGCACAGGAAACGTGCGCGGCGAAATCTCCGCGTAGAGCGGGCCGTGATAGCCGGGCGAGATGCGGTCGAAGCCGCGGATTTCGTCGGCGATAACGCGCGTGAACACGTCGAGCCGGCCGGTCGAACTTTTCGGATTGGCGGAGGCGGCGATATCTTCCGGCAGCGCCAGGCTCTCGAGCAGCGGCACGATGTAGACGCAGCCGGTTTCCAGCACGGCGCCGTCGCTGAGCGCGAATTCGTGCAACTTTAGTTCATCAATGCGCTTGGCGACCGTTGTCGAGCCGGGCAGAAAACTCGCACGCACGCGGTAGGCGACCTCGCCGAGGCGCAGGTCGAGGCTCGCGGGCTGGATCTGATCCGGCGCGAAGTCGTAGGCAGGCAGAATCCCGCCCGCGGCGGCGAGCGCCGCGATCATGCGGTCGGGCAGGATGCCCTTGTCCTCGATGGCGAACGACAGTGCCACGGCTCTGGTCCCAATAGTCGGGGCGATCTAACCCCAGCCCCGCCTTGACGGGAAGCGCCCGCCCCCGGTACAAGCACTTTATCCCGTGGTCATTTGAGCCGGCCGGCTTGCAGCCACGTAAAACAAATCGCTAAAAGGCCGGGGACGCGTGAGCCCGGCCGAGAATTTTTTCCGGCCGGCTTTTTGTTGGCTGACGCATGGTCCCGAAACGTGGATACCGGTTTTCGGATAAGACCATGCGCAAGCCTAAAGGAGGCCCGCATGGCCGCGTCGTCTGAGAAGAAATACCGCCCCGAAACGAACCTGGTTCACGCGGGCACTCTCCGCTCGCAATTCAACGAAATGTCGGAGGCCCTGTTCCTGACGCAGGGCTATATCTACGAGACTGCCGAGGCCTGCGAAGCCCGCTTCTCCGGCAAGATCCCCGGCTACGTCTATTCGCGCTATTCAAACCCGACCATGAGCATGTTCGAGCAGCGCATGGCCTCGCTCGAAGGCGCGGAGGCGGCACGTTCGACCGCGACCGGCATGGCGGCCGTGACCACCGCGCTGATGGGTCAGGTGAAAGCCGGCGACCACATCGTCGCGGCGAAGGCGCTGTTCGGCTCCTGCCGTTGGGTGATCGAGGATTGGCTCGGCCGCTTTGGCGTCACATCGACGCTGGTGGACGGAGTCGATCTCGCGCAATGGAAGAAGGCGACGACCAAGAACACCAAGGTGTTCTTCATGGAGACGCCGACCAATCCCACGCTCGAGGTGTACGACATCGCGGCCGTCGCCGACATCGCGCATAACGCCGGCGCCACGCTGGTCGTGGACAACGTATTCGCCACGCCGCTCTATCAAAGCCCGCTTACGCTGGGCGCCGACTGCGTCGTCTATTCCGCGACTAAGCACATCGACGGGCAAGGCCGGGTTCTCGGCGGCTGCATTCTCGCCTCCGAGAAGTTCATCATGGACAATATCCACCAGCTCATCCGCCAGACCGGCCCGTCGCTGTCGCCGTTCAATGCGTGGGTGCTGCTCAAGGGATTGGAGACCCTATCGATCCGCGTGCAGCGCCAGACCGAGACCGCTGGCAAGGTCGCCGATACGCTCGCCGGGCATAAGAAGCTCACGCGGCTGATCTATCCGGGGCGGCCCGACCATCCGCAGGCCGACATCGTCGCCAAGCAGATGAAGGCCGGCTCGACGCTTGTCTCGTTCGAGATCAAGGGCGGCAAGGAAGGTGCATTCCGCTTCCTCAATGGGCTAAAGCTCATCGGCATCACCAACAATCTCGGCGACGCCAAGAGCCTGATCACACACCCGACCACGACCACGCATCAGCGGCTGACGCCGGAGCAGCGCGCCGAGCTCGGCATCGGTGATGGGCTGGTGCGGCTCTCGGCCGGGCTCGAGCACGCCGACGACATCATCGAGGACGTGCTGACGGCGCTGGATAAGGTGTGAGGATGTCGGATGCTGCGCGGCATGAGCGCAGCGAAATGACGCGCTGCTGATCCGGGGCCGTAACGGATTCCGAATTTGTTAGGGTCCCGGGTCTGCGTCGCAACATTGCATGTTGCGCCGCGCCCGGGACACGAGCGCCGTCTTACGGCACTAAATGCTGCGCGGCGGTGGCCGACACCACCGGACGCTTGGCGGCTTCAGAGATGGCCATCCCGAGGCCCTTAGCCATGCAGGCGTAGCTCCAGTCGTTGAGATGGAGCCCATCGGGGGCGACAAACGTCTCGAAGGCGAGATGGTCGACCTCCGACCAGCGCCGCATCACATCGAAGCGGCGGAAAACATCGACGTTCTCCCGCTTGGCCATCGTGGAGATCAGCGCCACCATGTTGGTGGCATCTTCCTTCTTGGCGATGACCTTCGGTACGAACTGCGGATCGATCAACACCACGTCGGCACCGACCGAGCGGATCTTCTTCAAGCCCTCGTGGATCGCAGCGCCGTAATTGAACGACGTGTGTTCGCGAATGACCGAATTCGTGCCGAGCTGCCACAGGACAAGGTCGGGCTTGGCGTCGATCACCGAAGCGTCGAAGCGCCGGAGCATGTCACCGACTTCTTCGCCGTTCGCGCCGCGATTGAACACGGTGATCGACTGCTTCGGGAAATGCTGCTTGAGCTCGACCGCGAGCCGGCTCGGATAGCTCGCCGCCGGGCTGCTGGCAAAAGCGCCCGCGGTCGACGACGAGCCGATGGCGACGATGATGATGGGCTCGCCGGTCGTGAGCTTCTGCGCGATGTGCGACAGCGGATGCGAAAGGCGCACCAGATCGAGCGGCACATCGCAGCGCGGCGCGGCCTGTCCAGCGCGCGCGGTCAGCGGCAACGCGGCCTGTTCGGCACGCGCGCTAAACGGCAGCGCTATTGCGGCGGCGAGCGCGGCAACTAGCAAGGGCTTCACTGCGCGCTGAGCGAGACTGTGGTCCTGCAAGGAATGATCCCTCGGCTCCGGCTGTCCGGACACTATTGCCCGCCGACGGCGGGAGGCTCTTCCGGTTTGGTCGCCCCGATCACAAGATCGGCCAGAAGCCGCCCAATGCAATCATGAACCTTTTCAGCCATATCAAATTTCTTGGTCGCTGCATAGAAATCGAAAGTGCCAAGATCGGCCCAGAGCTTCATGATGCTGAAGCGGTCAAAAAGGGGTACCTCGTGCTGCACCGCAACCCACCGCATGTTGTCGGCATAGGTCCCCAGCGCGATCATCGAGTCGGTGCGCGGGCTGTACTGCGAGTTGATCAGGACGATATCCGCGCCCGCGGAACGTGCAGTATTGATACCCTTATCGAGGGCCTGATTGAATTGATCTGGATCAACCGATTGCATCGCATCCACGGTGCCGGTCTGCCACACGATTAGCGCGGGCTTGGCCGCCGCCAGATCGGTCGGCAGCGCCTTCGCCATGTCTGCTGCGGTGCGGCGCGGCTTGATGTCGGTGGCGACCTTCACGGTAACGCCGGGAAGTAGCTGTTCCAGAGCGGCCTGAAGGCGGGCCGGATAGGAGTTTTTGATGCCTTCCGGCCCCGGAAGGGACGAGGAGCCCGCGCCTAGCACCAGGATGTCCAGGTGCTTGGCGGCAATGGCGCGCGCCACCTGAGACAGTTTGAAGTTGTTCTCGATCTGATGCTGGGCCACGCGACACTCGGCCGGTAGGTCCACCGGCTGTGTGGCCAAGACCGGCACTGCCGGCACCAGAAGTGCCAGCAAAAGTGGTAAGCGCCCCTTCATACGTCGCCCCCCGCGTAGCCCGGCTTAGTTGACGGCGGCCGCGGTCCCTGTCGCTCGACGCGTTTATACCATGAAAGCAGCGCGGCTGTTCCAACCATTATGGCTATGCCGGCGAGGCTGACGAGCAACTGGATGACGATGCGGTTCGACATTTCCGTGAAAACGAAGTGTGCCGCAAAGGACAAGAACACGCCAAGGCAAAAGGTTTCCAGCGAATGCTGGCCGCAGACGATCGCCGGCCAGAACACGCGCGACTGCAGGCCGGGCCAGCTGTCCGGCACGAACCACACGGTGATTACCGCCAGCGCCAGGAAATGCAGGATGCGCAGCACGTCGAGATTGGTCTTGTCGATCGGATAGATCGCATCGCCGACGACGCGCGGCACGTAGACGCCGAGCGCGGGGAAATACCAGGTCATGGCGATGCAAAACGCGAACAGCAGATAGGCAAAGGCCAATCCGACCAGCACCGGCGAATTGATCCAGCGTGACAGCCGCTGCGCCCCGCCGAGCGCGCACCAGGCGCCGAACACGAACAGCAATTGCCAGGCGAAAGGATTGAACGCCCAGGTGCCGCTGGGATAGGCCGGGATGTTCCAGTCGAACACCCACATCAGCGTATAGAGCACCGCCGAGGCGATGAGCGCGATCGACGGCGCGCGCAACAACAGCCATAGCATCGGCGCGAACCCCAACAGCAACACGATGTAGAGCGGCAGCACGTCCATGTTCACGGGCTTAAACTTGAGCAGCAGCGCCTCGAGGATCGTGACGTCCGGGTTCTTGAGGAAATCGAGCACGCCCATTTCCTCGGCGTAGAGCGGATTGTCGAACGAGTGCGCGACATAGGCGATCTCGGCGAGATAGATCGCGAACAAGAACACGTGAGCGACATAGATTTGCCACGCGCGCTTGAGTATGCGGGCGGAGGCGACGATAAAGCCGTTCTCCTGCATGGAGCGCCCATACACGAAGGCCGCCGTGTAACCGGAGATGAAGACGAAGATTTCCGTGGCGTCGCTGAATCCGTAATTGCGGATGGTGATCCAGCTCACCGCATTGGACGGAATATGGTCGAGGAAAATCAGCCAGAGCGCGAGGCCACGGAACAGATCAAGCCGCAAATCGCGGCCGCTCGGAACCGGGTCCATGGAACGGCTTTTCATTCGTGCGCTGTTTCGGCCATAATCCCGGAGCCGGGCCAAAGCACAAGGCCAGGCGGCGTATTATTAGAAGGCATATAGATGTATCGGGCCGTAACCCGCAAGATCGAGGTCACGGTGACGCCCCGCTTTGTAGCAGAGCGTTCATCGCCCAATAACGGCTACTTTTTCTGGGCCTATACCATCGACATCACCAATCTCGGCGAGCAGACGGTGCAGCTCAAGACGCGGCACTGGCGCATCACCGATGCACTGGGCCGGCTGCAGGAGGTGAAAGGGCCAGGCGTGGTGGGCGAGGAACCTGTGCTCAAGCCAGGCCAATCCTTCGAATATACCAGCGGCGTGCCGCTGCCCACGCCGTCCGGATTCATGGTCGGAAGCTACGGCATGATCACGGACGTGGGCGAGCATTTCGATATCGAGATCCCCGCGTTCTCGCTCGACTCGTCGTATTCGGAACGAACGATTAATTGAGGCTCGGCAAGCATCCGCCAAACCTGTTGAGCGCGCCGCGCGGGACAATGGCGAGGACGGCGCCGCCCTGCGCGAAGTCCTGCAACTGCGCGAGCTGCGGCTCGCGCAGCGCGACGCAGCCGGCGGTGCCGGTCTTATTCGGCAGCCAGAGATGGATGAAAATGCAGGAGCCGCCGCGCGCGCCGCGGCTGCTCGGATAATCGACGAGCAAGCCCCGCCGATATTCCGGCACACGCGCCATGTTCTCGCCATGCACCTGCGGACCGATCTGCGCGCGTGAGACGATGGTGTTGTAGGCTCCCGAGCGCACGTCATTGACACAGACCATGCCTTCGCGGATCGGCAGATAGCCGGGCCGCGGCGACGGCGCAAAACCGAACGGATGGCCGATGGCGTAAATGCCGGCCGGGGCGCGCTTGTCGCCTTCGACCTTCACCGGCTCGCCGAGGCGCGCGAACGCACGGAAGGGGTAACCCCAGCCAATGCCGTTGCGGCCAATGAGCGCGCTCGCCGGTACGCCGTCCGGCCGCCAGGGCGCGTTTGTGTTCGCACGTGCGAAACGCTGAAGCCGCGCGGCCGGGCTGTTCATATCGTCGGCGGTGACCAGCACCAGACGGCGCGCGGAGGCGAGCGGCTGCGGGCAGGATTGCGCGAAAGCCCCCATCGGCGCCAGCAGCAGAAGTGCGATGAGAATCAGTCGCATTATCTGCAAGCATAGCAAAAGCGCCGATGGGCAGGTGGTACCGAAGCGTCAGCCTTGCTGATCAGCTTCCTTGGCCTCGACCTCGCCCGGCGCGAACACATAGTTCGCGCTGCAAAACTCGCAGGTGACGGAAATCTTGCCGTCCTCGACCATGTGGTCGCGGTCGTCCTGCGAGAAGCTCTTGAGCATGCCTTCCACCGTGTCACGCGAGCACGAGCACTCCGCGCGCATATCGACGCTCTGGAAAACGCGCACGCCCGGTTCATGGAAGAGCCGATAGACCAAGCGCTCGCTCGAGAGCGCCGGATCGATCAGCTCGACATCCTCCACGGTGGAGACCAGCGCACGGCCTTCGACCCAGGCCTCGTCCTCGGGGACGGTGTGCACCTCGACGCCCTCGGGCACATCGCCCGGATCGAGATCGGCGATACGCGCGCGCTCCGGCGACTTCGGCAAGAACTGAAGCATAATGCCGCCGGCGCGCCAGCGATGGCTGGCGCCACCTTCTCCCGCGCGCAACTCCTCGGCCACCGCGAGGCGCACCCGCGTCGGGATCTGCTCCGAGCGCAAGAAATACTCGTGCGCGGCATCTTCCAGTGTCCCGCCATCGAGCGCCACCAGTCCCTGGTAGCGGCTCATGTCGGGCCCCTGGTCGATGGTCATGGCAAGATGGCCCTGCCCCAGCAGCGCGCCGGCGTCGGCCTTGCCCGCGGCAATCGCCTGCGCCACGCGCTCTTTGTCGAAGCGGGCGCATGCGCGCACCTTGCCGGGCGTGGTGAAGTCCACGACCAGCATGCGCACCGGGCCGTCGGTCTGCGTCTGCAAGATGAAGCGGCCCTCGATCTTGAGGGCCGAGCCGAGCATCACCGTGAGCACGAGGGCTTCGCCCAGGAGCTTCGCCACCGGCTGCGGATAGTCGTGCTTCTCCAGGATCTCGTCCACCACCGGGCCGAGCCGGACCACGCGTCCGCGCAGATCGAGCTTGGACACTTCGAACGGCAGCACGATGTCGTCGACGGCTTTCGCCGACGGCGCACGGGTGGGGATCTCGGTGCGGGGATCGTTCATGTCGGTCATATCGGTGATGTCGGTCATAGGGCCTATGTAGCGCTCAAAGGCCGGATTTCGAGGGGCCGAAACTTCCGCGGTCATTCCGGGGCGCGGGCTTTGCCCGCGAACCCGGAATCCAGCACCGAGCTCAATCATCGCATCTGGATTCCGGGTTCGCTCGCTGCGCGAGCGCCCCGGAATGACTGGATGATCACGCGTCCGCGTGCAGGCACCAGGCGAGCAGGCCCTTCTGGGCGTGCAGGCGGTTCTCGGCTTCGTCGAACACCACCGACTGCGGGCCGTCGATCACCTCGTCGGTGACCTCCTCGCCGCGGTGCGCCGGCAGGCAGTGCATGAACACCGCGTCGGACTTGGCCTTGGACATCAGCCCGGCATTGACCTGATAGCGCTTGAGCACGTTGTGCCGGTGCTTGCCGTCGCGGTCGCCCATCGAGACCCAGGTGTCGGTGACGACGCAATCGGCGTCCTTCACCGCAGCCTCCGGATCCTCGCCGACATCGATCGCTGCGCCGGACGACTTCACCCAGTCCATCAGCCACTTTTTCGGCTTGAGTTCGGCGGGCGTCGCCACGCGAAGCTGGAAGTCGAAGCGCTCGGCCGCGTGCACCCACGAGGCCAGCACATTGTTGGCATCGCCGGTCCAGGCGACGGTGCGGCCGCGGATGGGCCCGCGATGCTCTTCGAAGGTCATGACGTCGGCCAGCACCTGGCACGGATGCGAGCGCCGCGTGAGCCCGTTGATCACCGGCACCGTGGCATGGCGCGCAATTTCCGCCACCTCCTCGTGATCGAGGGTGCGGATCATGATCGCATCCACGAAGCGCGACAGCACCTTCGCGGTGTCGGCCAGCGTCTCGCCGCGGCCGAGCTGCATTTCCTGCGCAGTAAGCATGATCGCTTCGCCGCCGAGCTGGCGCATAGCGACGTCGAAGGAGACGCGCGTGCGCGTCGACGGCTTGTCGAAGATCATTGCAAGCGTCTTGCCTTCGAGCGGCGACGAGCGCACCCCGCGCGCGCGCGCGGCCTTCATGGCGCGGCTACGGTCGATGAGGCCGGCGAGCACCGGCTTCGGGATGTCGATGAGATCGAGGAAATGCCGCACGCCGTTGCCGCTCATCACGCCGCTCCCGCTTTGGCCGGCTGTGAATGCAGTTGTGCGAGCCGCGCGCAGGCGCGATCGATGCGCGCCACGGCCTCGGAGATTTCCTCTTCGCCGATAATCAGCGGCGGCAGCAGCCGCACCACATTATCACCGGCGGTGGGCGTCAGCATTTTCTCGGCGCGTAATTCATCGACCATGGCGGAGGCCGGCGGCACCATGCGCAGGCCGATCAGCAGGCCCTCGGCGCGCACTTCGGCGATCACGGAGGGATAGCGGTCCTTCAGTTCGGCCAGCCGCTGTTTGAGCCGCAGCGCGTTCTGCTTGACGGTGTCGAGGAAGCCGTCGGCGGTGACGACGTCGAGCACGGCATTGGCGACCGCCGTGGCGAGCGGATTGCCGCCGAAGGTCGAGCCGTGCGTGCCGGCGGTCATGCCCTTGGCCGCTTCCTCCGTGGCGAGGAACGCGCCGATCGGGAAGCCGCCGCCGAGCGCCTTCGCCAGTGCCATGATGTCCGGCGTGACGCCGGTGCGCTCATAGGCGAACAACTCGCCGGTGCGGCCGATGCCGGTCTGCACCTCGTCGAAGATCAACAACAGGCCGTTCTTGTCGCAAAGCTCGCGCAGCGCCTTCAGGAAGGCATGCGGCACGACGCGCACGCCGCCCTCGCCCATCACCGGCTCGATGAGGATCGCGCCGGTCTGCGGGCCCATCGCCTTCTTGGTCGCTTCGAGATCGCCGTAGGGCACCTGATCGAAGCCTTCGACCGGCGGCCCGAAGCCGTCGAGATACTTCTTGTTGCCTGTGGCCGCGAGCGAGGCGAGCGTGCGGCCGTGGAAGGCGCCTTCATAAGTGATGATGTGGAAGCGCTCGGGCCTGCCCGACACGGCCTGGTACTTGCGCGCCATCTTGATCGCGCCTTCCAGGGCCTCGGTGCCGGAGTTGCAGAAGAACGCCGTATCGGCGAAGGACGCAGCGCAGAGCCGGTCGGCGAGCTTCTCGGCGCCCGGGATGCGATAATAGTTCGAGACGTGCCAGACCTTCTGCGCCTGCTCGGTCAGCGCCTTGACCAGCGCGGGATGCGCATGGCCGAGCACGTTGACGGCGACGCCGGACGTGAAATCGAGATAGCGGTCACCCGCGGCCGTGATCAGCCAGGCGCCCTCGCCCCGCTCGAAAGCGAGGTCGACACGGGCATAAGTCGGCAACAGATGCGGAGTCACGGCCTTGGTCTTCCATCGAGTGATGAGGGCACGGTTCAGTCACGAACTGTCCCTCACTATTCTTGCCTGCGGATGACTAGCCCGAATACCAAGCCGGTATTCCGGGACCACGCGCGAGCCGAAATGAAATGTGCCGCCTCACCGGGCGGCACTTTGGGCATTCTATTGCCGGGGCCTGCCCTGTCAACCGGCCGGCGGCAGGACCGATTCGCCGACTCAAATTAGCCGCAAGTCCCGATTCTAAAGGAAAACTGTTGGTAGTTGGGGTTTGAGCGCTTGCAGTGCTTGCAGCCGAGTCACCCCATATTGTAGCGTTTTGGTCAAGCCGGTACGACATATCGTGCGGCCGAGCGACTTCTAGTTCATTCCTGGAGCGTAAGCGTCAGGTGCGTAAGGGCACCTGATGACGGGGATGGATTCCACCAAGGCCTCGGGGGCCTTAGGAGAATACCAGATGGGCTGGACCGATGAGCGGGTCGAACTCCTAAAGAAACTATGGGCGGACGGGCTGTCCGCCAGCCAGATCGCGGCCGAATTGGGCGGCATTACGCGCAACGCCGTCATCGGCAAGGTGCACCGTCTCGGCCTCTCGGGCCGGGCCAAGAGCCCGTCCTCGGCCGCGCCGCGGCCGCGCAAGGCGCGCTCGTCCGGCCATATGCTGCGGGTGCAGCGCCCGGCGATCCGCGGCAATACGGCGCTGGCCTACGAATATGAGGTCGAGCCGGAGCCGGATCTGGTCGAGATACCGGCGGAGCAGCGCAAGACGCTGCTGCAGCTCAACGAGCGCACCTGCCATTGGCCGGTGGGCGACCCGGGCAGCCCGGACTTCTTCTTCTGCGGCGGCGAGGCCGCGACGGACCTGCCCTACTGCTCGTTCCATTCGCGGGTCGCGTACCAGCCGGCGGCGGACCGGCGCCGCGCCAAGCCGTCGTTTCGGGGCTAGGCGTCCACGGCTGATCAGCGGATTCACCTGATCGCATGTCATGGCCGGGCTCGCCCGGCCATTTTTGTTTTTGCCTTCCTTATCCCTCCCCCGCGTGCGGGGGAGGGATAAGGAAGTGTTTTGCGCGCGCTCGCATTCGCCGCTCATGCCCGCGCAAGCGGGCATCCAGTTCTTTCGTTCATGCTGCAAAGTCTGGATCCCCGCGTCCGCGGGGATGAGCGGAGTGTATCGTCCGTTCGCTCGTCTACTGATTCAAATATCAAACAGCCACGCGAAATCGCCCGTATTCTTTGCGGCGCCGGGTACGCCGTCGTCCTTTTCCGCTCCCTCGTGAAATACGAGGGGATGGCGCGCCGAGAAGGCGCGTCAGGTAGTCAATTGCGCATCTTCCTTTTGGGAAGATGCGGCGCCTTTCCGCGCGCCATCGCGGCGTCTTGAACGGCGACGGGCCGCGCTTTCGGCAACCGCCTGCGGGGCGTTCGACCACTCTCAGAACGCGACCCCTTTTGGGCAGCCGTGCCATCAAGTCTCGAACGAGCCGTGCGGCCCGCCATCAGCCAGCTCCTGGCGGGGGGTCTTAGTGGCCCCAGGCGGAGCCCCGTCACCGCCCGAGCGCGTGGCTTGCGAGGCCACGCCCGCGGGCGCCGCGTCCTTGCTCCACCATCAAGACGCCTCATGACAGCGCCCTCGTTGAGCAGGACATGCGGAATATAAGCCCGTCCGGAACGGCGGGGATAAGTTTTTTGTCGTACTAGGACGTTATTGAGCGCGCCACATTTTCTGCTGTCGTCCCGGCCAAGCGAGCGTTAGCGAGCGCGAGCCGGGACCCATACGCCGTGCACGATCGAGAGGGCACGGAGTATGGGTCCCCGCCTGCGCGGGGACGACAATTAGTGAGGCCTGCGCGGAGTCGGCCGAAAGCAGCGAAGGCTCAATTCACTCGGCCGAAGCGGTCGTCGAGGGCGTAGCCGGCGCCGCGGACGGTGCGGATCGGATCGGCCGCGTGACCGCGATTGATCGCCTTGCGCAGGCGGCCTACGTGGACGTCGACGGTGCGCTCGTCGATGTAGATGTCCGAGCCCCAGACGCCGTCGAGCAGCTGCTCGCGCGAGAACACGCGGCCGGGGCGCTCCATGAGGAACTCGAGCAAGCGATACTCGGTCGGCCCGAGATCGATCGGCCGGCCGTTGCGCACGACGCGCTTCTTGTCGCGGTCGAGCTCGATGTCGCCGATGGCGAGCACGGTGGCGACGCGCTCCGGATTGGCGCGGCGCAGCAGCGCGCGCACGCGCGCCAGCAGCTCGGGCACCGAGAACGGCTTGACGATGTAATCGTCGGCGCCGGTAGCGAGCCCGCGCACCTTCTCGCTCTCCTCACCGCGCGCGGTGAGCATGATGATCGGAAGCTGACGCGTTTCCGGCCGCGCCCGCAGGCGGCGGCAAAGCTCGATGCCGGAGAGGCCCGGCAGCATCCAGTCGAGCACGACCAGATCCGGCGTGCTCTCCTTCAACCGCGTATCGGCGTCGTCGCCGCGTGCCGCCGTGTCGACCTCGTAGCCTTCGGCTTCGAGGTTATAGCGGAGGAGCATCGTCAGCGGCTCTTCATCCTCCACGATCAGTATGCGTGCATTCATTTATTGGTCCTGTTAGCGATTGTCGCCCACCCGCAGGGCGGCAAAGGTCGTCGTATCCCCCTTCGGGCGCTGATCGGCAATCGGCCGCCCCTCGATGATGTAATGTACGGTCTCGGCAATATTGGTCGCATGGTCGCCCATGCGCTCGACGTTCTTGGCGCAGAAAATGAGATGGATGCAGAAGGTGATGTTGCGCGGGTCTTCCATCATATAGGTGAGCAGCTCGCGGAACACCGAGGTGCAGACCGCGTCGACCTCTTCGTCGCCGCGCCACACTTCCATGGCCTTGCTGATGTCGCGGCGCGCGTAAGCGTCGAGCACCGTCTTCATCTGTTCGAGCACCAGGTCGGTCATGTGCTCGACGCCGCGGATGAGCTTCGGCGGCGGGAATTCGGCATTGAGCGCGATCACGCGCTTGGCGATGTTCTTGGCGAGATCGCCGATGCGCTCGAGATCGTTGGCGAGACGCAGCGCGCCGACCACCTCGCGCAGGTCGACCGCCATGGGCTGGCGGCGCGCGATGGTGAGGACAGCCTTTTCCTCGATCTCGCGCTGGAGCGCGTCGATGTTGGCGTCGGCGGCGGTGATGCGTTGCGCCAGCGCGGTGTCGCGCTTGGCCAGCGCATCGACGGAATCGGCGACCTGCTTCTCGGCCAGGCCGCCCATTTCGGCGACCATGCGCGCGAGATCCTGCAGATCGTTATCGAACGCCTTGGCAGTGTGGTCGCTCATTGTCTTTGTCCTTCCAGCCGAACCGTTTCTAGCCGAAGCGGCCGGTGATGTAGTCCTGGGTGCGGCGTTCGTTCGGATTGGTGAAGATGCGGGTGGTCTGATCGAACTCGACCAGCTCGCCGAGATACATGAAAGCGGTGAAGTCCGACACGCGCGCCGCCTGCTGCATGTTATGCGTGACGATGGCGATCGTGTAGTCGTCCTTGAGCTCGTCGATCAGCTCTTCGATCTTGGCGGTGGAGATCGGATCAAGCGCCGAGCACGGCTCGTCGAACAGGATGACCTCCGGGCGCACCGCCACGGTGCGTGCGATGCACAGGCGCTGCTGCTGGCCGCCGGAGAGCGAAAGGCCGTTGGCCCCCAATTTGTCCTTCACCTCGTTCCATATTGCCGCGCGCTCGAGCGCGTTCTTGACCCGGTCGTCGAGCTCCGACTTCGGCAGCTTTTCGTAGAGGCGGATGCCGAAGGCGACGTTCTCGTAGATGGTCATCGGGAACGGCGTCGGCTTCTGGAACACCATGCCGACCTTGGCGCGCAGGAGGTTGAGGTCCTGCGACGGCGACAGGATGTCGTCGTTGTCGAGCCTGACCTCGCCGGTGGCGCGCTGGTTCGGATAGAGATCGTACATCCGGTTGAGGCTGCGCAGCAAAGTCGACTTGCCGCAGCCGGACGGGCCGATGAAGGCGGTCACCTTGCCCCGGTACAGCGACACATTGATGTTCTTGAGCGCGCGATGGTCGCCGTAAAAGAAATCGAGATTGCGGATCGAGATCTTGTCTT
>DATDMA010000306.1:0-9215 GCA_036519015.1 Pseudolabrys sp. | reverse complement strand
GGCCAGCGCGGCGCCGACGGCACCGGCCGCCTCGGCGGCAGCTCCGGCAGCGGCACCTGGCGCGGACAGAGCAGCGCCGGTCCCTGCGCCGGCCGCTGGGAGGCGGAGAAGCGCTGAAACGGCAACGCGCCGCAATCGGCTTCCGCCTGCGGCGCGTCGGGACGTTACGGACTGCGCAATCAGCGCGGCGCCAGCACCATGACCATCTGGCGGCCTTCGAAGCGCGGCTCCGACTCGACCTTGGCGATCGGCAAAGTATCGGCCTTCACCCGGTTCAGGAGCTGGAAGCCGAGCTCCTGGTGCGCCATCTCGCGGCCGCGGAAGCGCAAGGTGATCTTGACCTTGTCGCCTTCCTCGAAGAACCGCTTCATCGAGCGCATCTTCACATCGTAATCATGGTCGTCGATCATCGGCCGGAGCTTGATCTCCTTGATCTCGACGACGTGTTGTTTCTTGCGGGCTTCGGCCGCCTTCTTCTGCGCCTGGTACTTGTACTTGCCATAGTCCAGGAGCTTGGCGACGGGCGGCGCGGAGTTCGGGGCGATTTCGACCAAATCGAGCCCCGCTGCCTGCGCCATTTCTAGCGCGGCCTGGATCGCCGTAGGGCCGTGGTTGTGACCACTGGCATCGATTAGCTGGACCTCGCGGACGCGAATCTCCTCGTTGATGCGCGGGCCGTCTTTTTGAACGGGCAGCGCGGACTTCATCGGACGACGAATGTTATTTCTCCTGTGTTGTTGCGCGAACCAGAGGCGCGTCGGGCACGCCTTTGGCTGGGTGGAAGATTGGTAGAAACGGCGAATAAGTCAACGCGGTTCCGCGCGTCGTGAGGCCCAAAGGCGCGTTCCGCGTTCAAATCGTTCAAAATGCTCTAATTTTGTCGCAACCGGGCCACTGGGGCGGCCGTCGGCGTGCGGCCGGTGATGTCGCCATAGACCCGCAGGGTCTGCTCGGCCACGGTTTCGGTATTGAAATGGCCGCGCACCCAGTCGCGGCCGCGCAGGCCGATGGTGGCGCGGTTCGGCTCCGGCATCGAGAACAGCCGAAGCAGCGAGGCCGCCAGGGCGGCGTCGTCGCCGGAATGGAAGCGCAGGCCGGCGATGCGGCTTTCCGGTACCGCCGGCGCGGTGAGTACGACATCGGCGCCGGCGGCGAGGTCGGAGATGACCACCGGCCGCGCCATGGCCTGGGCCTCGAGCAGCGCCCGCTGCACGCCCTCCGGCTGGATCGCCGCCGAGACCACCACCGAGGCCGCGGCATAGGCCGCCGGCATGTCGCTCACCGGCGCGGCCATACGGATCACGTCCATGGTCCCGGTGGAAAGCACCAGGTCCCAGAGCTCGCCGGTGTAATGGGTGCGGCCGCGATCCTCGCCGACGAAGACGCAGAGGAAATCCTTGAGTCCCCTCTCCTTCAGCCGCTCCACCGCCTTGACCACGACGTGGTGGCCCTTCCGGCGCAGGATGCGGCCGACGATGAGGATGACTTTCGTTTCGCGCTTGATGCCCCAGGCATCGCGGATCGCAGCGACGCGATCATGGCCGACATGAGCAGGATCGAAACGCTCGAGATCGACACTGCACGGCACCACCGCGATCTTGCTCCATGGCGTGCCGTAGCGGTCGTTGATGAGCTGCGCGATCTGCTCGCTCAATGCGATGACGCGGTCGCCGCGCGCCATAATGCCATTGTAGAGGTGCTTGAAGATGTTCTGGTCGCGGAAGCCTTTGTACCAGCTCGTCACGAAGGGAATGCCGCGCACCCGCGCGGCGATGAAGGCGCTCCAGGCGCCGGCGCGGCCCAGCGCATGGATGGCGTCGCATTGCCGTTCGCGCGCGATCCGCGTCAGCACTGCGGCGTTGCGCAGCATCAGCACCGGATTATTGCTGGAGACTTCGAGCGGAACGAATTCGCCGCCCGCGGCGATGACGTCGGCGACAAGGCGGCCGGCGTGCGATACGACCACGGCTTGGTGGCCGGCGTTGCTGAGGATGCGCGTGAGCTCGACCGCGCCCGCATCCGCCGCGCCGCCGTCGAGCGTGGACGCGACGATCAGCACACGCATCGGCTCGCCGGGCACGCCACGGCGCGCCGCGGAGATGCGGGCCTCGCCACTTTGCGTATCCGACGCGGACGAACTCGACATCAGGTCACGACCTCAACCTTGAATTCGCACGAACGAAGGCCAGCGTCGAGATCGATGTGCCGTGCCTTTCGCGCCGCTGGTCATTTGCACCGCGTCGATGACGGTGTCCCCCGACGATGTCCTGCAAGCCTTATTCAGGCGTCGCGTGCCAGGACCGAGGTATAAACCCCACGGATGGCTTCGGCAACGCTCTGCGGGGAAAAGGCAAATTCGGCAAACTGGCGGGCCCGCGCCCCCAGCGCCTCGTAGGCGGTGGTGTCGAGCTTGAGCGCCGCGCCCACCGCGCGGGCAAGCTCTGCGGTATTGCCCGGTCGCACCACCCAGCCGGTTCGCAGTTCCTCACGCATACGCGGCGGCGCCAGCAGGTTTTCCGGCAGCATGCCGATGGTCGTGGTGATGACCGGACGGCCCACCGCCTGCGCCTCGGAAACGGCGCGGCCCGACAGCGGCGGCGTCAGTGATGGCACGACCACCACGTCGGCGGCCGCGATCGCCGCCGGCATGTCGGCGCAATGGCCCGTGAAGCGGCACAGCGTGTCGATGCCGTGCACTTCCGCGCGCTGGCGAAGGCTGCGCGCGTAGCGCGGCTGGCCGCGATCCTCGCCCACGAAGACGAAGGCGATGTTGCGGTCGCCGCCGGCGACGAGAAGGCGGGCAGCGTCGATCATGCTCATCTGCCCATTCCACGGGGCGATGCGCCCGGACACGAGCACCACGCGCACATGCGGCAGCACGCCGAAGACGCGCCGCATCGCGGCAATGCGATCCGAACTGATCGCCGCCGGATTGAAGGTCGCGGTGTCCACCGCGCGCGGTATCACCGTTATCCGCCGCGGCTCGATGCGATAGCGCTCGATCATGGCGCGCGAGACATAGCTCGAGGGCGCGATCACGCGGTTGCCGCGCGCGAGCGAGCCGCGGACGATGCTGCCCGGCCAGGCGTCGGCCGCGAGCCGGTCGCCGAACGATGTCACCAGGAACACCGGCTGTTTATACGTGGCTTCGAGCGCGCTCCAGGCGGCGCCCGCGTTCTGCGCATGCACGATGTCGACGCGTTCCCCGGCGATGAGGTTCGCGATCTGGCGCGCGTTGCGCTTGATGCGGAGCGGGTTGATCGTGTCGTTGGGCATCGGCAGCCATTCGCCGCCGAAGGCGCGCAAGTCGCCGACCAGCGGCCCGCCGTCACCGGCGATGATGGCGCGGGCGCCCGATTGCAGCAGCGTCATCGCGATGTCGACCGCGGCGTGTCCGGCGGGGTCGTCGCGCAGCGCCGGCACGAGCTGCAGGATGGTGGCGCCTTCGAGCGAGCGCGCTTTGGCGCGGAGGGAGACATTCACGGTCATGCCGGCCCCCTTGCGCATGAGGCCTGCTTGCGGCGAGAAGATGCCGGTATCGAGCCCATCCTCAAAAAGTCCACGCGCCCCATGAGCGAAGCCAGCCTGACATCGCTGCCGATAGAATCACCCCCGACACCACGGACCATCGCCGTGCGTGTGCGCGAGAGCAAGGGCCCAGGTCTGGAACCAGGTCCGGAACCCGGCCTGTTCTGGCTCGGCGGCTTCAAATCCGACATGAAGGGCACCAAAGCCGTGGCGCTCGACCTGTGGGCCGAGATGAACGGCCGCGCCTGTGTGCGCTTCGATTATTCCGGCCACGGCGAATCGAGCGGCGCTTTCACCGACGGCACCATCGGCCAGTGGCTCGACGAAAGTATTGCGGTCTACAGGCGCTTCGCGCAGGGGCCGCAGGTGGTGGTCGGCTCGTCCATGGGCGGCTGGCTGGCGTTGCTGCTGGCGCGGGCGCTGCGCGAGATCAAAGGCGCTCCGGCGATCGCCGGCATGGTGCTGATTGCACCGGCGGTGGACTTCACCGAGGTGCTGATGTGGAAGCAGTTCCCCGATGCGATCAAGCGCGAGATCGAGGAGAAGGGCTTCTGGACGCGGCCGTCGGACTACTCCGACGAGGGCTATCCGATCACCAAGGGGCTGATCGAGGAGGGCCGCAAGCACCTCCTGCTCGGCGGGCTGATCGAGACCGGATGCCCGGTGCACATCCTTCAGGGTGTGCAGGATCCGGACGTGCCCTGGCGGCACGCGGTCGACCTGGTGTCGCGCTTCTCGCGCGATGACGTGGTGCTGACGCTGATCAAGGACGGCGATCACCGTCTGTCACGGCCGGAGGATCTCGAGCGGCTGACCACGGCGGTGCGGGAGTTCTAGGCGAGCGCTAGGCGCCACTCGTCGACTACGGAGGAGTCGACGTCGTTGCGCGTCTCTGCCAACGCGGCGAATTCGTCACGCGGCAATAATTGGGAGAGCGCCCACACCGCCGCGCCGCGCACCAGAGGCGAGGCGTCGTCGAGCAGCCGTTCGGCTTCCACCGCAAGCGAAGCATCGCCGGAATTGCCGATCGCGATGAGCACATTGCGCACGAAGCGGTCGCGGCCGGTGCGCTTGATCGAGGTCTTGGCAAACAGCGTGCGGAACTGCGCATCATCGAGCCGCGCCAACTCGGCGAGCTTGGGCGCACGCAACGTTTCGCGTGCGGCGAGCTTGGCTTCGCGTCCCGCGACGGCGAACTTGTTCCACGGGCATACGGCCAGGCAATCGTCGCAGCCGTAGATGCGGTTGCCCATCAGCGGGCGCAACTCGCGCGGGATCGGACCCTTGTGCTCGATGGTCAGATACGAAATGCAGCGCCGCGCATCGAGGCGGTAGGGCTCGGGAAAGGCCGCGGTCGGGCAGGCGTCGAGACAGGCGCGGCAGGTGCCGCAGCTATCCGCCGTTGCAACATCGGCCGGCAGATCGAGCGTGGTGAAAATCGAGCCGAGGAAGAACCATGAGCCGAATTGGCGCGACACCATGTTCGTGTGCTTGCCTTGCCAGCCGAGGCCGGCACTGGCTGCGAGCGGCTTCTCCATCACCGCCGCGGTATCGACGAAGACTTTCACGTCGCCGCCGGCGTTCGCGATCAGCCAGCGCGCCAGGTCCTTCAGCCGCGCCTTGATGAGGTCGTGATAGTCGTCGCCTTTGGCGTAGACGGAGATCGCCGCGTGCGTGCGTTCGCGCAACACGGCGAGCGGGTCCTCGTCGGGTCCGTAGTTCATGCCCAGCATGATCACCGAGCGCACATCGGCCCACAGCGCCGTCGGCGCGCCGCGCCGCGCGGCGGTGGTCTCCATCCACAGCATGTCGCCGTGCGCGCCGTCGGCGAGGAAGCGCTCGAGCCGCGCCTTTGCCTCCGGTATGGCGTCGGGCCGCGTGACGCCGACCGCATCGAAGCCGCGCGCACGCGCCTGCTCCGTCAATGCGGTCTTGATCCTATCTGAGGAGATCAGAAATCCAGATCGGCGTAGGTCTTCGACGCCGGCACCCCGGCTAGCGCGTCGGCCAGGATCGGACGGAACGAGGGTCGCGATTTCACCCGCGCGTACCAGTTCTTGGCGGCTTCGTCTTCGCTCCACGGCACTTCGCCCAGATAGTCGATCGATGAGAGATGCGCCGCGGCGGCGAGATCCGCCAGGCTCAGCCGGTCGCCGGCGAGCCAATCGCGCGTCTGCACCAGCCATCCGATGTAGGCGAGATGATAGCGGATATTGTGGCGCGCCGCGCGCAGGAGATCGGTGTCGGGCGGCCCGCCGCCCTGGTCACGCGTCATGTGGCGCTTGAACACGCGCTCGGTGACCAGCGGGCTGCTGACCTCGGCGTGGAATTTGTCGTTGAACCAGGCCGCCAGACGCCGCACCTCGACCCGCTGCGCGGGGCTGTGCGGCAACAGGCGCTCGGCGCCGTCGGGCGGAAGGCTCTCCTCGATATATTCGGCGATGATGGACGCGCCGGGCACGGCCGGTTGGCCGTCGGCTACCAGCACCGGGATTTCCCCGGCCGGATTGAGCAGTAGGAACTCCTCGCGCCGCTCCCAGAATCGCTCTTCGACCAGCCGCAACTCGATGCCGTACTCGTTGAGAATCAGCCGCACATAGCGCGACAGCGGGCTGAGTGGATGTTGGAACAGCGTCAGCATGGGCCCCGGACACTTCTACGCGGCAAAGCGCGGCTACGACCGAATCGTCAATGCACTTTGAAGGGATGCACTATAGGAAGAGGCTCCATCGGAGCAATCCGGCAGAGATATACCTTTCCAAGCCGGCCTTTTTAAGTTGCCTGGATCGGGGTCTTGCGCCACCAAGTACGTTGGAACCGCACGAATCGCATCGGTCTTCAGCGCCAGTGATGTCCCCCGGAGCTAATTCCCCATGAGTTTCGACGCTGTCAAGGCGGCCGTGCTCGACCTGAGCCCGGCTCATATCGATCTGATCAAGGCCGCCGTCCTCGGCCTGGTCGAAGGCCTCACCGAATACCTTCCGGTGTCCTCGACCGGCCATCTGCTCCTCTTGGAGCATGTGTTCGGCTGGGGCGACGACGCCTTCGGTAAGTCCTTCGCGGTGCTCATCCAGCTCGGCGCCATCCTGGCGCTGCTGACCATCTATTTCGGCCGCATCTGGTCGCTGGCGACGAGCATGTTCACGCAATGGGCGGCGACGCGCTTCATCATCGGGGTGTTGCTCGCCTTCCTGCCGGCGGCGGTGGTCGGCGCCTTTGCGTACGGCTTCATCAAGTCGGCGCTGTTCGATATCCGCATCGTCTGCATCTCGCTCATCGTCGGCGGCTTCGTGCTGCTGGCGGTCGACCGCATGAACTTGAAGGCGCGCTATCACGATGCGACCGAGCTTCCGCTGCTGGTCTATCTCGGCATCGGCATCATCCAATGCATTTCGATGATCCCGGGCGTGTCGCGCGCCGGCGCAACGATCGTCGGCGCCATGCTGTTCGGCGCCGACCGGCGCGCGGCCGCGGAGTTCTCGTTCTGGCTGGCGATGCCGACCATGATCGGCGCCTTCGCCTATGAGATGTACAAAAGCCGCAGCGAGCTTGCGCTCGGCGGCAATCTCGCGGTCACCGCCGTCGGCTTCATCTTCTCGTTCATCTTCGGCTGGATCGTGGTGAAGACGTTCTTGGGCTTCGTGCAGCGCCACTCGTTCGCGCTGTTCGCCTGGTGGCGCATCGTCCTCGGCAGCGTCGGGATTTATCTGATTTATTTTACGTGAGGCTGGTCATTCCGGGGCGCGCACGGTGTGCGCCCCCGGAAGGACCGTTACGCCAGCCGGCTGCGGAACTGGCCGGTCTTGCGGAAGCGCCAGAGATATGACGGCACGATCGCCTCGATCGAATCCGGCGCGATGCCGAGGCCTTGCAGCGTACGGCCTTGGGCGATCGCCGCCGCCGACACGACATTGTCGGTGCGCAGCATCTCGACCTGATCGGGCGTCAACGGCGTCGTCGGCGCGAATTGAAGCACGCTCGCCTGCAGCTTGGCGGCAAAGAACGGGATCGGCACCAAGAGCCGCTTGCGCTCGATGGTCGCGAGCACGAACTGCATCAGCTCCTTGAACGTGCGCACCTCCGGCCCGCCTAATTCATAGGTCGTGCCGCCGCGCGTCTTGCCGTCCACCGCGTCGGCGATGGCGGTCGCCACGTCGCCGACGAACACCGGCTGGAAGCGCGTAAGCCCGCCGCCGATCAGCGGCAGCGCCGGCGCCATGCGCGCCAGCGACGCGAAGCGGTTGAAGAAATCGTCCTCCGGGCCGAACATGATCGACGGCCGCAGGATGGTCGCCGCGGGCTGCGCCGACAGCACCAGCTTCTCGGCCTGCGCCTTGGAGCGGGCGTAACGGGCGGCCGAGTTCTCGTCGGCGCCGATGGCGGACACATGCACCATGGCGGCGCCATGCGCGTTGGCGGCCAGGGCCACCTGCTCGGCGCCGAAGGCATGCACCGCATCGAAGCGCTGGCGGCCGCCCTCGAACAGGATGCCGACCAGGTTGACCAGCACATGCGCGTCGCGCGCGGCGGCTTCCACCGAGGCGGCGTTGCGCAGGTTGGCCTGCACGGCGTGGATCTGGCCGACGCGGCCGAGCGGCTGCAGATGGCCGGCGAGCTCGGGCCTGCGCACCGCGACGCGGATGCGGTAATGGCGTTTGGCGAGCGCCCGGACCACGTGGCGGCCGAGGAAGCCCGACCCGCCATAGACGGTGACAAGAGTATCGTAGGGGCTGCGTGCGGTCATCCCGCTCTCGCTCGATTGTCTGACGTGGGTCGTCCCAAGGCTCGGCCAATACAGGATCGGCCGAGACCTGTACAGAGGCCGCAAGGGCTCAATTGACAAGCCGAAGGCGGCTCCGTACCTATCCCCCCGCTTGCCCAGGTGGCGGAATTGGTAGACGCGCTGGCTTCAGGTGCCAGTGGCCGAAAGGTCGTGAAGGTTCGAGTCCTTTCCTGGGCACCATCGCCGAAAGTCCGCGGCACAACGCCGCGCCGGCTACTGGTTTCCCCGCGTCGCCTTGCGCAGGAAATGCCCGGCGGCGACGCCGCGCAGTAACGCCAGCCGGTAGGGCTGCATCACGGCATCGCGCTCCCAGCCGCCGGACGGCCAGTTGTCCACCAGGCCTTTCAAGCGCGGAATATCGAGCGCCTTTGCGGCGGGGGCGCAGCTTGCAAGCCGGTCCAGTTCGGCGGCGATCTCGCCGCGGGCCGCGGTGGCGCCTTCGTGCCAGTCGATTGCCTGGATGCCCTTCTTCTGCTCGGTGAGCACGGCTTGCGGCAGCCGGTCGGCCAGCGCGCGCTTCGCCAAGGCGCGCTGCACACCGCCGGTCAAAAACTGCTCGGTGGGAATGCTCAGGCAATATTCGATCAGGCGTTTGTCCGCCAAGGGATCGCGGTGGTCGAGGCCCCATCCGGCCAGCGCGCCCTTGTAGTGGTTGCCCGCATCACCACGGCGCAGAACCCAGAGCCGCATCGCGAAGCCGTCCTTCCACGGACGGTAGGCAAAATCGAGATCGCGCTCACGCGCCAACGCCGGCAAGTCGAGCTCCGCCAGACGCCCGGCGCTGATCGCACTGTATTTCGAGATGTCCGCGCTGTGGCCGGTGAAGGTCGCGTTCGCCCATTTCCAGAGCCAGGCCGGCATGTAGGGTCCAAGTGTATACGCCAGCGCGCCGCGCCAGCTCATA
>DATDMA010000305.1:0-12221 GCA_036519015.1 Pseudolabrys sp. | reverse complement strand
GGAACGAACAGCCGGGGATTGGACGCGCCATTGACGTGACATGTTGAGCAACTGATGCCGGCCTGCCGCGCGACGCCGCCAAGGATCGTCGGCGCATTGAAGGCGAGATCGCCGAGGTTCACGAGATAAGATTTGCGGCCGTCGATGGCTTCGGACTTGAAGACCTCGCGCGGCTGGTCGATCGCGTCTTCATTCAGCTCGGTTCCCGCCGGCAGCACCGTTTGATCTCCGCCGACCGGAAAGGCCAAGGCCCCCTGGATGGCAGCGCCGGCCAAAAGCCCGACAGCAATGATTGAAATCGCGCGAACGAACATGCCCCGACCCTCGACTCGTTTAAAGGCTTGCACCGCCAAGACGGTGATTATGGCGTGGGTTCGAGGCTCGGTGGTCCAAGCCCCATCTTCGGCGCCGCGCTCTGAAACGCGACGACGAGTTCCTCGGTCACGTTGCGGAGCATCGGCACGTCGATCTGGGTGAGATCCTTGACGGCGACCAATGCCTTGAGCTGTTCTATTTTGGCACGCGCGGTCTCGGCGAGCTTCGGGTCGCGCGCCTCGAGCGCGGCGGCGAAAATTGTGCTGTAGGCGAAGTCGATGCCGCCGATATTGTTGCGCATGTCGTCCAGCGACGTGCCGCTGATTCGGGACTCGCCGCCATCCGATTTGCTTTCGCCGACTTCGTAAGCGAGCCGCGCGGTTCCGTTCAGGAGACCTTGCGGGGTGAGCGGTATCTTGCGCACATTGCCGTCGAGCTCCGTCAGATGCGCGACCAATGCATTGACGTCGCGCTGAACGGTGACCTCATTCGCGCCGAAGAGCTTTGCCTCGATGGCATGAAAGCCTGTTGTGGCGTTTGGCCACGCATCGATCTGCTCATCGAGCTGCGGAACGAAGCCGCTGGTGAAAACCTCCGAGCGCTCCCAGCCGGCGCGGGCCGAAAGCCACGCCTGCTGCGCGCCTTCGAGATCGTTGGCCGAAACGCGCTCCTGCAACGCCTGCGCGCCTTTGAGCGCCGCGCCAATGCCTTCGACCAAATAAGGCCGGTAATGTTCCGCGGCGTCGTCGAGCGGCGCCGCGCTTGCTTTGAAAGCTACGTTGGGCACGGCAAAGAGGACAGCCGCGACAGCAAGGACCCGTGCGCGCCGCCGTCCGAGCTTCTGTTGTCGGGACTTGGAGTCGCCCGCGGTCATTATATAAGTCATGCCGTTCCTCGCCTTGAACGCATCGCTGCAAGCTCAAGCCGAGGCTATTACATCGGTTACACGTCATTTTTTTATCAGTGCGACAACTTCGTCATCTAAAGCGTTTTCATCGCGCGCAAAACCGTGATGAACTATTGTCTAACATCACGCTACAACGTGTTGCATCTGCAAGGATTGATCGGTCTGAAAATGCGGCCGATCAAGTCCGTACCGCACCGCTGACCCTGTGAATTGTCGGTTTGTCGTAAACGCGTCATGCATGCGCGGTCATGTGACGGCCGGTAACGGTGACCATCCATGGCTTCGGCTGACTTCGCGGCATATCTCGCCGGCAAAGGCATCTTGCGTGATCAAGCGGCGGAGGCCGCTTCGATGGCGAAAGGCCGCGATACGTCGAACGGTCTCGACTGGTTGAACCTGACGAAGCTTACGCCGTCCGTTTTCGCGAATGAGCTGGCAGCCTTTTACGGCTGCGCGCGCGTGCAACGCGCGGAATTAATCGAAAGTCCCTTCGCGGGCGGGAAACTGTCGCAGCGGTTTCTGCGGGAGAAGCGCGTCTTTCCGTTCGAGAGTGAGCCGGGCGCGATCATGCTCGCGGTCGCGGCTCCGGCCGATCCCGAGACGGTGCGCGCGGTTGAGGTCGCCCTCCGTAAACTGGTGACGATCGCGGTCGCGACGGCGGACGATATCGAGACGGCGCTTGCGGCGAGCCTCGAAGCCGAGCCGGCTGACGATACTTTGTCGGCGGAACCCACAGCGGGCGGCGACAATCTCGACGAGCTGCGCGATCTCGCCCAGGGCGGCCCCGTCGTCCGCGCGGTGGACGATCTGCTGCGCCTCGCCGTCGAGCAGCGCGCCACGGACCTGCATATCGAGCCCTTCGGCAATGTCTTGCAGACGCGCCTGCGCATCGACGGATTGCTGAAAGCCGTGCCCGCGCCGCCGATGAGCATGGCGAAGGGCCTTCTGTCCCGAATCAAGATCATGGCCGGCCTGAACATCACCGAGCGGCGTCTGCCGCAGGACGGCCGCGCCCGCATCGTGATCAACGGCGCCGAAATCGATCTGCGCGTCGCGACGATGCCCACGATGTCCGGCGAAGGCGTGGTCATCCGCCTGTTGCGAAAGGGCTCTGGCGTCGTCGCGCTGGATAAGATCGGACTCTCCGAGCGCGATGAGCAGATCGTCCGCAACACGTTACAGGCGCCGTTCGGGATGGTGATCGTCACCGGCCCGACGGGATCGGGAAAGACCACGACGCTGGCGGCCTCGCTCAGTGTCATCAACGAGCCGACGCGTAAGATCCTCACCATCGAGGATCCGGTCGAGTATCAGATTCCGGGCATCAACCAGACGCAGGTACATCCCACCATCGGTTTGACTTTTGCGTCGGCGCTTCGTTCCTTTCTCCGCCAGGACCCCGACGTGATCATGGTCGGCGAGATGCGCGATGGCGAGACCGCGCATATCGGCGTGCATGCGTCGCTGACCGGCCATCTCGTGTTGTCGACCTTGCACACCAACACGGCAGCCGGCGCGATCACGCGCATGATCGACATGGGCGTCGAGAGCTTTCTGCTCGCGTCGTCGGTGCGGGCGATCATCGGCCAGCGGCTGGTGCGCATTCTCTGCGGTGATTGCAAACAGCCGCATCAGCTGACGGCGGCCGACCTCGCGCAGGACGTCCGCTATGCAACGCTTGGCTTCCAGGCCGGAGAAATCCTCCACAAGCCGAATGGCTGCGAGTGGTGCGGGTTCACCGGCTTCCGCGGCCGCAAGGGCGTGTTCGAGGTGTTGGAGGTGACGCCGCGTGTGCGCAGCGCAATCGGTCCGAAGACCGATGCCGTCGATCTCGAAAAGGTCGCGCGCGGCGAAGGCATGACGACCATGACCGAAGATGGCGTCGCGAAATGCCGCGCCGGCCTGACCACGATCGACGAGGTCTTTCGCGTCAGCGCGAGTCTGTAGGAACCGGGAATGCCGCAATTCCGCTATCGCGCGGTCACCAAAGCCGGCGAGCTCGTCCTTGGCGAGCTCGATGCGCCGTCGCGTGAGGAAGTCATCCGGCGCATCGAATATGTCGGGCAAATGCCGATTGAGGCCGAGCTCGCGTCGAAGGCGCTGCTCGACCGGCTGGGCGCGCTCGGCGACAAGGGCCTTGCGGGGCGCGATCTCACGGTGTTCCTGCGCCAACTGGGCCTGCTGGTCGGCGCTGGCCTGACGCTCGAGGCGACGCTGCAGACGCTGGGCGAAAACAGCCACAAGGCGACGGCGCGCTTTGCCGAGACGCTGCGCTCGGCCATTTCGGCCGGCGACAGCTTCGCGGAGGCGCTGCAGCGTCATCCGACCATCATGGGCCCGGCTTATGTTGCGATGATTCGCGTCGGTGAAGCATCGGGCAAGCTCGATGGCGTACTGCAGGCGATCGTCGAGGATCGCTCGCGCAACGAACTTCTGCTCGAGCGAATCAATTCGGCCGTCCGCTATCCGTTATTCCTGATCGGATCAGCAGTGCTCATCCTCTTCTTCTTCCTGATCTATGTCGTTCCGCAGTTCGAGCCGGTGTTCAAGGATCTCGGCGGCAAGTTGAATGGCGGCGCGGCCTTTGTCCTCGCGGCCTCCACGTGGCTGCGGGCCAATCTCGATCTGTTCCTGGGTGGCTGCCTGGCCGTCATTCTTGGCATATGGTTTGTCTTCAGGAGCCCCGAACGGCGCGGGCAGATTGTCGGTCTCATCACAAGGATACCGGGAATTGCCACGCCGATGAATGACCGGCGCACGGTGCGCATCGTGCGCATGCTCGGTCTCTTGGTGACGAATGGCGTGCCGCTGCCGGACGCGTTGAAAATCCTTCGCGACATTGTCGTCGAGCCGCGCTATGTCGCGGCCATCGATAATCTGCATGAGCAAGTGCGCAAGGGCCGTCGGTTTGGCGAGGCCCTGGCGGAGAGCAAACTACTTCCGCCGCTTGCGCTGCGGATGTTGCGGGTGGGCGACGAAACCGGAGACTTGGCGGCCGTGGCCAACCACGCCGCGCACTTCTACGAGCATAAACTTGGCATCGGTCTCGATCGTTTGATGGGCGCTATCGGACCGATGACGATCATCTTTGTCAGCGTTGTCGTCGGCGCACTCATCATGTCGATCATGACGGCACTGCTCAGCATCACGGACCTCGCCTCATGACACTATCGCTTCGCCTGAGCGCGCTCGCGCGCGCCCGATATCATAATCGCGCGTCGCAAGCCGGCTACACCCTCATCGAGATGCTGGTCGTGCTGACGATCATCAGCCTCATTCTCGGCCTGGTCGGGCCGCGCGTGCTCAGCTATCTCGGCACGTCGAAGGTCAAGACCGCAAAACTGCAGATCGAAAACTTCGCTTCTTCGCTCGACCTGTTCTATCTCGATACCGGCCGTTACCCCACCAATTCGGAAGGGTTGGCTGCTCTCGCGCAACGTCCGTCCAACGTCGAGTCGTGGAACGGTCCATATGTCAAAGGCGGCCGCGTGCCCACCGACCCCTGGGGAAATGCCTATATTTATCGTCTGTCGGGGGATCACTCGCCGCCATACGAAATCCAGTCGCTTGGTTCCGATGGCCACGAAGGGGGCACCGGCACCGCGGCAGACATCTCCAATGCGGAGCACTAACCGGCGCGCAGGGTTCACGCTGCTGGAGATGGTGGCCGTCATGGCCATCATCGCCCTGACCGCTTCTCTCACGCTTTCGACGCTATCCGGGACAGGGCGCGTTCAATTGAAGGCCGTGGCGATGCGAACGGCGACATTGCTACGGCACGAACGCCTGAGCGCGATCCTGACCGGTCAGGTGCGGCAGGTCTCGCTGGACGGTGAAAGCCGGAGTTTCGTCGGCGATAGCGGCGAGACGGTCGCCATTCCGCGCGACGTGGCGCTCGATCTGCTCGGCACTGACGAAGAGTGGTCGGGACGGCGCGCAGTTGTTCGCTTCTATCCGGATGGCGCGTCGACCGGGGCTGCGCTGACGCTCTCACGCGAAAAGGCTGGCTATGACATCCGCGTCAATTGGTACACCGGCAGTGTTGCGGTCGCGTCGTCCCACGCGCAATAGCCGCGGGGGCTTTACGCTGCTGGAAGCATTGGTGGCGCTTGCGCTGCTGCTGACGTTCGCCGCGACGCTCAATCCGCTTCTGTACCAGGCGCGCCGCATTATGGAGAGTGCGGACCGCCGGGTGGCGGCCAATATGGTGCTGCGGTCCGTTCTGGCCGCGCCGGTCGATCGTGCGAGCCTCGCCAATCTGTCGCGCGAGGGGGACACCGGCGGCCTGCATTGGCAAATCACGTCGCAGCCAATGGCGGCGCCCGCGTTGCCCGTGACTCCCTCGAAGCCGAAGTCCAAGAACACAGGGAGCCCCGATCAAAAGGCGCCGCAACAGGCCGACTGGGCGCCTTATCTCGTCAAGACCAGCGTGACCTGGGCTCCGGGCCGGACGCTGACCGCCGAGACCGTGCGGCTCGGCAAGGCGGATTGACCACGGATGCGATCCGGCAGGACACATGATCGACAGCGCGGCTTCACCTTGGTGGAGGCGCTTGCCGCCTTGGCGATCACGTCGGTCATCATCGGCGGGTCGGCGACGCTCATCCACCAGGTGGCGCTGCATTTCGATCGCGGCGCGCACAGCATGGACCGTGCCGAAGGTCTCGCGCTGGCTTCCGATCGGCTCGCCGGGGATTTCGGCGCCGCGCGTTTTGTCGTGTGGCCCGACGATCATACGGCGGCCTTTGAAGGTGGGCCGTCTAATGTCTCTTTCATTAGCGCGGCAGGCGTCGGCGCTGCCTTGCCCGGCGCGCGCGCCGGCGGCGAAGAACTGGTGACCTTGGCCGTCGAAGAAACGGATGGGGTGACGCGGCTGGTGCGCCGGCGCGCCGCGTGGCCCGGGCTGCACGTGCATTTCAGCGATCTCGAACCGGGCGACAGCGTCGTTCTGGTCGAGGGCAAGCTCGATGCCGCATTTGCATTCGGCGAGTATGCGCCGGACGGCAAGCTGACCTGGAGCGACACCTGGACGGAAAAGTCCACGCTCCCGCGGCTGGTTCGACTGAGCGTGCACGATCGCGATACCGGCGCTGATCTGTTGCCGGGCGAATTCCTGATTCACGCGGACGCGCCGAGCACCTGCGCGCAGGATAAGGCGAGCAGCAATTGCGTTACCGGAACGGCTGGCGACAAATCTGATCCGAAGCGCGCGGCGCAGAGTGACGCGCCATGAAACGCTTCGGATCACAACGCGGCATGGCGCTGTTGACCGTCCTCTGGACGATGGTGCTGCTGTCCACGGCCGCCATGGCTGCCTCGACCATGTTTCGCGGCTATGTCGGCGTCATGGCCATCGACAGAGACAGGGCGCAGGCCGATGGCCTGCTGACAGCGGGCGTTGAATCGGCGGCGAGCCTGATGTCGAGGCTCGGCGACACGCCGATAAACGACATTGAAACAACGATGTCGCTGTCCACCGGCGATGTCCGCATCCGCCTCGACGACGAAGGCGGCCTTATCGACATCAACAAGGCGCCTGTCGAACTGTTGGCCGGATTGTTCAGTTCGATTGGCGTCAAGGGCGCCGATGCCATCGCCCAGAGCATCGTTGCGGCGCGCCAGAAAGACGATAAAGGAACTGCCCAAAATACGGCCCCTGCTCAAAACGCCGCGGCAAAACCGAGCGATGACGATCGGCCGTTCACGGATGTTCGTGAGCTTGTGAATGTCCCGGGCGTTCTCCCCGAGTGGATTGCGGCGCTTGCGCCGCTGATGACCGTTTTCGGCGATGAAACCGTCAACCCGATGACGGCGCCCGCCGCTGTGATCGCGGCCCTGCCGGGTTTCGAGGAAGGGCGCCTTGGATATTTCCTCGATCTGCGCCGGCGGGTTCCCGACGATTCGACGCAGCTTCTGGCCGCCTTGGGATCGGCGCAGAAATTCGCCGCCGACAACCCGCGGCGGGCCGTTCGATTGCGCCTTGATGCGCGGCTGAGCGATGGCTACCGCGCCCGGGCCGACGCCGTTGTCGTCGCTGTAGATGGGGACAGCCAGCCTTACCGGGTGCTCGCCTGGGCACCGATCGCCCCTGACGCGCCGGACGATGGGTCGACTGCCATGGCCGGACAATAAGCGATGCA
This sequence comes from Pseudolabrys sp., assembly GCA_036519015.1. Classification (GTDB taxonomy): domain Bacteria; phylum Pseudomonadota; class Alphaproteobacteria; order Rhizobiales; family Xanthobacteraceae; genus Pseudolabrys. The sequence continues at coordinate 4,859 of DATDMA010000305.1, read as the reverse complement.
GAACATTTTTTTCCGTTGGATCGATCTGCTCGCGGCCATCCTGTTCGGCTGGCAGGAGCAACGGCGCGCGCGCCGCTCGCTCCTTATCAGACGCGAGTCGGATCAATTCGTGATCAGCCGCCCGGAAAAGGGTGGCGACACCATCGTGGCCCAGGTGCCGGTAGGCGGCGCGCAGGCCGACCAATGGCAGGAGGCGCGCAACCGGCTGACGACGTTGGAGCTTCCCGCGGGCGAGCTGGTGGTGCAGCACATCAATGTTCCCGCGCAGGCGCGGGAGTTCGTGCCGGGCATCATTCGCAATCAGATCGATCGCCTGTCGCCGTGGCCGCGCGATCAGATCGCGTACGGATTCGAAGCCAGCGCGAGCCCGGACGACGCCACCATGCTCGATGTCTGCGTGCTGATCACGTCGCGCCAGGCCATCGACGCGGCGCAAGCGGAGCTTGCGGCCTCCGGGCTCGCGCTCGACCGGATTGCCGGGCGGCCGCCGGGAGCGCCCGACAGCCTGGTGACGATGTGGTCGCGCCTCGCCGACACGTCGCAGGAGCGGCTGAAGAGTGGGCGCCGGTCCATCACCGTGTCGATCGGGGCGGTGGTCGCCGTCAGCGTGCTGATTTCCGTCTGGGTCTTCATGTCCGCGGGCGACATCGGCGACGAGAATGACGCGGTCGATACACGGATCGCGGCGCTGCAGAGGACCATTCGGGGGGCCGGCTCGCCGACGGCGGCGGGAGCGCGCAATCCTAACCAACGGGTTTGGATCGATAAGGCAACCTCGCGATCCGCCGTTCTGGCGCTCGAAGGCCTGTCGAAGGCGCTTCCCGACACGGCGCATGTGACGGAGCTCGATCTCGAGGATTCATCGTTGCGCCTGGTGGGTCTGGCAGACGACGTGCCGTCTTTGATCGCGCCGCTCGAGCACTCAGGATTCATGACCGAGGTTCACTTCTTCGCCCCCACCACCCGCGGCCCCGACGGCGCGTTATTCTGGTTCCATATCGAGGCGCGCATCAAGCCGCAGTCCGAGAGCGGGAAGGAGTGAAATGATGCTGGCGCTCAAACGTGACCAGATCATCGCTCTCGGCGTTCTCGCCGCTGTGGTCCTTGCCTCTCTCGGCGGCCTCGGCGCCAGCTTTGTAACGCGCTACGCCGCGCTGACCGACAATGCCGAAAAGCACGAGCTGCTTGCCAATCTGGAGTCTCATGCGCGGCGGGACGCTCGCGTGCAGGGGCGGCGCACGATGGGCGAAGCGCCGGCGAGTGCCTTCCTGAACGCGCCGACGCAGGGTGCCGCCGGCGCGCAGCTCGAGGCCTACCTCACGCGCGTGACCGATCAGCGTGCCGTTCTCATTTCATCCGCCGTGCACCAGGCGGATAAAGACGACGCGCCGGACATGATCCGTGTCGAGGCGACGCTGGATGTGAGCGCGGCGACCCTGCAGGACATGCTCTATCGGCTGGAGATGGGCGAGCCCTACGTCTTCATCGACTCGTTTCAGGTTCGCGTGTCGGGCCGCGTGGCCGGGCGCGACGCCGCCGATCCGCTTTTGCGTGTGACTCTGAACCTGCATGCGATCTGGCGGCACAAGAATGTATGACGGCACACCGATTAGCGCACAAACGCGCGCGACTTTCGTCGGTGACGACGGCGGAAGCTTTTGAAGTTCCATTAGAAGAACTGCGCACGCCGTTTCATCGACGCATCTCTGTATATTGTCACGAATCCGTTATCTGCTGGCGCTAGCACACGGGGAGAGTGGCAAGGGGCGCGCGGCTCTCATCTCTCCAAGGTGGCCGCTTGCGCGGTCACAAAGTGTGAAAAGTAACGTCCAATGCCACGTAAGTTGCGTTCTGAACTGTTGCAGTCGTTTGCCGGATGGACGACGCCGAAGCGCGTCGCGTCATGGACAAGAAACGATTCGGCGGCGAAACGTTCTTTGGGTCTGGGGCTGTTTCTCTGTCTTGGTCTTGGCCTCGGTGCCTGTTCGAACAATGTCTTGAACGCGGCCCAGCCCACGCTGCACGACGTCAACGATCCCGCGCTCAATGCAAACCTCGCGGCCCGCTATCCGACACCGACCGACAGCCGCTCGTCATCAAGTCGCAGCGGCCTGCCGCTGATCTTTCCCGGGTTGGATAGCGCGCCGGCCCCCACTGCGTCCGGCTCCTCCGCGTCGTCCGCCTCCGGCGCGCAGACGCGCGTCGCCTCGGCTGTGGAAGGGGCGGTGGCGACGGGCAGCGGCGTCGAGTTCAATTTCGACAACGCCGACATTTCGGCGGTGGCGAAAAGCTTGCTGGGCGATGTCCTCCAGTCCAACTACATCGTCGATCCGCGCGTGCAGGGGAACGTCACGCTCGCCTCCGTCGGTCCGATCGCCCGCAAGGACGTGCTGCCGGTGTTCGAGAGCGTGCTGCGCTTGCAAAATGCGGCGATCGTGCGCGACGGCAATCTTGTGAAGATCGTGCCGCTTCCGGAGGCGGGCGGCACGGGAAGCATCAGCCTGGATTCGGTTCAACCGGGCTTTGGCGTCTCGATCATCCCGCTGCACTACGTCTCGGCGACGACGGTGACGCGGATGGCCGAGAGTTTCCTCGCCCGGCCGGGTGCGATCCGCGCCGATCCGTCCGGCAACAACCTTCTGATTCAAGGCACCACCGCCGAACGCCAGGCGGCGCTCGAGATGGTCGCCAATTTCGACGTCGAGTGGCTGCAAAACCAATCGGTCGGACTCTATCCGCTCAAATCGACAGAGCCGGAAACGATGATCAAGGAGCTCGAGCGGGTTTTCGAGACCGGTGACGGCGGCCGCGGGCAGGGCGTCATTCAGTTCCAGCCGATCACGCGCATCAATGCGGTGATGGCGGTGGCCAAGAGCGCAAAGGTGCTCCAGCGCGCCACGCAGTGGATCGACCGTCTCGACCGCATCGACGCCAGCGCGGTCACGGTGCGCACCTATCGGCTAAAATACGGCGTATCGACCCAGGTGGCCAAGGTCCTCAACGATCTCTTGCTTGGAAAATCGACCGCGACCAACTCGGCCGCGAGCCAGGTCGCGCCCGGCACCACGGCCGCAAAATCGCGGATCGATTCTCTGGATGGCGGCGACTCGAGCAACGGCGCGAACGGCCAGTCCACGACGGGTCAGCCGCTCACCAGCGGCGGCACATCCACCGGGTCGGCAACCAGCAACCCGATTGCCGCGGCCTTCGACACGTTCGCGAGCAAGGGAGCCGCCGACGACGACAAGAACAGCAAAGACAGCTCCGGCGGCGCCGGCGGAAGCTCGTCCCGCGGCGTCTTTCAGAATGTGCGCATCTCGGCCGACAGCAGCAACAATTCGATCGTGATCTACTCGAACGAGGACGACTACCGCCTCATCGAAGGAGCCGTCCGCGAGCTCGACCGGCCGCCCTTGCAGGTGGCGATCGAGGCGACCGTTGCCGAAGTGACGCTGACGGATGACCTGAATTACGGCGTCCAGTATTACCTGAGCAGCCACGATGTGGGACTTGGCAACAATAACGGCTCGCTTTCGCTACTCACCGCGCCGGCGGCTGCCACGACCACGACTGCGACGGGCACGACGGCAAGCGTGGTCACGTCCGCTGCCAGCACCGCACAGTCGGCGCTTCTGTCCAGTGTCGGGCCAGGCGTCAATCTCTTGCTCGGGTCTGGCTCGAGCCCGCACGCGATCATCAACGCGCTGTCGACGATAACGACCGTGAAGGTCCTGTCCTCGCCCTCTCTGGTGGTGCTGGACAACCAGCCGGCTCTTCTCCAGGTCGGCGACGAAGTGCCTGTCACCACGAGTTCGGCGACATTGCTGACGACGACGAGCGCCGTCGTCAACTCGATCAGCATGGTGAATACGGGCGTCATCTTGAAAGTCCTGCCGCATGTTCATGCGAACGGTTCCGTTCAGCTTGAGATCGAGCAGGAGATTTCAAACGTCGTGAATGCCAGCCAGCCGACTTTGACGCCGACGATTTCGCAACGTCGCGTCCACTCGACGGTGGCCGTGACCAGTGGCCAGACGGTTATGCTCGGCGGGCTGATCAGCGACAGCGACAGCAGCACAAAAGCCGGCATTCCCGGCATTAACCAGATCCAGTATCTGGGCGACCTGTTCGGCAATACGACGAAGAGCAAGGAGCGGCAGGAAATCATCATCTTCATCAAGCCGCAGCTGATCCGGAACGGGGTCGACGCGCGGGATGTCGCCGAGGAGTTCCGGCGGCGGCTGCGCGCAATGCATGGGTGGGGCGACGAGACCACTCCACAGCCGACCGTCATCTATCATAAATGACGATGAGCAACGCGGCTGAGTCCAATAACGCCGAAGAGGATCTGCGTCCGAATTTGGCGTTTCTGTTGAGTGGGACGGTCGCGGTCGCGCTCATCTCCGCGCTATCGTTGCCGTGGCCGGTCGCGCTTGCATCGACACTGCTCGGCGCCTTGATGCTCGCCGGCGCGGATGTCGATGCGCGGGTGTTCCTGTTGCCGGATCTTGTGACACTTGGCGGGACAGTGAGCGGCATTGCCGCGGCTTATGCGCTGGCGCCGGTCGATGCGGTGTGGAGCGCCGTGGATGCCGGCATTCAGGCCGCGGCGACCGCCGCGGTGGTCGCCCTCGTGCGCTGGTCCTACGAGCGATGGCGGGGCTGCGAGGGTCTCGGCTTCGGCGACGTCAAGCTGGCGGCCGCGGTCGGCGCCTGGCTGCCGTTGCAGGCCATCTCATTGTGTTTCGCGCTGGCGACGGGCGCAGCGCTTGTCGCCGTGATCGTGGCCCGTTTACGCGGTCAAACGATCGGCTCGACGATGAAACTGCCGTTCGGCGCATTTCTCTGCCCGGCCCTCT
>DATDMA010000304.1:0-2091 GCA_036519015.1 Pseudolabrys sp. | reverse complement strand
TGCTGAAGGCGGCCGCCGTCCGCATCAAGACGGGCGAGCCGATCGCGCGCGCGCTCGACGATGGGCTCGCCGAGATAACCGCCGCCGGCTTCGCAGTCGACTACCTGGAAGCGCGCCACGCGCTCACGCTGGCGCCGGTCGCCTCCCGCAAGGACGGCCCGATCCGTCTGCTCGTCGCGGCGCGGCTGGGAAAGACGCGGCTGATCGATAATCTGGGGGTGTAGTTGCTCCCCCCTTTCCCGTCCTTCACGGGGAGAGGTGAAGCGCTACAACAACCCCAGCTCCCGCAGCTCTCGCCGCATCTGCTCCGGCATCTTGGCGGCGCCGGGGGCTACGCGCGAGAGGTCGCGCGGCGCCTCCTTGTCCTCGAGATAGCGCCAGCCCTGGAAGGCAGCGCGCGGGCGCGGCTCGACCAGCGTCACTTTGCCGTCAAGCACCACGCGGCAACGGCCGATGCCGTCTTTGTCGGTGAAGGGGCGGATGTCGAGGATGCGCTCGCGGCAGCTGACCTGGCCCTTGATCACCCAGAACAGCGAACCGCCCGCGGTGAGTTCCTCGGCGCGCTTGGGCACCATGCGCGTGGTGTGAATGTGCTCGAGCTTCTGCCCGCGCTGCTTCTTCTCTTTGAGCTTCTGCTTGATCCACTCTTCCAGGTCGGCGACGGAGTCGCAGCCGACGCACAGCTTGATGAGATGAAGCGGCATTCCTGACTGACCCAGCGAAAGCGAGAACTCACAGACCGCCCATGGATAACGGGCAAACGGCTCCCAAGGAAGCCGTCGGCGGACGTTCTCCCCGATGCGCGCATGCCTGCTTTGACCGCAGGCCGGAACTCGCCGGGCACAGACCGCGCTCAGTCCAGGAAATCTTAAGGCTCCACAACTAGACAATCGGGCGCAATCAGTGATGGAGCGGACATGACCATTAGCGCGATCGGACGCGGCGAGGTTGCCGGCGACAGCCGATCGCATGAGGCCATCGTCGCCGGCTCGATCGCAGGCCTTGCCGCGCTCGCAGCGCTGCTCCACGCCGTCACGCCGTTCAATCACGACGAGGCCTATTTCATCGCACTCGCGGGGCGGCTGCTCGATGGCGGCCGGTTTGGTAGCGACATCATGGATATCAATCCACCGCACGTGTGGTGGATCGCCGCCATTCCGGTCTGGCTCGCCCGGCAGGTTGGCGGGCGGCTTGAGATCGCCGCGGCAGTGTTCACCGCGATGCTGGCCGCCGTGTCGCTTGTTGCGGTCGACCGCCTACTCGCGGCGAACGGCTCCGCGGGGCTGATGCGCCGGGCATTCGTCCCGATCGCTGCAATTCTGCTGCTCTTGGTCCCCGGCTACGATTTCGGCCAGCGCGAGCACTGGATGCTTCTGCTGACACTGCCTTACGTGGTCGCGCGCGGCGAGCGCATGGATGGCGCGACGATTTCCCCGGTCGCCGGCGCGGTCATCGGCGTTGCCGCGTGCCTCGGCTTCTGCATCAAGCCCTATTATCTGCTGGTGCCGATCGCTCTTGAAATCTGGCTGCTGGCGCGGACGCGGCGGCCACGCCTGTCGATTTGTCCTGAAACAATCGCGATGGCGATCACGGGCGTCGCCTACGCCGGACTGATCCTTGTCTATGCGCGCTCTTACCTCGAAACCGAGATGCCCAACGCTCTGCTCGGCTACTGGTCTTACAAGAGCCCGATGCCGGAGGTCTTGCTCTCGGCCACCGTGCAGCTTGCCCCTACCGCGGTGCTGGCATTGTTCGGCGTTCTGACGCGCAACCGAGGCGAACGACTCCCTCCGCTCGCACAAGCCTTCGCGGTCGCGGGCGCAACAAACCTCGTCGCCGCGCTGATCCAGATGAAGCCATGGTCCTACCACTTCCTGCCCAGCATGGTGTTTTTCGATCTCTCCGTCCTCGTCATACTGATGTCGGGACCATCGCGGGCGGGCACGCAATCGCTACGGCGCGCTGCTGTCGCTATTCTGATCGTGACGGGCGTTTCGCCCTCCGCAGCCGAAGCGTTTCGAAGTTTTCAAGACGGCGGGAGCGCAAGCCGTGTCGATGAACTCGCGGCCGTCTTCCGCGCCAATCCCGGGC
>DATDMA010000303.1:0-7859 GCA_036519015.1 Pseudolabrys sp. | reverse complement strand
ACCAGATCACCATCACCAAGGACAAGGAAGGCGAGGCGCCGTTCTCGGTCGACGCCAACCTGCTGCACTCGTCATCCGAGGGCAAAGTGCTGGAGAACCCGGCGCAGGAAGCCCCGGCGATCGTCTATCAGCGCACCATCTCGCCGATGGATGCGCCGGACAAAGCGACCGAAATCCGCATCGGCTTCAGACAAGGCGACGCTGTGAGCATCGACGGCGAGGCGCTGTCGCCGGCGACGCTGCTCGCCAGGCTCAACGACCTCGGCAAGGCCAACGGCATCGGCCGCCTCGATCTGGTCGAGAACCGCTTCGTCGGCATGAAGTCGCGTGGCGTCTATGAGACGCCGGGCGGCACGATCCTGCTGCAGGCGCATCGCGCCATCGAATCGATTACGCTCGATCGCGGCGCGGGCCATCTCAAGGACGAGCTGATGCCGCGCTATGCGGAGCTGATCTACAACGGCTTCTGGTTCGCGCCAGAACGCGAGATGCTGCAGGCGCTGATCGACAAGTCGCAGGAGATGGTCGAAGGCGAGGTGCGGCTCAAGCTCTACAAGGGCAACGTCATTGTCATCGGGCGCGACAGCGCAGCCTCGCTCTACTCGTCCACGTTGGTCACCTTCGAGGACGACAAGGGCGCCTACGACCAGAAGGACGCCGAAGGCTTCATTAAGCTCAACGCACTGCGGCTGCGCACACTCGGCCAGCGCCGGCGCAAGCTGGAGCGCGACTGAACGACTGCGCTATCGGGGGCGGCGGCATCAAGACCGTATGAGGGAAAGATTTCCGATGAGTGGGAAAGCCATGAGCCTGTGCGTGCTGCTGGCCTTGGGGGGCGCGCTGGCGGCCTGTTCGGGCGATGCCAAGAAGGCGGAGGATGTGAACCCCAATATTTTCCCCACCGACTACAAGCGGGAAATCCTCAACACACTGACGCCGCTGTTCGAGGACCCGAATTATGTGCACGACGCCGGCATTACCGAGCCCGTATTGCGTTCGACCGGCCAGGATCAGCGCTACACCGTCTGCGTCCGGTCCAATTCCCGCAGCGCATCGCATCTCTATACCGGCGTGAAAGAGCGCATCGGGTATTTCTATGGCGGCCATCTCAATCAGCTTATCGAGGCCTCCCAGGGTCAATGCGCCGGTGCGGCGTATCAGCCGTGGCCGGAACTTGAAAAATACTGCGCCGGCAAGGCTTGCAGTTAAGCGTCGCAGCTATGATCGGATAGCATTGCTGGCACGCCGGCGCCGAAGCTGAGGGGGCAACCCCGGATGCAGAAAACCGACCGGAAAGACCGGTCGGTTTGCTGGGAAGGCAGGTAGCGCTTCGTGATTAGTACGGCCGGATGCGGCCGAACAGCGCCTTTTCATTGTTCGTGAACGTCGCCGCCTTGGCGTGATGGCGGGTCTGCGGAGCCTCGGCCCGGGCGTTCAATCCCTGATCAACGGAACCCTGCCGGTGAATCTGCGCCGGTTCCATCGCCGTGACGTTGCCGGTTCCGAAGTCGGCGCTGTACGACTGAGCCAGGGCGGAAGTCGTGGTGATTGCGGCAAAAGCAGCTGCGAATGCGAAAGTTTTTAACATTGTCGTATCTCCAGTTTTGCTTGTTCTTGCGTGTCCATCGTCAGGTGATCTCCTGACCAGACGGATATGGGCCCTGGTGACCTGGCGCTGTAGCCAATATCTTTCGATGCGATCCATCGTCAGGACCGATGCATGCTGGACGGCCTCACCCTCGACCAATTGCGCACGTTCATCGCGGCTGCCGATGAGCACAGCTTTTCGGCCGCCGGGCGGAAGCTCGGCCGCGCCCAGTCGGTCGTGAGCCAGACGCTCGCGAATCTCGAGGGCCAGCTCGGCGTGAAGCTGTTCGATCGATCCGGACGCTTTCCGATCCTGACCGATCAGGGACGCGCGCTGCTCGAGCGCGCCCGCACGGTCGCGGGCGACATGGATATGTTCAAGGCGCAAGCGAGGAGCCTGGCAGGCGGGTTGGAGCCGCAGCTCAGCGCGGTCGTCGACGTCACGTTTCCCATGGCCGCGCTGACCGAAGTGGTTTCCGATTTTCAGCGCGAGTTTCCGGAGACGGAGCTTCGGCTCGATGTCGAAGCCCTCGAAGCCGTTATCCAACCGGTTCTCGATCGGCAATGCGCGCTCGGCATTATGGGATCGGCGCCATCGATGCCGCCCGAGTTCACGAGCGAACGGCTGTGCGCCATTAGATTGGCCCTGGTCACCTCGCCGAAACACCCGCTCGCCCAGCTCGGGCCGGTCGTGCCGGCGGCCGAGCTTGCCAAGTATGTTCAGATCAAACTGACCGATCGCTCGAACTTCTATCAGGGGCGCGAATTCGGATTGAGCTCGCCCAGAACATGGCGGATCGTCGACCTCGGCACGAAGCACGCGTTTCTACGTGCCGGCCTCGGCTGGGGCTTGATGCCGGAGGACGTCGTCGCGCCCGATCTCGCCAATGGCGTGCTTGTCGAAATCCGCGCGGATAATCAGCCCGCCGAAGGCTACCCGATCACGATGTTCGCGGTCTATCGAACCGACACACCGCCGGGGCCCGCCGGCCGCTGGTTCATCGATCGTCTTCGCTCCCAGATTATTCTTCCCGCATGCCAAGTTGCTCCCGAAGCGAGCGAGGCCATCGCAGATACGCCTTAGCGAATCCCCTCGCCTGAGTTCATCGGCGGTTGCGCGTCCGCGTTCGCAAATCGGAGCTCCGGCTCCAGCGGCAAATGGCGGCGCTGCTTGTCGGCGATCTCGGCGGCGACCTTTTGCATCTGCACGAAGCGCACGGGCGTTGTGGGATGTGTCTTGCCAAAACGGATGCTGTCGGGGCTGAGTAGCGACAACGAACGCCACACCTCTTCGGCGCCCGCGAGATCGTAACCGGCGCGCGCGGCGTAATAAGCACCGACATAGTCCGCCTCGCGCTCGAAGGCGACGCTGTAGACTCTCGCGCCGGCCTTCTGAAACTCGCGGGTGAAGACGCCGCCGGTGGAAATGCCGCCGGCCAGGAAGCTGGTGTCGACCACCGCGCCGCCGACGAAGCCAAGTACGCTATTGAGCAGCTGCTTTTGGATATGCCCGAGATTGGCGTGCGCCAGCTCGTGTCCGACAACGAGCGCGAGCTGCGCCTCGGTGCGGGCCATGCGCGTGATGCTGGAACTGATGATGATCTTACGGCCGTCAGTCTCGGCGTTCACTTCGTCGGCGGTGACGTAGGCGATCGGGATGGCGCAACCCACGACCGGCGTCACTGTCACGGTACGATCGATGCTGTTGTTCCGCAGGTTCACCCGCACCGGAGCGACGCCGTTATGCTTGAGCCAGCCGGCCATCCAGCCGACGGTGCCGGTGACCGGGATGAGTTCGCCGTTGAGCGCGATGATCTCGTCGCCCTTCACGATTCCCGCCTGCGCGGCGGGAGAGCCCTCCACCACCGAAATCACGGTCGGCCGCGCCCAGGTCAGGTCGAGCGCTTCGCGGACAAAGGAGCGATATTTGCGCGGCAGGCTTTGCGGCGTTACGGCGTAAAGGCCGATCTGCGCCGATACCCAGTCTTTACAGTCGGCTTTGTTGGCGGTGCGAATGCGGAAGGCGACGGTGTCGACCTGATGTAGCTGCGCGTAGTAGTCGCGAATCTGCGCGATCTGTTCCAGCCGGTGCTCGGCCTCGACTTCGTCTTTGGGAAGCTCAGGCAGGCGCGACACGGGGCCGGCGCAGGCCGCGCACACGAGGACGCTTCCGATCAGGACGGACCAGCGACGCAGACGCCACACGACAAGCCCCCACCCCCAGGGCTTCAACCTTGCGTCAGCGATACAACCGAATCAAGCATAAGTTGTAGGCGATGCGCTTCTGAGTGGCCGTGCGCGGACGCGCCGCACGCGGGGAAAACGCAATAAAGACCGCCCCTTACAGCTGGCGGTCGACCAGCGCCTTCTTCAACTCGGCGATCTCCTTGGCCGGGTTGAGGCCCTTCGGGCAGGCCTTCGAGCAGTTCATGATGGTGTGGCAGCGATAGATGCGGAACGGGTCTTCGAGATTGTCGAGCCGCTCGCCGGTCGCCTCGTCGCGGCTGTCCTGCACCCAGCGGTTCGCCTGCAACAGCACGGCGGGACCGAGATAGCGGTCCGAATTCCACCAGTAGCTCGGGCACGAGGTCGAGCAGCAGGCGCACAGGATGCACTCGTATTTACCGTCGAGCTTAGTGCGGTCCTCGTGGCTCTGCTTCCATTCCTTCTCGGGCGTCGGCGTCACGGTGTGCAGCCACGGCTCGATCGAGGTGTACTGCGCGTAGAAGTTCTTCAGGTCCGGCACGAGGTCCTTCACCACCGGCTGATGCGGCAGCGGATAGATCTTCACGGGCGCCTTGTTGTCGTCGGTCGCCTTGGTGCAGGCCAGCGTATTGGTGCCGTCGATATTCATCGCGCAGGAGCCGCACACGCCTTCGCGGCAGGAGCGGCGAAAGGTGAGCGTCGGATCGATGTTGTTCTTGATCCAGATCAGCGCGTCGAGAACCATCGGTCCGCAGTCGTCGCGATCGACATAATAGGTGTCGACGTGCGGGGTCTGCCCGTCATCCGGATTCCAGCGGTAGACGCGAAACTCGGTGATGTGCGTCGCCTTCGGCGTGCGCGGCCAAGTCTTGCCTTCGGTGATCTTCGAGTTCTTCGGCAGCGTTAATTCGACCATGGTGTTCCGCTTTCTCTCATTCTTGTCATGGCCGGCCTTGTGCCGGCCATCTCGCTTAGGAGGGCACGCTGGCCGCCCGATCGGGATTGCCGGGACAAGCCCGGCAATGACAGAACATCAATAAACGCGCGCTTTCGGTTCGATATAGGCGATGTCGTTTGACAGCGTGTAGGTGTGCACCGGACGATAATCGATCGTCACGTTGCCCTTAGCGTCCAGCCACGACAGCGTGTGCTTCATCCAGTTCTTGTCGTCGCGATCGGGGAAGTCCTCGCGCGCGTGACCGCCGCGGCTTTCGGTGCGGTTTTTCGCCGAGTCCATGGTGACCACGGCCTGCGCGATCAGGTTATCGAGTTCGAGGGTCTCGATCAGGTCGGAATTCCAAATCAGCGAGCGGTCGCTGACCTTCACATCCGGCATGTTGTCATAGACATCGTGGATCAGCTTGTGGCCTTGCTCCAGCACCTCGCCGGTGCGGAACACGGCGCAGTTGTTCTGCATCACGCGCTGCATGTTGAGCCGGAGCTGCGCAGTCGGCGTACCGCCGGAGGCGTGGCGGAACTTGTCGAGGCGGGACAGCGACATCTCGGCCGAATCCTTCGGCAGATCGGGCTGCTTCTCGCCGGGCGTTAAAAGTTCGGCGCAGCGGTGCGCAGCGGCACGGCCGAACACCACAAGATCGATGAGCGAATTGGAGCCGAGCCGGTTGGCGCCGTGCACAGAGACGCAGCCGGCTTCGCCGAGCGCCATCAGACCGGGGATTACGGTATCGGGGTTGCCATTTTTCAGGGTCACCGCTTCGCCATGATAGTTCGTGGCGATGCCGCCCATGTTGTAGTGCACGGTTGGCAGCACCGGGATCGGCTCGCGCGTCACGTCCACGCCGGCGAAGATGCGCGCGGTCTCGCTGATGCCCGGCAGCCGCTCGTGCAGCACGGCCGGATCGAGATGATCGAGGTGCAGATAGATGTGGTCTTTGTCTTTGCCGACCCCGCGGCCCTCGCGGATTTCCAAGGTCATGGAGCGCGAGACCACATCGCGCGAGGCGAGGTCCTTGGCCGACGGCGCGTAGCGCTCCATGAAGCGCTCGCCTTCGGAATTGGTGAGGTAGCCGCCTTCGCCGCGCGAGCCTTCGGTGATCAGGCAGCCGGCCGGATAGATGCCGGTCGGATGGAACTGCACGAATTCCATGTCCTGCAGCGGCAGGCCGGCGCGCAGCACCATTCCACCGCCATCGCCGGTGCAGATATGGGCCGAGGTGCAGGAGAAATAAGCGCGTCCATAGCCGCCGGTGGCGAGGATGGTCTGGCTGGCGGTGAAGCGGTGGATGGTGCCGTCGTCCATGTTCAGGGCGATGACGCCGCGGCAGCGGCCTTCCTCGTCCATGATCAGGTCGATGGCGAAATATTCGATGTAGAACTCGGCCGAATGCCGCAGCGCCTGGCCGTACATCGTGTGCAGCATGGCGTGGCCGGTGCGATCGGCGGCGGCGCAGGTACGCTGCGCTGTGCCCTTGCCGTAATGCGTGGTCATGCCGCCGAACGGGCGCTGATAGATCTTGCCGTCTTCCTCGCGGCGCGAGAACGGCAGGCCCCAATGTTCGAGCTCGTAGACGGCGGCCGGCGCATTGCGGCACATGTATTCGATCGAGTCCTGGTCGCCGAGCCAGTCAGAACCCTTGACCGTGTCGTACATATGCCAGCGCCAGTCGTCCTCGCTCATGTTGCCGAGCGCGGCAGCGATGCCGCCTTGCGCCGCGACGGTGTGCGAGCGCGTCGGGAACACCTTACTGATGCAGGCGGTGCGCAGGCCCGCCTCGCTGCAACCGACCACGGCGCGCAGACCGGAGCCGCCGGCGCCCACCACGACCACGTCGTAGCTGTGGTCCTCGATCGGATAGGCGCGGCCGTTCACCGCCGGCCCGCCGTTGGCTTTTCCATTTCCATTCGCCATTGAACTTAGACTCCGAACGAGAGCTTCAGGATGGCGAAGCAGGAGGCCAGCGCCACGGCGGACACGAAGAAGGTGTTGGCCATTAGGCTCAAGAGCTTCAGCTTGTCCTCGTGCACATAGTCGAGGATGATTTCCTGCATTCCGATCCACATGTGATAGGCGCTGTTGAGGATGAACAGCAGCATGATGACGGCCACGATGGGTGAGCCGAGAATCTGCACCACGGCCGCATGGCTGCGGCCGAGCAGCGAGATAACGATAACCACCAGCGCGATGGTGAGCAGCACGCCCGCCGCCGAGGTCACGCGCTGATGCCAGAAATGTCTGGTGCCGGAACGGGCCGAACCGAGCCCGCGCACGCGGCGCATCGGGGTGCGGAAGGTGGATGGGCCACTCATCGCGGGCCTCCCATAGCAAGATAGCCGACGATCCAGAGCAACAGCGTCAGGGCGACCGAGCCGATCAGCGTCGAGAGCGTCAGCAACTCGCGCTCGGCCGGCTCGAGGCCGTGCAGCGTGTCCCAGATCAAATGACGAATGCCGCCGAGCATGTGGTGCATCAGCGCCCAGGTGTAGCCCAACAGGATGATGCGGCCGATGAAGCTGCCCATGAACCATTCGAAGTTGGCGTAGGCATTCGGGCCTGCGGCCGCCGCGATCAACCACCAGGCCAGCAGCAACATGCCGAAATACAGCGCGCCGCCTGTGATGCGATGGACGATGGACATCACCATGGTCAGCATCGGCCTATAGATCTGCAGGTGCGGCGACACCGGACGTGACCGTCGCGGTCCCGTTGCTCCCGCCTCGACATCGGCCATCGTCACTTCTCCAAAACGCTCGAATTCCGCCGCACGGTCGCCATCGACTGATCGCGGCCGGTTCCTATCGGAAGTCTACCTTTGTCGCAACGCACCATTTGGCGAAAGGGCGACTTGGCGAAGACCGGCTGCGTCACAGGCATAACTCTCAACGTCCGGCGCCCACGGACCAGCTTTGCACGTGCCTCGTGCCTAACCCGCACGCAGAGCACGTAGACCTTCGAATGGAGCACTCCGTCCGCTCGTCTGCCCTCTCGGGCCGTTGCACTTGACCTGCGGCCGGAACACTTTACTTCACCGATTGCGAAGTTGAACTTAGAATTAATCCAATGCAATATGTGTTTTGCATACCCTACCTTCGCAAACCGAGAAGGTAAC
>DATDMA010000302.1:0-3057 GCA_036519015.1 Pseudolabrys sp. | reverse complement strand
ACCGGCCCGATGGATGCGGTGATGGAGCAGCAGACGGTTGCCGGCACGGTGCTCGGCCGCCGGGGCACGCCGGAGGAGATGGCCAACGTGTTCTGCTTCGTCGCCTCGGACGAGGCGAGCTACATGACCGGATCTCTGGTTTTCGCCGACGGCGGCACCACCATCGCCAAGGGCGGTCCGGGCCAGCAGGTGGCGCCGAGCCTCACCAAGCAGCCGGCGCCGACGCTCGACCTCCGCCATAGTCGCGACGGCCTGCGCAACAAGAGGGTGGCCAACCGAATGCACTAAGGGAGGATCCATTAAGGGGCGCCTCTCATCTTTCCCCTCTCCCCTTGGGGGGAGGGTGGCGAGCGCGAAGCGCGCGCCGGGAGAAGGGTATTCGTTCTCCCGACGTATGCGTCACGGGAATGTCATTGAGCCTCCGAGGGACGCCAAAGGTAATTTTATTTCATCAACTTTTAACGAATGAGCCACCGGGGGCGGGGTCATGGCGGAAATCCTCTCGAAAACTCGGTGATTCTGGCCTGTTGGCCACCCAGTCGAGGCCATGAGCTATGCGCATGGGGCATATGCCGCACTGCATCTAGTGCACTGCACAAATCAGCGTACATTGCACTGCAACAACAAGAAAAAACGTCGGAAACGCCTTGGGATCTTAAAGGATTAGATCCATGGCCTACACCTCCACTGCCCCGCGCGATCTCGCATATGCAAAGCCCATCCTCCCGCCCAAGGTTCGCGTCGGTTTCTTCCGCCGCATGCTCGACGCGATGATGGCTGCGCGCCTGCGCCAGGCCGAACGGGAGATCGCCACTTACCTCGCCGACACCGGCGGCAAGTTCACCGACGAAGCTGAGCGTGAGATCGAGCGCCGCTTCCTGTCGACACCCAACCGCTGGTGATGAGTTTGACCGCGGGCGGCATCGCCGCCTGCAACTGGAGCTGAGAAGACAATGTCTACGCTGCCGATCCGCGCGCCTTATTCGCCGACCTGGTCGTTTCCGGTCTTTGGCCGTCTCATCACGGCCGTGACGATGCTGCTCGACGTGTTCGTCGAAGCGCAGGACCAGGCCCGCGCTGCGCACAAGCGTTTCCCGCTCGCCGATTGGTGAGTGGACGCGCGACAGATGATCTTTGTGGCATCGCCGGGATTGTCCCGGCGATGTTGTTGTTTGAGATTGCCTCAGGCGCCTTCGACAATGCGCATGTCGCGTTCGATATTGCCGCTGCCGAGCGCCGCGAGTGCCTGCTTGTAGGCGGGCGAGTCGTGCGCGGCGATCGCCTGCGCCACACTGTCGAACTCCACCACCACGACGCGCTCGTTCAAGCCAGCCTCATAGATCTTGGCCGGATGGTTGCGGATCAGGTAGCGGCCGCCGGCTTCCTCTAGCGCGGGGCCGGCGAGCTTCGCATAGGCCTGCCAGGCCTCCGGATTCTTCACCGACCGGTAGGTCACCACCCAATAGGCCTTCGGCATTTCACGCGCTCCTTCGTCCGTTTCTATGTCGTCCCGCCAGATGCGGGCGGCGCACTCTAGCGACTCGGATGCGGTCCGTCCTCGCCTAAGCCGCAATTGGCCCCTGCGTCTCTCGTCACGCGCTGTCGCTCTTCGAGAAGGGCGGTCATTGAAAATATTCTCATAGGACTGTTGACCTGTCCCGCGGTCTGACTATAGTCCTCTCTGCCGCTGCGCTGATGAGGGCTACCTCCACCCCCGACGGCTGCCCCTGCGCAAGTCGTGATTGGGCCCACGGGCTGATGCAAAATGTGGCGAAAGCTACAGCGACGGCGGGTAACGATAATGGCAACATCTGCTGGCACGGCGGCTCATTGCGTGGTGTGCCTCCAGCATTGCAATCAGCGCGAAGGTTAAAGCGCCGGGTCGCGCTCGACTTCGGTGTGCATCAACGCGGCATATCAACGCAAAATCGACGTCAAATTCCTTTACACGCACCCCCTCCTCAACTCACGCGAGAATTTTGTCGCCTTCACCCACTGTCTCAATTCGTGATGGAACTCCGCGAAACCAAATTCAGTTGCGCCACAAAGTTGCCAGGGTTGCCGCCGAAAAGCCTAGGCATCCCCAACAACCTGGAGCTGACATGATTCGCAATATTTGCCTTGCCACGCTTTTGGTCACCGCCGCCGCAACATCCCCCACATTTGCCAAAGAGCGCCGCATGGCGTCGCTCGATGCTAACGGCAATCTCGACGCGCTTGTGAGCAAGCACGCCGCTGCCAACAATGTGCCTGAGGATCTTGTGCGCCGCGTGATCAAACGCGAGAGTGGCGGCAATGCGCGCGTTATCAGCAAAGGCAACTACGGCATCATGCAGATCCGCCTCGGCACAGCGCGCTCGCTCGGCTATCAAGGCAGCGCCGCCGGTCTGCTCGATCCCGACACCAACATGACCTACGCGGTGAAGTATCTCGCCGGCGCTTATCGTGTGGCTGGCGGCAACCACGCGCGCGCCGTCCATTATTACGCGGCCGGCTATTACTACGCCGCCAAGCGCAAAGGTTTCGCCGCGCGCGCGGACGCCGACACGACGACCGGCCTGGCGCTCGACGGCAATGGCGGCGTGGCGCGCTTCAACCCAGTCTCTGCTGCGAAGCCGTTCGCTAAGTTGCGCGAGGCGCGCGCCGAAGGCGCGAGCGTATCGTCGTCGTCGAGCCTCTACAGCGGCCGTCTCGATTATCACTGAGCTTAAGCGTCGCGCGCATGCGAAGGCAGCGCGGCCGTTAGTTCGCGGCGTTGAGTTGGTGGGACGGCACGGCTGTTGCGGTGGTGCCGCGGGTCTCGACCACAGCCGGCGGCTGGTGTGCCCTCAGCGGGCCGAACACCTCTTCGAACCAAGTGAGATGCGCAGGGGGTTGCGGTTTAGGCGCAACCTTGGGCCCGGCTTTGGCGCGGCGTGTCCGCTGTGCCGGCAGCTTGTGCCGGCTGTCGCGCGGCGGCTTAGCGCGCTCCGGCGCGCGGATCACCGGCGGCTTTTCCTCTGGCAGAACGACTGGCAATTCAGTCGAAGACGTTTCCCCAATGTCGATCGGGATGGT
>DATDMA010000301.1:0-18418 GCA_036519015.1 Pseudolabrys sp. | reverse complement strand
CGCGAGTCGGAATTGAATTGCCGGCGCCACATCACCACCAGGATGCCGGCCGTGGTGAGGGCGAGCGGGATCGGCCCCAGGAACCACCCGAGATAGCCCAGCGCGAAGAAGAACGCGCGCTGGCCGCGATTGAAATGGAGGCCGGCGTCGGCGCAGAGGCGCGCCGCGCGATGGGCGAAGACCTGCGCCTCGGCGGTCGCGCGCTCCTCGGGCGGCGGCGCGGCGCCGACCATGATGGCGAAATAATTGAACAGCCGGTACGACCACGCGAATTTGAAAAAGGCGTAGACGAAGATGACGGTGAGGCCGAGCATCTTCAGTTCCCACCCTTCCGGCGTGGGCTTGGCCCCGAAGGGCAAGAGCGACATCACCGGCAGTATCTGATCCGTCGAGCGCAGCAGCGTCAGCGCGCCGCCGATCGCGATCAGGCTGGTGGAGGCGAAGAAGGCCGTGCCGTTCTGAAGCGCCGCGGTGACCTGCGAATCGACGATGCGCACGTCGCGGGCGAGCAGGCGCTCCATCCATTCATCGCGATAGCCGTTCATCAGCGCATTGAGGCTGGTGCGGCCCTTGGCGGTGTTTTCGACTACGAAGGAATAGCCGAGCCAGGCCACGAGGAACCAAGCCAAGGCGAGCAGGTCGGGCGGGGTGAGGGCGGTCATGCGGTGCGAGTCGCTCCTTGGCGCGCATGCTGCCCGGCTGCGGGCGCGGCTTCAACTGCCGCATTGCTTGACGCCGCCCGTAGGAATGGCACCATCCGCGCCCTTTTGGGAGGATGCTGATGCCGCAGACGATCACCACCGGCTACAAGGCTTTGGTCGAAGAAGCCGAGCGTGAGATCGAGAGCCTGTCGCCCGAAGACGGCGTGAAGCTCGCCGGGCGTGACGACATCGTGCTGGTCGATATCCGCGACATCCGCGAACTCCAGCGCGACGGACGGGTGCCCGGCGCCTTCCATTGTCCGCGCGGCATGCTGGAATTCTGGATCGATCCGACGAGCCCGTATCACAAGCCGGTCTTCGCGCAGGACAAGAAGTTTGTGTTCTTCTGTGCCGGCGGTTTGCGCTCGGCGCTCGCCGCGCAGACTGCGCAACGCATGGGCCTCAAGCCGGTCGCCCACGTCAGAGGCGGCTTCGGCGCCTGGAAGAAGCTTGGCGGGCCGGTCGAGGCGCCGGCCGTTGTGGCGGGTGAGAAGAAAGCATAATCGAATGTCCCTTACCCTCATCATCGCCAACAAGAACTACTCGTCCTGGTCGCTGCGGCCGTGGATCGCCATGAAGGCGGCGGGTATCCCGTTCGAGGAGATCGTGATCCCGCTTTACGAGCCGGGCAGCAGTGAAGCGATCCTGAAATATTCGCCGACGGGCAAAGTGCCGGTGCTCATCGACGGCGACAGCCACGTGTGGGAGTCGCTCGCCATCCTCGAACACCTTGCGGAGAAATTCCCCGCCGCCGGTCTGTGGCCTGCGGATGCGCGCGCGCGCAGCCATGCACGCGTGGTGGCGACCGAGATGCATGCCGGCTTCCAGGCGCTGCGCAAGGCCTGCGCCATGAACATGTGGCTGCCGGTGAAGCCGCGGCCGCAGGCCGAGGACGTGATGGAAAACGTGCGCCGCATCGACGCGCTGTGGAACGATTGCCGCGCGCGCTTCGGCAAAGGAGGGCCGTTCCTGTTCGGCGCCTTCGGCGCGGCGGATGCGATGTATGCGCCGGTGGTGTCACGCCTCCACACTTATTGCCTCGATGTCGGTCCGGTCGCCCGCGACTATATGGAGGCGGTGATGGCGCTACCGGCCTGGGGTGAATGGGTGGAGGCCGGACACAAAGAGACTTGGGTGATGAAGCACAACGAGCCGGACTGGCCCTTGGTGCGCGGCGTGGCGGTGGAGTAGGCCGCGCGCGCGTGCCCCGGGCGCGGCGCACGCCCTCACGTTTCGCCACCCACCTTCCGCATCACTTCCTCGATGAAGGCCCGCTGCCCCGGCAGGATCTTTTTGCGTGCCGTGGCGAGCGTGAAATAGGCGATGCGGTCGACCTCCGGGAAGCTCTGCATGTTGCCCGAGCGCGGCGGCCACTCCATCTCGAAGTCATTGCTGGTGAAGGCGGTGAGGTCGAAGTCGGCCTCCAGCGCGAAGGCATGCACCACCTTGCCGCTCTTCTGGCGCAGGGGCGTGAGCGGCGTCAGTGGGCCGTCGGCGACGAGCCCGGTCTCCTCGTTGAACTCGCGCTTGGCGCAGGCCAGCACGTCTTCCGACTCCACCGTGCCCTTGGGGATCGACCAGGCGCCTTCGTCCTTGTTGCGCCAATAGGGGCCGCCGGGATGCGCCAACAGGAATTCAAGGCCCCGCCCACGGCGGAAGGCGAGAATGCCGGCGCTGACCTCGGTGCGGCGAGACATAGGAATCCTCGGGTCTCCTCGACACGCGGCTCATGCGGGCGAGCCGACTCTTCCTCTAAGGAAAGCACGGGCGGGCCGCTGTTCCCACCTGCGAAATAGTGATGGCAGGGCAACGCTGGACGGAACCCGCACCGTCTGAGAAAATTATCGGTACTCAAATGTGGCAGGGGGCGGCCGCCGCGGATGGGATTTTTGCGATGGCCTTTGCCGATACTTGGTCGAACACCTGGAGGGGCCTGCGCGACCTCACGGCCAAGCAGCGCAGCGCGATCCTGGCCAGCTATCTCGGTTGGACGCTCGACGCCTTCGACTTCTTCCTTCTCGTTTTCGTCCTCAAAGACATAGCCCACGAGTTCGGCACCGACATTCGCGCTGTAAGCACGGCCATCGTGCTGACGCTGGCGGCGCGGCCAGTTGGCGCGCTGCTGTTCGGGCTCGCTGCCGACCGCTTCGGCCGCCGGCCGGTATTGATGGTCAATATCGTTTGCTTCTCGGTGCTCGAATTCGCCTCCGGCTTCGCGCCGAGCCTGGCCGTGCTTCTGGTGCTGCGCACACTTTACGGCGCGGCGATGGGCGGGGAATGGGGCGTGGGCGCCTCGCTCACCATGGAGAGCATCCCGCCGAGGATGCGCGGCGTCGTCTCCGGTATTTTGCAGGCCGGCTATCCGTCCGGCTATCTGCTGGCCTCTATTGTCTATGGCCTGTTGTTCACCACCATCGGCTGGCGCGGCATGTTCATGCTCGGCGCGCTGCCGGCGCTGCTGGTGCTCTATGTCCGCAGTCAGGTCGATGAATCGCCAGCCTTCGCCGCGCGCGAGCAGGGCGTGAATTCGCGCGGTTTATGGAACGTGATCCGCGGCAATTTCGGCCTGTTCATTTTCTCCATCGTGCTGATGACGGCGTTCAACTTCTTCAGCCACGGCACGCAGGACCTCTATCCGACCTTCCTCGAGGTGCAGCGGCATCTGTCACCGCACCAGGTCGGCGCCATCGCCGTCGTCTACAATATCGGCGCCATCATCGGTGGCATCGTCTTCGGCAGCCTGTCCGAGTCCATCGGGCGCCGGCGCGGAATCGTCATCGCCTCGCTGCTGGCACTGCCGGTCATCCCGCTCTGGGCCTATGGCACCACGCCGGTGATGCTCGCCGCCGGCGCTTTCCTGATGCAGGTCGCGGTGCAGGGCGCCTGGGGCATCGTGCCGGCGCATCTCAATGAACTGTCGCCGGAGGAGGTGCGCGGGACGTTCCCGGGCTTCACGTACCAACTCGGGAATCTGCTCGCCTCGGGCAATGCGACCCTGCAGGCAGGGCTCGCCCATTCGCATGGCGGCGATTACGCCTTTGCGCTGGCGGTGGTGGCGGGCGTCATTGCCGTGGTGGTCGCCGTGCTCGCCGGATTCGGGCTGGAGGCGCGTGGGGTGAGGTTCGCCGGGGCAGCGCCCAAGCCGGCGGAGTAGGGGGCGAAAACGAGCGAACCATCGGTACCTTGCGGCGTTGAAGTTCCGGGTACCAACGGGGACCGCTCCGCCGCATGCTGGTCGAACCAGATCGCAACGTATGGCGCGTCGCAAAGGCTGCGCGCGCGGCCATGCTGGTCGACGGCGCGGACTATTTCGGCGCGCTGCGGCGCGCGATGATCAAGGCGCAACAATCCATCGTAATCGTGGGGTGGGACATCCACAGCCAGATGCGCCTCGTTGGCCGCAGCGGCGAGGCGGACGACGGGTATCCGGCGGCGTTCGCGCAATTCCTCGCGGCGCTTGTGAGCGAGAAGCCGCAGCTCGAGGTCCGCCTTCTGCTCTGGGATTTCTCCGTGCTCTACGCCGCCGAGCGCGATCCGTTCCCGACGATGAGGCTGAACTGGAAGACGCCGAGCAACATTCGTTTCTGCCTCGACGACTGCGTGCCGATCGGCTCGTCGCAGCATCAGAAGGTGGTGGTGATCGACGACGCGCTGGCCTTCAGCGGCGGGCTCGACATCACCGTGCGGCGCTGGGACACGAGCGACCATCGCCTCGACGAGCCGCATCGGGTGGACACGAGCGGCCGGCCGTACCGTCCCTTTCACGATGTGCAGATGATGGTAGACGGCGCGGCGGCGCAGGCGCTCGGCGATCTGGTGCGCGGCCGCTGGTCCTGTGCCGCGTGCGAGGATTTGCCACCTGCGGGTGTGGATAGCGATCCCTGGCCGGAGGATGTCGTGCCGCATTTTACCGATGTCGATGTCGGCATCGCCCGGACCCAGCCGCACTACGAAGAGCAGCAACAGGTGCGCGAGGTCGAGCGGCTGTTCCTGGACTCCATCGATGCGGCTGAACGGACGATCTATATCGAGAACCAGTTCCTGACAGCGCCGGCCGTCGCCCGGCGCATCGCGGAGCGGCTGCGTGCGTGTCCGGCGCTGGAGGTGCTGATCGTCTCGCCGGATGCGCATGAATCCTGGCTCGAGGCGCACAGCATGCATTCGGGGCGGATCCGCTTTGGCGCGATCCTGCGCGAAGCGGGCGGCGAGCGCGTGCATCTGACCTATCCGCGCGTGACTGACGGAGGGCGCAACAGCGCCGTGATGGTGCATGCCAAGGTGATGATCGTCGACGACACGATCCTGCGCGTCGGCTCCGCCAATCTTAACAACCGGTCGATGGGCACTGACACCGAATGCGACCTCGTCATTGTCGCAAGCAAGGATGCGGACCGGCAGAGCATAACGGCGCTGCGCAACGGGCTCATCGGCGACCATTGCGGGGTAACGGTGGAGGAGGTGGCGCAGGCGCTCGATGCGGCCGGGGGTTCGCTGATCCAAATGGCGCGCACGCTGCGCCGTAACGGCCACAGCCTGGAGCCCATTGTCGACGAGGTTACGGCGGGCGAGATGATCGACTTGCTCCAGGGCGTGGCCGATCCGCAGCAGCCGATCGGCGCGGAGGACTTCGTCGGCTCGATGGTCGGCGGCAAAGTGTCGTCGCGTCACGTGGCGACGCTCGCCAAGGTCGTCGTTGCCGGGCTGCTGGTCGTCACGCTGGCATTGGCGTGGCAGTACGCGCCCTTCGCCAATCCGCAGGCGGTGCGCGAGGCTCTCGTCTCCATCGCCAGCTATGAGCTGGCCCCGGCTATTGTGGTTGTGACTTTCATCGTGGCCGGCTTCGTGATGTTCCCGGTGACAGTGTTGATCGCGGCCACTGCCGCGACGTTCGGCCCTTGGCTCGGCTTTTCCTACGCCGCGGTCGGCGCACTGGCGAGCGCGCTCGCGACCTATGCGGTGGGGGCAGCCATCGGCAAACGCACCTTGCGCGACTTTCTCGGGCCCAGACTCAATCGCATCCGCCGGCAGGCGGCCAAGCGCGGCGTGATCACGATGGCGGCGCTGCGCATGGTGCCGATCGCGCCCTTCACGGTGGTCAATCTCGTCGCCGGCGCGAGCTCGATCCCGGTGTTCGACTACATGGCCGGCACGTTGCTCGGCATGCTGCCTGGGCTGATCATGATCTCGGCGGTCGGGCACCAGTTCGCTCGCATTCTCACTGCGCCGAGCGCGACCGATTTCGCTTGGCTGGCCGTGGCCGTCATCGCCTGGGTCGCGCTGTCGATCGGCGTGCAGGCGCTGGTCGCACGCTATTGGAGCGGCGGCCGGTGAGTGAAAGGGACGGCGAGAGCGGCACGGTCCGCATCATGACCTGGAATATCCACGGCGCCTTCGGGCGCAATCCGCGCTTTGACCTTGCGCGTGTGACGGCGCTGATCCGGCGCTGGGACCCTGACATCGTTGCCTTGCAGGAAGTGGACTCGCGGCGCGCGCTCGCGGGCGCCGCCGATCCGTTCGAGTATCTCACCGGCGCGGTCGGGCACCACGGCATCGGCGCCAAGTCGCTGACCAGCAAGGACGGCGACTATGGGCAGATGCTGATCAGCCGCTGGCCGCTCCATACACATGAGATATGCGACATCTCGTTTCCCGAGCGCGAACCGCGCCGCGCCATCCGCGCCGAGGTGACGACGCCGGCCGGTCCGCTGACGGTGATCGCCACGCATTTGGGCTTGAGCATCCGCGAGCGGCGCAGCCAGGCGCGCGTGCTGACGAAGCTCGCGTCCGGCGAGGGGCCGACGGTGGTGGCCGGCGATTTCAACGATTGGTTCTGGCCGGGCTCGGTGCGCGCGGTGCTCGCGCGCGTCCTCGGCGGCCGCACGCACGACCGCACCTTCCCGTCACGTTTTCCGATGTTCCGGTTCGACCGGATCTATTGCCGGCCGCGCGAGGCGCTGGTGCGCAGCTTCATCGACAAAGAGGCGCGGGCGCTGTCCGACCATCTGCCGGTGATTGCGGATGTGAGGCTTCGCGATACAAAGACGTAGATTTATCTGTCGTCATTCCGGGGCGGCCTGTAAGGCCGAACCTGGAATCCATACTCCGCAGCGTTGGTGGTTATGGATTCCGGGCTCGCGGCCTAACGGCCGCGCCCCGGAATGACGCGGAGTGTGTTGCGCTTTACGCTTACCACGGACAGACGAGCGAATTCGTCACGTGGTCGCGGTCGGGCGAGGTCAGCGCGATGCCGATGCAGTGATACGGCAATTCGTGATGCGGATTGTGGCCGCGATGGAATTTGCCGATCGGCTCGGAATAGCAGTCACCGGCCTTGGCCTTGATCAGAATGCCTTCCTGGAAATGGGCCTCGAAGATGCCTTGCAACACGACGAAGAAAGCCGGCCCATTGTGCTGGTGCCAGTTGGTGAAGCCGCCTGGCATTATCTCCGCATTATAGATCTGGACCTTGGCTTGCGGGTCGCGTGGCAGCGAGCCGTACAGCACGTCGAACAGCATGTTGCGTTTGAATTCCTCGCCCGGCGGCACGAGGCCGCTGAGCTGCAACTTGAGGTCTTTGTAGTTATCGAGGCTAGCATTCATATCCTGTCTCCACGTCCGGCTGGTGTCGTACCTAATACGCCGGCCCGAGGGGAGGGAACAAGCAAATCTGCATGGCAAAAATCCGGCGCAAAAAACCCGGCCCAAGGCCGGGTTTTCGCTCCGTCAAATGCGGGGGTCCGCCAGCCGTCACTTGTCGTCGACAGCTTCTTTCACCGCGTCCTTCACGCCGCCGATGGTGTTCTGCACCTTGCCGGCGGCCTTCTGCGTCTTGCCTTCCGTTTCGAGCTTCGCGTCACCGGTGGCCTTCCCGGCGACTTCCTTCACTTTGCCCTTGGCCTGCTCGACGCTGCCTTCAATGCGATCCTTGTTCATCGTTCTTGTTCCTCTCGCTGTTCTTGTGAAGCGGTCGCGGGTCAACGTGCGAACGCGCGTCGATGTTCCTGCGCTGTGATCAATGCGGCGCTGCGCCGCGCGTTGCGTCAAAAGCGAAACGTCAAAAGCGAAACCCCGCACCGGATTGCTCCAGCACGGGGCTTCTCGTCGCGTCACCTTCGCGCCGTACTTCTCGTGTCAGCCCTTCCTTATTGTTATTGTTTCGACAATGCCCGATACGCGAGACACGGCCTCCCTGGGGTATTCAACGAGCATTGCTGAGCGGCTGATGTGGAATCAACGCCTGTGGGGATCGGTAGTTCCCGCAGATCGCCGGGATTTTCAGCATTCTTGTGGCGTAAATGGCAAAACGGCCGGAGAAACTCCCGGCCGTTCCGCGTCACGATTTGTGACATGCCATTACGCGTCGAGAATGGCGACGATCTCGTGCGTGGCGGGATCGATGACCACGATCTGGTCGCCGACCAGAAGGTAGTTGTAGCCGCGCCATTCGGGGTAAACGTCAATCACCTGCACGGGCAGCGGATGGAAGCGCACGCTGTCCGGAATGCGGGTCCCGACCCGCACCGACACGTTCAGGTTCGTCGGCTGCACCCTCTGTTGCCGGATAACCGTCGTAATCTTCGTACGTTGTTCGGTCGAGAGCTTGGCGGAGCCCGCCGCGCCCTGGCCGGTCGTGCTCGAACGTTCGCGCTCGGTCGACTGGTTCGAGCGCGCGGGACCGGTGCGGTCTTCGGTTCGGTTCATGCCGGCGCCGCCCTTTTCGTCAGACCGCTTCGGCGTGTCGGCCTTGTTGTCCGGCGCGCCGCTACGCTGGCTGTCGGGCGTCGCGCTGTTCGGCGCCTGGCCGGTGGTGGCGGGGCCCTTCTGATCGCCAGGCGTTGTTTCCTTGGTCGACTGACCGGTGGTTTCCGGTGTCTTCCGCTCGCCGGCTTTCATCGACGGCGCAACCTTCTCTGCCGGCGCCTGCTGCTGCGCCGCCGGAGCGCGCTCAGGGGCCTGGTCCTTTATCGATTGCGCCGACGCGGCGCCGACGCCAAGCAAAAGAGATGCAGTTACAGTCGCAAGCAATCGTGACTTATTCATCGGGTGCCTCCTCTGGTCATGCACATCCCGCTTACATTCGAAGCGGTGATATGCTGCTCGGTACAAACGTCCTGCGCACATGAGGGGTTCCAAATTCAATTGCCGCAGGCGAATCGCGCACCATTGCGTTCCCGGTTCCGCCGAGGCAACCTCCGGCAATTGTTAAGGGAGGGGCCATTGGCGATTCTTTCATCGTCAATCGACACGGCGGCGGTTGAGTTTCGTGGTAATGCGGAACGCATGCGCGCGCTCGTCGAGGAGCTTAAGGCGCGCCGCGCAGAAGCAGCCTTGGGTGGGCCGCAACGCGCGCGCGAGCGCCACGTTGGACGCGGCAAGCTGTTGCCGCGTGACCGCGTGATGAATCTGATCGATCCCGGTACGCCATTTCTCGAACTGTCGCCGCTCGCGGCCAACGGCATGTACGATGATGCCATCCACGGCGCCGGGCTCATCACCGGCATCGGCCGCATCGAAGGCCGCGAATGCATGGTGCTGTGCAACGACTCGACCATCAAAGGCGGCACTTACTATCCGATGACGGTGAAGAAGCACCTGCGTGCGCAGGAGATCGCGCGCGAGAACCGGCTGCCGTGCATCTATCTGGTCGATTCCGGCGGCGCCAATCTGCCGCACCAGACCGACGTCTTTCCCGACCGCGAGCATTTCGGCCGCATCTTCTACAATCAGGCGACGATGTCGGCGATGCGCATTCCGCAGATCGCAGTGGTGATGGGCTCGTGCACGGCGGGCGGCGCCTATGTGCCGGCGATGTCGGACGAGACCGTCATCGTGAGGAACCAAGGCACGATCTTCCTCGGCGGTCCGCCGCTGGTGAAGGCGGCGACGGGCGAGATCGTCAGCGCCGAGGATCTAGGCGGCGCCGACGTGCATGCGCGCAAGTCCGGTGTCGCCGATCATTATGCGCAGGACGATCATCATGCGCTGAGCATCGCGCGGCGCATCGTTGCCACGCTCAATATTAAGAAGACCATCGACATCGCGCTGGCGAAGCCGCGCGAACCGGCGCGCGACACGGCAGAGCTTGACGGACTGGTGCCGGTCGACCTGAAGAAGCAATACGACGTTCGCGAAGTGATCGCGCGGCTGGTCGATGCGTCGGAGTTCGACGAGTTCAAGGCGCTCTACGGCACGACGCTTGTGACGGGCTTCGCGCATCTCCACGGCATGCCGGTCGGCATCCTCGGCAATAATGGCATTCTGTTTTCCGAGAGCGCGCTGAAGGCCGCGCATTTCATCGAGCTGTGCTGCCAGCGGCGCATCCCACTGCTGTTCCTGCAGAACATCGTGGGCTTCATGGTCGGCCGCGACTACGAGGCGGGCGGCATCGCCAAAGACGGCGCCAAGATGGTGACGGCGGTGGCGAACGCGCAGGTGCCGAAGATCACGGTGATCGTCGGCGGTAGCTACGGCGCCGGCAATTACGGCATGTGCGGGCGCGCCTATGGGCCGCGTTTTCTGTTCACCTGGCCGAACGCGCGCATCTCGGTGATGGGCGGCGAGCAGGCGGCCTCCGTGCTCGCGACCGTGAAGCGCGACAACATCGAAGCGGACGGCGGCAAGTGGTCCGAGATCGAAGAGGAGGAGTTCAAGCAGCCGATCCGCGAGCAATACGACACGGAGGGCAATCCCTATTACGCGACCGCGCGGCTATGGGACGACGGCATCATCGCGCCGAGCGAAACCCGCCGCGTGCTGGCGCTGGCGTTTTCCGCCGCGCTCAATGCGCCGGTGGAGGAGACGCGGTTCGGGGTGTTTAGGATGTGAGCCGGCAACGCGACGACTAAGTCGGGTACACCATTCCAAACGAGTTTGTTAGACTGAGCTATGACCGAAGAAATCGTGAAACGACCTGGTCCCGATTGGGATATCTTCTACATGTACATCCATGATGGAAGCCGAGATTGCATGTCTGTCTTTGGCAGCGCGACTCCTGAGGAGGCAATCGCAGAAGCGCGTTTCTCGCTCAACGCATTCTGCGAGACCGAAGAGGAGAAGGATCAGTTCGAGATTCTGGCCGTCGTTCGGCAGGGTGCCGACATTGATGTAAAGTTTAAGCCTTAAACCCAAGTGGCCCCATCATGACCTACACCTCCGCCCTCATCGTCGGCGCCGGCTCCGGCCTGTCCGCTTCGCTCGCGCGCGTGTTCGCCAAGGAAGGCATGAGCGTCGCGCTCGCGGCGCGCTCGGCCGCCAAGCTCGACGAGTTCGTGAAGGCAACCGGCGCCAAAGCCTATAATTGCGATGCCGCGAGGCGCGAGGAGGTAGACAAACTGTTTGCCGACCTCGACGACGCGGGGGCGACGCCGGACGTGGTCGTCTACAACGCCAGCTATCGCACGCGCGGGCCCTTCGTCGATCTCGATCCGGTTGAGGTGGAGAAGTCGATCGCCGTCACCGCTTACGGCGGCTTCCTGGTGGCGCAGGCGGCCGCGCGGCGGATGCTGACGCAAGGGCGCGGCGCGATCCTGTTCACAGGTGCATCCGCCAGCGTGAAGGGCTATGCGCAGTCGGCGCCTTTTGCGATGGGCAAGTTCGCATTGCGCGGTCTGGCGCAGAGCATGGCGCGCGAGCTCGCGCCGCGCGGCATTCATGTGGCGCACTTCGTCATCGACGGCGGCATCCGCAGCGCGCGCCGCGTCATGTCGGCGGATCAGCCGGACTCGCTGCTCGATCCCGACGCGATTGCTGAAAGCTACATGCACGTGCTGCGGCAGCCGCGCAGCGCCTGGACGCAGGAGCTCGAGCTGCGGCCCTGGGTGGAGAAGTTTTAACGGCCCGTGGCGCGCCGCCGCGCCCTATGTTAAACGCCGCACATGACCAGCCCTGACGATCTCAAGCAACTCGCACCCACCGGACCTTTGCGCGGCGGCATCGTGACTTCGCCGGCGCCCTCGGCCTTCTTCGCCATCAAGAACGACACAGGCGCGGTGCACGGCGTCACCATCGATCTGCTGAACGCATTTGCGGCCGCGCTGAAGCTGCCGCTGGACCTACAGGTCTATCCGAACTCCGGGCAGGTGACCGAGGCGGTGGCAGTCGGCGTCTGCGATGTCGCCTTCATGCCGCGCGATGCGGCGCGAGAGAAGATCGTTGATTTCGGGCCGCCCTATTATCTCATCGCCAGCACGTATCTGGTGCCGGCGGGCTCGACGATCCAGAATATCGACGAGGTCAATCGCCCAGGCGTGCGCATCGTGGCGATCTCCAACACCACGACCGCGCGCAGCGCCCGCCGCACGGCCCCGCTGGCGTCCGTCGAGGAAGTGCCGAGCGTCGATCAGATGACCGCGATGGCGCGCACCGGGCAGGGCGATGCCTTCGCGCTGTCGCATGACTCATTCGCGGGGCTATTGCCGAAGCTGCCGGGCGCGCGCGTGCTGGCCGGGAATTTCCAACAGACCGGCATCAGCGTGGCCGTGCCGAAGGGCCGCGCGGCGGCGCTGGCGATCGTGAGCGCGCTGCTCGAGGACGCCAAGCGTTCCGGCGTAGTACGCCGCGCACTCGATGCGGCGGGGTTCACGGATGCGGAGGTCGCGCCGTAGCGTTGTCATTCCGGGGCGCGAGCTCCGCTCGCGAACCCGGAATCCAGAAACAGCTTCGGAGATTGCATCTGGATTCCGGGTCCGGCGCGAGTGCGCCGTCCCGGAATGACGGTAAACTCAAATCCTCACCACCACATTCCCGACCGTCCCGCGCTCCACCGCCTCGTGCGCGGCGACGATGTCGTCGAGCGCATAGAGCGGCTGCGCCAGTCGGTTCTGCAGCGTGCCGGCGGCGAGCGCGCGGCTGATGGCGATGATGGCGGCGCCTCTTTCCGTTGCATCGAGCTCGTAGACCAGGAAGAACTGCAGCCTGATCGAATTCGTCAGGCAGAAGGCGGCGGGGATCGTCGCCTCCGGCGTCGTCCCGTAGACGATGACGCTGCCCTTCGACCGCAGCACGCCCGGCAGCAGCTTGGCGTTGGCGGCGAGGTCCATCTCGATGACGGATTCGACGCCGCGCTTGTCGGTCAACTGCATCACCCGCTCGCCGACATCCTCGTGCTTGTAGTCGATGGTGTAGTCAGCGCCGGCTTCTTGCGCGGCGGCGGCTTTCTCGGGCGAGGAGATTGTGGCGATGACGATTGCGCCTTGGGATTTGGCGAACTGGATGGCGTATTGGCCCACCGCGCCCGCTCCCCCGGAGACGAGCACCGTCGCGCCCTTGGAAGCGCCGCTCAGCGCGACGGCGTGATAGGCGGTCATGGCGGGGATGCCGAGGCATGCACCGGCCTCGAAGCTCACTGTGTCGGGCAGGGGAACGGCCTGTGCGGCGGGCACGGCGATGGCCTCGGCGGCGGTGCCGAAGGGGCGCTTCCATTGCCCATTCCAGATCCACACGCGCTGACCCAAACGCGATTTGGCAACGCCATCGCCGACGTCGTCGATGATGCCGGCGCCGTCGCTCTGCGGGATGACGCGCGGCCAGTTGATCTTGCGCGTCGCGCCTTGGCGCGATTTGACGTCGGACGGGTTGACGCCGGAGGTCGCGAGCTTCACCCGCACCTCGCCGGGGGCAGCATGCGGCGTGTCGACATCGCCGACGCGCAGCACCTCCCGCGCCGTCCCGTTGCTCTCGTAGAAGGCCGCTCGCATGTCGTTCCTCCGATGACCAGGTGACGATAGCACGCACGGGCGGCCGGAACAGGAACCGCGCCTACGGCTCCCGCGTTTTCAGGACTCACACCAGATCGCCAGAGAGGTAAGGACATGGGCTATCGCGTCTATAGCGGCCCGAAGGGCTCACCCGATGTCACCGCGCTCGACCGGGCGCAGGCGCTGTTCAAGCAGTTCGACGCCCTGGATGAAGCCCTGTCATGGGCGCGCCATGTGGAAGACACCGGGCGCGTGCCGCTGCTTATCGAAGGCGACGACGGCACGCGCATGGACCGTCGCGACATCGTGAACGCGCTGCGCGTCGGAGAACGCGAGCGGATCGGCGGCTCAACGTCCCGCTAAGCCGCCGCGCTGAGGGAACTTTGGTCGGCGTCAGCCGGCGACGCGCACCCATTCGGCGCGGGCGCGGTGGGCGACGCGGTCCCATGTCGTGCCGACGACGTCCCAGTTCACTAGTGGCCGCTCCGTGCTCGCCTGAGTGTTGGCCGCGGAGAGCGCATGACTGGAATCGTAGATGTAGGCGCCGCCGACCGTCAGAATACCGCCAAGAATGATGCCGAACAGGACTCGCATGAGGTTCTCCTCGTTTTCCGCGGTCAGAACGCACGCGGGAAGGTACCGGTTCCGTCCCGGGTTCCCGGCAGCGGGTTCCATCCCACCTTTCGGGGTAGGCCAAAGGGGCCGGCGCAACCCCCGAAAGAGTCTTCTAACCGACTGATATATAGGCGATTTTTCCGCAAAAAACTTCGCACGTAGCGGTAATTTGCTGATATATTGAAGGCATGAGCAGACATTCAGCGAAGACCGCCGGCCGGTCCGCCAAGACCACGTCGGCACGAGACAAGAAAGCCACCAAGACCGAGCGCGCCAAAGCAAAAAAGTCCGCGTCATCGAGTCGGCGTCCGTTACGCGAGGCCCCGCGCTCTGCGCCTGCGCCAAAACCGAAGAAACACGCGTCGCCGAGCGTGGCGCCCGAGCCCGCGCCGGAGATGATCCGGACCGCCAGCCCGCCGATGCAGCCGGCCGCGCCGCCGGTGCCGGCGCCCGCGCTACCGTTGCCCGCGCACAGATACAGCGTCGGTGAGACGGTCTACTACACGTCGCCGAGCTTCGGGCGCGCCGCCGCGAACGGGAACTACACCGTCGTGAAGCTGCTACCGTCCGAAGGCGACGATTATCAGTACCGGATCAAGAGCAACGGTGAAGCCTTCGAGCGCGTGGCCAAGGAAAGCCAGCTCGACAAGGCCTGACGCCGTTCGCGCGCATTCGTCTCCGCCTTCGGCTAGGATCGAGGGTCATTTGCGGCTATGCCTTGGCCGCGAAGGGAGGTCTGCATGCCGATCTACATCACCCAAGGGCGCTACACGCGCGACGCGATCAAGGGCATGATCGTCAAGCCGGAGGACCGCGCCGAAGCGACCGCGCGTCTCTTGGGCAAAGTCGGCGGGCGTCTGCTCGGCTACTACGTCACCTTCGGCGAATATGATTTCATGGCGATCGCCGATGTGCCGAACGATGTGCAGATGGCGGCCGTGCTGCTGGCGGCCGGCAGCGGCGGCGGCGTCATCGATCTGCGGACCACGGTGGCCTTGACCTCGATCGAGGCCAAAAGCGCGTTCGCGGCGGCAAGCGACATCGCGCCCGGCTTCAAATCGGCCGGCGGCGTGTAAACTCAGCCGTGAGTTCAGGTGCGGAATAAACAAAACAGCCGTGACGTTAGTCATCGGCCTGACGTAGCGGCATAAAAAACCAGAACGAGGAGACCCTATGCGCTCATTTTTACGTCTTATTGCATTCCTGTCGTTGGTCCTGCCGGCCTTGCCGGCGACGGCAGAGACCTACCCGAACCGGGTGGTGAAACTGGTCGTGCCGTTCGGGGCCGGTGGTTCGGCCGACGTCTTTGCGCGCATACTGGCGCAGCATCTGTCCGAGGAGACCAAGCAGTCCTTCATTATCGAGAACCGTCCTGGCGCCGGCTCTGTGATCGGCACCGACTACGTCGCGAAGTCGAAGCCGGACGGCTACACGCTGCTCATCATGTCGAACACCCAGACCACCAACGAGTCGCTGCTGCCGAACAAGCCGTATCAGCTCATGCGCGATTTCGTGGCGGTGGCGCCAATCAACTATGCGGATCTGCTGATGGTGGTGAACCCCTCCGTGCCGGCCAAGACCGTCCAGGAGTTCATCGATCTGGCGAAGAAGGACCCCGGCAAGCTCAATTACGCGTCGTCCGGCCCGGGAACGCCCTATCACATGGCCGGTGAGCTATTCAAAGCCATGACCAACACCGACATCGTGCACGTGCCGCACAAGGCCTCGGGCGATGCGCGCAACAGCGTCGTTTCCGGCACTGTGCAGATGATGTTCGATGCCGTGACCACGATGACCGCGCTGTCCCAGGGCGGACAGGTGCGCGCCATCGCCACCACCGGTCTCACGCGCTCGCCGCTGACGCCCGATCTACCGACCGTGGCCGAGACGGTTCCCGGCTATGAGGCGACCATCTGGCTCGGCGTGTTGGCGCCGAAAGATACGCCGAAAGAGGTGATCACCTACCTCAACACCGAGATCAATAAGGTGGTCAATCGCGCGGATGTGAAGGCGGCCTGGCTTAAGCAGGGCGCAATTCCACTGGTACAAAGCCCGGAAGAGTTCGATGCCTATCTGCGCAAGGACATCGACAAGTGGGCGAATGTGGTAAAAGTCTCGGGGGCGAAGATTCAGTGACCGATCCAAGCCGCGGAGCGCTATGCCGGTAAACGGACTGTTGTCGACGCCGATGGTTGTCGCCGCACTAGCTGGCGCGGTGGTGGCGTCGTGCGCCGCGCTTGGGGTGGTGACGCTGCGGCGTGGTGGCGCTGCCGCAATCAACCGCGCGCTCTTGCCGATCGCGGCGATCATTCTCGCCGCGCTCGCGGTGACCGCATTGCTCGACCGCATGACGATGACCAGCCTGTCGATGGAGCGGAGCGCGCTGCTCGAGCGCAGCGCGGCGCTGACGGCGGGTGCCCTTGCGCCCGGTTCGGCGCTCGGCTGTCTCGACGGCGGGGCGGGCGAGACGGTCGGTACCGCCTGCGAGAAACTGCTGTTCGCCGACGCGCAGACCGCGGCCGCCGCGGTCGCCTTCACCACCGCGCGGCTGGCGCTGCTGCGCGACGCCTATGCGCTGGCGCAGCAGGGCGATGGCGGGATCGCTGAAGTATTCGCGCCGGCGCGGCGCGCGATCGAACTCGACCGCTATGGCGTCGCCGCCCATGTGCTCTCGACCGGCGATGGCTGCACGCTCGAACGCTGCCCGGCCTTCGCCTGGGTGAACGACAGCGGCGTGCTCAAGGCCAACATGAAGGTGCATGCCTTCGAGACTTACGTCGACCGCTACGCGGCCAATTGGGGCAAGCCGGCCACACCCGCGCCCGCGGTGCCGGCGCCGTCGGCGTCCGTGCCGCCTGGCGCTCTGCCGCCGCCGGCCGCGGTTGCCGCCGCTGGCGAACCGGGCCCCATGTTGGGCAAGCCGGTCGATCCGAAATGGGATTTCCCGTCGTCCGCGTCGATCCCGCCGGTGAGCATTATGAACCCCGAGCCGGCGCGGCCTAAGGGAGAGCAGGCGCAAGCGGCGCAGCCCGCCGCGTCCGGCGAAGCAGCGGCTCAGCCGGTTCGGCTGCCGCCGAGACGTCCACAGGCACCTCAAGCACCCCAGTCGCTGGAGCCTCCGGCGCGCTAGTATCGCCTTCTGACCGAAGCCGGGCCCGCCTGATGTTCACCTCCGTCCTCATCGCCAACCGCGGCGAGATCGCCTGCCGCATCATCCGCACCGCCAGGCGCCTCGGCCTGCGCACCATTGCGGTCTATTCGGATGCCGACGCGCATGCGCTGCATGTGCGGATGGCGGACGAAGCACAGCGAATAGGCCCTTCGCCGGCGGCGCAGAGCTATTTGTCGATCGACACGCTCATCGCCGCCGCTAAAGCCGCGCGAGCCGACTGCATTCACCCCGGTTACGGCTTTCTTTCGGAGAATGCCGACTTCGCCGAAGCCTGCCGCGCGGTCGGCGTCGCCTTTGTCGGCCCACCGCCGGGCGCGATCCGAGCCATGGGTTTAAAGGACCGCGCTAAGGTCTTGATGGAGCAGGCGGGTGTGCCCGTCGTGCCGGGCTATCACGGCGACCGGCAGGAGCCGAAATTCCTCAAACAGAAGGCCTACGAGATCGGCTATCCGGTGCTGATCAAGGCGGTTGCCGGAGGCGGCGGCAAGGGCATGCGCCGGGTCGAGCGCCATGCCGATTTCGACGCCGCGCTGGAAGGCGCGCAGCGCGAGGCCAAGGCCGCCTTCGGTGAGGCGCGCGTGCTGATCGAGAAATATGTCAGCGCGCCGCGTCACATCGAGCTGCAGGTTTTCGCCGACGGCCACGGCAACGCCATCCATCTCAACGAGCGGGACTGCTCCTTGCAGCGGCGGCACCAGAAGGTGATCGAGGAGGCTCCGGCCCCCGGCATGAGCGCAAGTTTGCGTTCGGTGATGGGGGCGGCGGCGGTCGCGGCGGCGAAGGCCGCCGGCTATGTCGGCGCCGGCACGGTGGAGTTCATCGCCGACGGCGCGGGCGGTCTGAAGGAAAGCGGCTTCTGGTTCATGGAGATGAACACGCGCCTTCAAGTGGAGCATCCGGTGACCGAGGCCGTGACCGGCCTCGACTTGGTCGAATGGCAGTTCCGTATCGCTGAGGGTGAGTTTCTGCCGCTGACGCAGGATCAGGTGCGGCTCGACGGCCACGCCGTGGAGGCGCGGCTCTATGCCGAGGATCCCGAGCGCGGCTTCCTGCCCTCGACCGGGACGCTGGTCGCGCTGCGGTTTCCCGAAGGCGAGGGCCTGCGCATCGACAGCGGCGTGCAGGCCGGCGACACCGTGACGCCGTTCTACGATCCCATGATCGCCAAAGTCATCGCGCACGGCGCGACGCGTGACCAAGCGCTCGACCGGCTCGCGGGCGCGCTCGATGAGACG
>DATDMA010000300.1:0-2164 GCA_036519015.1 Pseudolabrys sp. | reverse complement strand
CCGGGGGAGCCCGACGAAAATGCACGCGCCGTTTGCCATGCTTTCGCCAAGACGGCGGGCTGCCAGATACGCAACCGGCCCAGAGAGCAGGCAGTCGAATTCGTTAAAAACGCCTAATGCCTAGTCCGAACTTCCTTCTTGCGGAATCGATAACCCACTGAACTCGCGTTTGTTTGTCGCGAGCGCGGGGGCAGTTACTGGGTACGATCCGGGTTGATACCGAGAAGTTCGAAGGCGCGTTGCTGGATCGGGGTTGGCCTGGTGTGAAGGGTGAAGAGGTATTTCTCGTTGAGGGCGGTGGTGGCCTGGATGCGGCAATAGGTGGCGAGGTCGGCGAGGAGGGTTTGGAAGCTGTGCACCGGCAGACCGTCCGCGGTGCGTCCGGTGGTCTGCTTGCGGTTGGCGGCGTCGGAGCGCTCGGCCTTGGCGACGATGCTGGCGCGCTTGGCGGCAGCGGCCTCGTGATCGGTCTCATCGTAGAGCATAGGGGCGAGCCGCGCGCGCATGTGATGCTCGACATGATAGGCGAGCATGCATAGCAGGACGTGGCCGCGCACCCGCGGCGCGGTCCAGTGGAAGATCGGCCGCAGATGGATGTCGACGGTCTTGAGCGAGCGGAACGCCTGCTCGACCTGGGCAAGCGACTTGTAGGCGCCGACGGTTGCGGCATCGCCGAGAACCCGTTTGGGCAAGTTGGTGCGCACCACGTAGAAGCCGTCAAGCGCCGCCTCGGCCGCGATGGCATCGGTCTTGCGGCGGAACGCAAAGGTCGCCTCGCCGATGTCGAGTTCGAAGTGCTTGGCCATCTTGTAGCGGTTGACGACGGCGCCGACCTTGAGGCCAATCTGGTCTTTGCCGCGCAGCGGCTGCCTGGCGCGCGCGACGGCGGCGGCGATGACGGCGAGATCGCGTTCGGTCGCGGCCAACAGGTCGAGACGCTTGCGGCGGCGCTCGGCGGCGAGTTCGCCGTTGCGGCAGACGATGAGCCGCTCGCCCGGATAATCGGGCGAGGTGATCGCCGCCATGTCGCGCCGGTCGAACAGCGACAGCTGCAATTCGCCGGCCTCGACCAGCGCGCGGATGGCCGGGGCGCGCAGCGCCGTGATCCAGTCGAGGCCGGCCGGCGCGATGTCTTCGTCGATGCGCGTTTGCGTAATCATGCCGCGGTCGCCGACCAGCACCACATGCTTGAGGGCGAAGCGCGCCTTGATCTTGTCGATCTGCGCCGCAAGGGTCGCCGGGTCGCCGGTATCGCCCTCGAACACTTCGATCGCCACCGGGCAGCCGTCTGGCGCACACATCAGGCCGTAGACGATCTGCAGCTTGCCCTTCTTGCCGTCGCGATTGTAACCGAGCCGGGCGAGTTCGCAGCAGCGCCCCTCCAGGTAGCTCGACGACACGTCGTAGAGCACCAGCGTGCCGTCGCGCAGATGCTTGCGGGCAAGCGCCTGCTCGATCGCGCCCTGGCGCTCGCCGAGCCAGTCGATGGCGGCGTAGAGTTCGTCCTCATCGACGGCGCCGAGACCAAGAACGGCGCCGAGGCTCGAGGCGGCGGTCGCCGGATCGAGCATGCGGGCGGTGGCGAGCTTGGAGGCCGGCGCGATCAGCCGCGCCACGATCATCGCAATGACGAGATCGCGCGGCCGGTTGCCGGCCGGACCGAGAATGCGATCAAGCCCGATCGTGCGTAGCGTGCCGAGCACAGCGGCGACATGACCGTGCGGCAAGGCCCGCCGCACGATGATGCTCTCCCGGTCGGCCGGCGTCGCGGTGCCGCCCTTGAGCAGCGTGCGCAGCCCCTCGACGAGTTCGGCCGGCCAATCCGACAGATTGGCAATGGTGCGTTTTTTGATCTTGGCGCCGTCGCGAAAGCTCTCGCGCAGCAGGATGGCGGGCGGCGAATTCCGGTTCGGGACCGATTCGATATACATGGCTACAATATAACGACACAACACCGCATAATCAACAAGAATTTTATCATTTACATGGCTACATTTTACCGGCCATTTTCCGGGAACTTCATCAAGTCCAAGGCTTTATAGATTTCGATAGAGGGAAGTTCGGCCTAGAATATGGGCGCGAGCAGCAGGCGGCTACGGGGTTCGCGATGACGGTTCGAGGTGGTGGTGTCCCGCTCTCGCCCAGCTGCAATGCCGGCCTTAAG
>DATDMA010000299.1:0-7031 GCA_036519015.1 Pseudolabrys sp. | reverse complement strand
GACGATGCGACGCCGCCGGAGGGTGTGAGTTTGAAGGCGAAGACATCGTAGCTGTCGTCCCGGGCGAGCACTTGCGAGACCCGGGACCCATACGCCGTGCACTATCGAGCGGGCACGGCGTATGGGTCCCCGCCTTCGCGGGGACGACAGATACAATTGCGTCACCCCACCAGCAGCGTTAGATAAATAAAATGTCCACACTCCTCATTTCACACCCCGCCTGTCTCGACCACCTCACGCCCTCGGGGCATCCGGAGCGGCCCGACCGCCTGCGCGCGGTCGAGCGGGCGCTCGAGGCCGAGACCTTCCAGACGCTGGCGCGCGAGCAGGCGCCGATGGCGGAGGCCGAGATCGTCGCGCTGTGCCATCCGATGGATTACGTCGAGGAGATCCGCAACGCCTCGCCCTCCGAGGGGATGGTGCGGCTCGATGCCGACACCTCGATGTCGCCCGGCAGCTTCGAGGCGGTGCTGCGTGCGGTCGGCGGCGGCGTGCTGGCGGTGGATGAAGTGATGACCGGCAAGGCGCGGAACGCTTTCGTCGCGGTGCGCCCGCCCGGGCATCATGCCGAGACGGCGCGACCGATGGGCTTCTGCCTGTTCAACAGCGCGGCGATCGCGGCACGTTATGCGCAGAAGAAACACGGCGCCGAGCGCGTGGCCATTGTCG
This sequence comes from Pseudolabrys sp., assembly GCA_036519015.1. GTDB lineage: Bacteria > Pseudomonadota > Alphaproteobacteria > Rhizobiales > Xanthobacteraceae > Pseudolabrys. Next base: position 6,362 of record DATDMA010000299.1, on the reverse strand, counting down.
ATTTCGACGTGCATCACGGCAACGGCTCGCAAGACATCTTCTGGTCGGACAGAAGCGTGATGTATTGCTCGACGCACGAGATGCCGCTTTATCCCGGCACCGGCGCGGTGAATGAGCGCGGCGAGTTCAACAACATCGTCAATGCGCCGTTGCGCGCGGGCGATGGCGGCGACGCGTTCCGCCAGGCGTTCGAGGCGTCGATCCTGCCGCGGCTGCGCGAGTTCAAGCCGGATCTGCTGGTGATCTCGGCCGGCTTCGATGCGCATACGCGCGATCCGCTCGCCAATCTCAATCTGGTCGAGGCGGATTATACCTGGGTGACGCAGAAGCTGATGGAGATCGCCGACACCAGCGCCAATGGGCGCATCGTGTCGATGCTCGAAGGCGGCTACGACCTGCAGGGCCTCGCGCGTTCGGCCGCGGCGCACGTCACCGCGCTGATGCGGGGGTAGCTGTCATTCCGGGGCGCTCGCACAGCGAGCGAACCCGGAATCCATACGCCGCAGTAGCGGCTGCTGTGGCATGGCGTTCATTCAACAGAAGCGGTGGTGGCTATGGATTCCGGGTTCGCGGGCTTCGCCCGCGCCCCGGAATGACGAGTATCACCTCGCCGTCAGACCCCCATCGATCGGCATATCCGCGCCGGTGATGAAGGCGGCGGCATCGGACAACAGGAAGACGCACAACTCGGCGACCTCGGCCGGCTTGCCCAAGCGGCCGAGCGGAATGTCGTTCTTGAGCTTCTGATGCACGGCGTCCGGGCGGCGTGAGCCTTGCGCGATGGACTCCACCATCGGCCCTTCGAGGAAGGCCGGGCACACGGCGTTGCAGCGCACCGGCGGGCTGTAGCGCGCGCCATTGAGCGCGACGGACTTCGTCAGCAGCGACAGCCCGCCCTTCGACGCGTTGTAGGCGGCGAGATTGTAGCCGCCGACCAGGCCCGAGACCGACGACAGGTTGACGATCGAACCGCCGCGCTTGCGCAGCAGGGGGAATGCGTATTTGCAGCCGAGGAAGGCGCCGTCGAGGTTGACGGCGAGCACGCGGCGCCAGGTGGCGAAGTCGAGTTTCTCGACCGAGCCCAGCACGGCGATGCCGGCGGCATTCACCAGCCCGTCGAGGCGGCCATAGGTTTCGCCGATCTCGTCTGTCACACCCTGCCAATCGGCTTCGGAGGTGACGTCGAGCGCGGTATCGGCGGTACGCTCGGCCACATCGGTGGCAACGGCGGTGCCGCCGGCGGCGCGGACGGCGGTGACGACGGCGGCACCGATGGCGCCGGCAGCCCCGGTCACCAGCACGATCTTGTCTGTGAGGTCGGTCAAGCCTTGAAATCCCCCTCGTTGCATTCTTGCCGATTGTCGAGCATTCATCTCCCGATGTCACCCGTTGAACCCGTATGTTTAATCACCGGCGCGTCCGCCGGCATCGGCGCGGCGCTCGCGCGCATCTTCGCGCAGCACGGCCATCGGCTGGTGCTGACGGCACGGCGCGAGGCGCCACTCACCGCGCTGGCCGACGAGATCGCGACATCAGGCCATCCGCGGCCGCATGTGATCGCCGGCGACGTGTCGACGGCGGAAGGCCGGACGCAATTGGCCGATGATCTCACTGGCGCCGGGCGCGAGCCCGCTTATGTGGTCAATAACGCCGGCTTCGGCCTGCTCGGCGCGGCGACCCGGCTAAGCGCCGAGCGCCAGCTCGATATGATCGACCTCAACACCCGCGCGCTCACCGACCTGTCGCTGCGCTTTATCGACAGCGTCACGCGCCACCGCGGCGGCATCCTCAATGTCGCCTCGATCGCCGGCTTCATGCCCGGCCCAGGCATGGCGGTCTATCACGCGACCAAGGCCTATGTGGTCTCGTTCACCGAGGCGCTGCACGGCGAGCTCAAGGCGGACGGCGTGCGCGTCTGCGCGCTCTGCCCGGGACCGGTCGCCACCGCGTTCTTCGAGCAGGCCGGCGTGCCGCATGACTACTTCCCCGCATACCTGTCCCGCACGGCCGAGCGGGTGGCGCGCGAGGGCTACGAAGGCTTGATGGACGGCCACCGCGTGGTGGTGCCAGGCGGCCCGAACCGCATCCTGACGCTGCTGCCGCGGCTATTGCCGCGCGGCACGACGCTGGCTTTGGCGCACCGAAACTGGACCAAGGCCCGGCGGCGCGGTGGATAACCCGCCCTATCATCCCACCTTGCTGCCGACATAAGATAGGGGTTCAAGAAGTCTCGCCGGAAAGCGGATATGGCCGAAATCAACAATACCGACGTCAAGAAGATGCCCTTCGAGCGGGCGATCGAGGAGCTCGAGTCGATCGTCAAGCGGCTGGAGGAAGGCAAGGTTCCTCTGGAGGAGTCGGTCGCCATCTATGAGCGCGGCGAGACGCTGAAGGCGCGCTGCGAGGAGTTGCTGCGCCAGGCAGAGGCGCGCGTGGAGAAGATCACCCTCGACGCTTCCGGCAAGCCGTCCGGCAGCGAACCGCTCGACGTCGATTGACAGCAAATCGTGGAGATTCGCCGTCGACTCATCATCTACGTCCAGGGCTACGACCCGCGCGGTTTGGCCCAGTACTATCGGATGTTCCGGCAGGAATATCGCCGCGCCTGCGATCTGTACGGCCTGACCGGCAAAGTCGGGCGCGCTGAGAACGATCCCGAGCGCTTCATCACCAGCTGGGATTACACGACGGCCGGCGATGGCTGGGAGGTGGCGACGCGCACCATGTTCCTGCGCTGGGAAGACATCATCCGCAACGATTTCGCCCGCGCGCGGTGGTGGAAAGTCGTGCACATGTACCGCACGATCGCGCTGATACTGACGAGCGGCGTGATCTACCGCATCCTGCGCGCGCATTGGCGCTTCGGCCTATTCATACTTTATCCGGCCGTGCTGATGACGGTGTGGCTGCTGCTCGGCGCCGTTGCCGGCCTTGCGGCGACGTCGCTGCTCGGCGCGCTCGGCGTGCCGCACTACATCGCCACCGGTATTGGCATCGTCGCGGGCTTTGCCGCCTACGTCGCATTGCTCCGCCGCACCGAACGGCACACTTATCTGCTCTATCTCTGTGACGACATCATCTCCAGCCACCAGTTCGCCCACAGACAGCGGCCGGACTGGGAGGAGCGGATGGAGACCTTCGCCGGCTACGTCGTCGACGCCGTGCGCAACAGCGACGCCGACGAGATCATCATCGTCGGGCACAGCTCTGGCTCGTTTCTGGCGGTTGATGTGCTCGACCGCGCGCTGGCGCTCGATCCGGCGCTCGGCCGGCATGGGAGGCCTGTGCGGCTGCTGACCATCGGCGCCAACCTGCCGGTCGTCGGGTTCCACCCCAAGGCGCAGTGGTTCCGCGACCGGCTGCGGCGGCTGGCGCTGGCGCCCGACATCGACTGGATCGACTACCAGTCCCGCCACGACATCATGAATTTCTGGCCGTTCGACCCTGTCGCCGGCCACGGCATCAAACTAGGGCCGGATCGGCACAATCCGAAGGTCATCTCCATCAGCTTCCGCGACCTTTGGGCTCCAGGGAACTTCGGTCGCCGCCGTTGGCGGTTTTTCCGGGCGCATTTCCAGTTTTTGCTCGCGAATGAGCGGCTGGGGGCGGCATATGACTACTACTTGATATGCTGCGGGCCTTTCGACCTGCCCACGCGGGCCGACCGCCCCGCCGATGTCATCGCCGCCATGCACGAAAGAAAGCCGGAATTGATCGGCGCGGCGGGTCGCTGAATTGCCGGACAAGACCTATCTGGTGTAAGGCTCTCGGTTCCCCCACCGAATGGGGCCGGCCAAAGGCTACTGTTGCGATCCAAGATTGTTCGGAGTTTGTTCGTGCCTGAGATTTCCAAAACGCCGCTGCTCGACCGAGTGAACCTGCCGATTGACCTCAAGAACCTGTCGATCGAGCAACTCAAGCAACTCGCCGATGAGCTACGCACCGAGACCATCGACGCTGTGGCCAGGACTGGTGGCCATCTCGGCGCAGGCCTGGGCGTCGTCGAACTGACCGTGGCGCTGCATGCCGTGTTCGACACCCCCGACGACAAACTGATCTGGGACGTCGGCCACCAGGCCTATCCGCACAAGATCCTGACCGGCCGGCGCGACCGTATCCGAACGCTGCGCCAGGGCGGCGGCCTTTCCGGTTTCACCAAGCGCGCCGAGAGCGAATACGATCCCTTCGGCGCAGCGCATTCCTCGACCTCGATCTCCGCCGGCCTCGGCATGGCCGTGGCGCGTGACCTCGACGGCAAGGACTTCAACGTCGTCGCGGTGATCGGTGACGGCGCCATGTCGGCCGGCATGGCCTATGAGGCGATGAACAATGCCGGCTACCTGAATTCGCGGCTGATCGTCATCCTCAACGACAACGACATGTCGATCGCTCCGCCGGTCGGCGCCATGTCCGCCTACCTGGCGCGGCTGATCTCCGGCAAGACCTATCGGACCCTGCGCGACATGGGCAAACAGATCGCGCATCACCTGCCGAAATTCTTCGAGGAGCGCGCGGCGCGCGCCGAGGAATTCGCGCGCGGCTTCGTCACCGGCGGCACGCTGTTTGAGGAGCTCGGCTTCTATTATGTCGGGCCGATCGACGGCCACAATCTCGAGCACCTGCTGCCGATCTTGCGCAATGTGCGCGACGCCGAGAATGGCCCGATCCTGGTGCACGTGGTCACACAGAAGGGCAAAGGCTACGCCCCGGCAGAGAACTCGGCCGACAAATATCACGGCGTGGTCAAGTTCGACGTGGCCACGGGTGCGCAGGCGAAATCGAAGTCGACCGCGCCGCAGTACACCAAGGTATTCGCCGACGCGCTGATCAAAGCGGCGCGCAAGGACGACAAGGTCGTCGCCATCACCGCGGCGATGCCGTCCGGGACCGGGCTCGATCTGTTCCAGAAAGAGTTTCCCAAGCGGACCTTCGATGTCGGTATCGCCGAGCAGCATGCGGTGACCTTTGCCGGCGGGCTGGCGGCGGAAGGCTTCAAGCCTTTCGCGACCATCTATTCGACCTTCCTGCAGCGCGCTTACGACCAAGTGGTGCACGACATCGCCATCCAGCGCCTGCCTGTGCGCTTCGCCATCGACCGCGCCGGTCTGGTTGGCGCCGATGGCCCGACGCATGCCGGCGCTTTCGACGTCGCATTTCTCGGCTGCCTGCCCGGCTTCGTGCTCATGGGCGCGGCCGACGAGGCGGACTTGATGCACATGGTGGCCACGCAGGTGGCGTACGATGACGGCCCTTCCGCCTTGCGCTATCCGCGCGGCGAAGGCCTCGGCGTGCCGATGCCGACGGAAGGCACGCCGCTCGAAATCGGCAAGGGACGCGTGCTGCGCGAAGGCCACAAGGTGGCGCTGCTCTCCTTCGGCGGTCGCCTTGGCGAGTGCCTGAAAGCAGCTGATGAGTTGGCGGGGCTAGGCCTCTCGACAACGGTGGCCGACGCGCGCTTCGCCAAGCCGCTCGACATCGACTTGATCTTGCGGCTCGCACGCGAGCACGAAGTGCTGGTCACCATCGAGGAAGGCTCGATCGGCGGCTTCGGCTCTTTCGTGCTGCAGGCGCTGGCCGAGCACGGCGTGCTGGAAAGCGGACTGCGCGTCCGCTGCATGGTGCTGCCCGACGAATTCCTCGATCAGGATTCTCCGGCCGCGATGTATGCCACCGCCGGTCTCGACACCAAGGGCATCGTCACCAAGGTGTTCGAGGCGCTCGGCAAGGACGTCGGCTCTGAGACCGTGAAGCTGGCTTAGGGCCTTTTCTCAATCGTCATCTGTCATGCCCGGCTTTATGCCGGGCATTTCTTTTGTGCGGACGAGCGGATCAGCAGAGTCGCGCTGCGCCCGCGATAAGATAAGACCGCCGCTTACGTCCGCTTCTTCCGCCCCGTCTTCCGCTTCGGCACCTTCTTGCCTTTCTTGCGCGCTTCCGACAGGCCGATGGCGATCGCCTGCTTCTTGCTCTTCACCTTACGGCCGCTGCGGCCGCTCTTGAGCGTGCCCTTCTTGCGCTTGCGCATCGCGCGCCCGACGTCATTCGAAGCACTCTTCGAATACTTCCGTGCCATGTTCGCCTCCCAGCCGACTTAAGCGATTTGATTTGTGTTGCACTGTTGGCGATAACAATCGTGCATGGAAACTTGTTCCCGTGATGGATCGTGAGAGCATGCCAACGCGCCAACGTGCCGATCGTCTGTTGGTCGAGCGCGGCTTGTTCGAGAGTCGTGCCAAGGCTCAGGCCGCGATCGAAGCGGGATTGGTCATCGCCAACGATGTTGTCGTGCGCAAAGCATCCGAAGAGATCGCCGTCGACGCGCGCCTGAGTGCGAGCGCGGCGCATCCTTATGTGTCGCGCGG
>DATDMA010000298.1:0-7092 GCA_036519015.1 Pseudolabrys sp. | reverse complement strand
TTTTTCGGGGGCCCGCGACGCATCCACTATTGCGGCGCAATATAGTGGCGAAAAGGCAATAAGCAACTGGCCTTCACCCTCCCCCGCGTAAGCGTCGGGAGGTGGTTAAGTGTCGCGATAGCGACGCTGAACCGGGTGGGGGCTCTTTGGCAGCCAAAAGGCCCCCATCGCCCAACCCCTCCCCACTGCGCGCTGCGCTCGCGGGGGAGGGGAGAACAGTCCTCACCCAAACAGGGGATCGAGCGTCTTGGCCCACAAAGAGCGGTCGTCCACGTCCTTCAGCGTCACGGTCATCTGCTGGCTGGCGCCGTCGATGCCGATATGGCCGAAGAACTGGAACTCGTCGCTCGGCGGCAGGTTCTGGCCCTGCTCCTTGCTCGGTGCCTTGATGTAGACGAGCTGCGGCCCGAAGGTCTTGTCGAGCTGGTTCGGCCCGAAGGTGCCGGCATGGATCGGGCCGGAGACGAACTCCCAGAACGGCTCGAAGTCCTGGAACGCCGCTTTGTTCGGATCATAGTAATGCGCCGCCGTGTAGTGCACGTCGGCGGTGATCCAGACGGTGTTCTTCACGCCGGCATGTTTGATGAACGAGAGGAGGTCGGCGATCTCCAGTTCGCGCCCGCGCGGCGCGCCGTCGTCGCCCTGCGCCACCGCCTCGACGCCCCAATTGCGGACGGTGTCGTAGACCACCAGCAGGCTGAGCGGCATGTCGGCGGCGATCACCTTCCAGGTCGCACGTGAATTCACCAGTTCGCGCTTGAGCCAGGCGAGCTGCTGGAGCCCAAGGAAATAAGCCGGCGGGCCATAGGTCTCTTCCTTGTCTTCGCCGTTCGGGCCGCGATAGCTGCGCATGTCGAGCATGAACACGTCGAGCATCGGCCCATAGGAGAGCTTGCGGTAGACGCGCCCCGGCTCGGCGATCGTCTCGCGCATCGGCATGTATTCGTGGAAGGCGCGGCTCGCGCGCGCGGCGATGATGAGGTCGTTCTTCTCGACGTATTTCTTGGCGACGAGCTCGGCGCGCGTCATCGGCTCGCCCGGCCACCAGTTGTTGAACACCTCGTGGTCGTCCCACTGCGAGAAGACCGGCACTTCCGCGTACATGGCGCGGAAGTTCTTATCGAGCATGTTGTATTTGTAGGCGCCGCGGAATTCGGCGAGCGTCTCCGCCGGCTTCGATTTGTCCTCGGTGACGATGTTCTTCCAGATCTCGCCGTTCGGCATCTTCTGTTCGGCTTTGATCGGGCCGTCGGCGTAAATGTTGTCGCCGCTATGGATGAAGAAATCCGGGCGGTTCTTCAGCATGGTCGCGTAGGTGCGCATGCCGCCGCGCGATTCATCGATGCCCCAGCCCTGGCCGACGGTGTCGCCCGACCAGACGAAGCTGATGGAGCGGCGATCGGCCGGGGCGGTGCGGAAGCGGCCGACCTGCGGTTCGCCGATGATCGTCGGCGAGGCGAGGTCCTGGAAGCGCACGCGATAGAAGATGTCTTGTCCGGACGGCAGGCCGTCGAGCAGCAACTTGGCGGTGAAGTCGCTTTCCGGCAGCGCATCGACCGAGGCGGCCGGGCGTGCGTCCTTGAAGCTCTCGGTGGTCGCCACGTCGACCAGCATGCGCGAGGGGCGGTCGGCGCGCGCCCAGATCATCCCCGAATCGCTTGCGACGTCACCGGACTGTACGCCGTGCGTGATCACCGGCCGGTCATTGGCGCGGCTGATGAAGGGCTTGGCGATGCCGCCCGCCGCGGTGAAAGCGGCTGTTGCCGCGGTCGTCGCCAGAAACCGCCGGCGTGTCGGGGTGATGATGCGTCCGCCCATGTCTGCCTCCGTTTTGCGAATTGGAGTCATGACAATGTGCGCCGGCGCTTACAGCCAGTCGACGACCGTGTGACGTCTCGGTGACCGTGGAACAACAGGGCTTCTTTTCCCCCTCCCCACCGCTTCGCGGGGAAGGGCAACTACACGCCCGCCGGGCGGCTCCAGGGGCCGATCTGCGCGCCCTTGGGCAAGGCTCGCTGCAGCATCATCATCTCGGCGATGGTTTCGTTGGTGACCAGCCCCACCAGCTTGCCGGTGGTATCGACGACCGCGACCGCGGGCGCCTGCTTCATCTGTAACAGCTTGAACGTCTGCTCCAACGTCGCGCGATGGCTCACGCTCGGCATGTCGGTGTTCATCGCGTCGGCGACGCGCGCATCGGGTCCGAGTTGCTTGATGGCGCGGATTAGATTGGCGCGGTCGAGCACGCCGACCGGCTTGCCGGCGCCATCGACCACTGGGAATTCGCCCTGGCTTGTTTGCAGCAGCGTCTGCACCGCTTCCTCGATCTGCGCCTCCGGCGACAGCGTCGCGAACTGCGTCATCATCGCCGAGCTCACCGGCACGCCGCGCGACACCGAGCGCAGCGCCACCATGTGCGCCTCCGACGACGCCGCGAGATAGACGAAGATGGCGATGAAGATGAGGATCGGATTGTACAGCAAGCCGATGAAACCGAGCCCGAAGGCGACGACCTGGCCGATCGAGGCGGCGAGTTCGGTCGCGCGCACATAGCCGAACTTGCTGGCGAGCGCCGCGCGCAACACGCGTCCGCCATCCATCGGGAAGGCCGGGATCAGGTTGAACAGCGCCAGGAACAGGTTCACCGAGGCGAGGCGATCGACCATGGCGATCTGCGCATTGTCCACCGCGCCCGCGGTGCTCGGGCTGAGTTGTGCGCCGGCGACAACGACGAGCAGGATGGTGATGGCGACGTTCACCAGCGGACCCGCGATCGCGATGAGGAATTCCTCCCACGGCTCTTCCGGGATGCGCTCGAGCTGCGCCACGCCGCCGATCGGCAGCAGCGTCACAAACGGCGTCGGCACGCCGAAGGCACGCGCGGTGAAGATGTGGCCGAACTCGTGCAGCAACACACAGAGAAACAGCAGCACCACGAACAGGAGGGTGTTCCAGGCCGTGGCGGCGCCGCCGGTGGTGTAGCTGGCCGCGAAGATCCAGGCGAGAAACAGTAGGAAGGTGATGTGAACGCGCACGACGGTGCCCGCCACTTTGCCGATGTTCAATGACCAGGACATGGGACCCTCATAGGACCGGACGCCTCGCCTCAAACGTAATAGGCCGGGGAACCTAATGCGAGGGCCATGCGCCCGCGCTCCGGGGTGAGGCTTGCAAGCAAGCCCGCCGTTTCCCACATCCTTTTCATGGCATTCGCACGCACCTTCTGGCGAGGTGAGGGGGCCGGTAACGACAACGCCGACCTTCGCCGCGACTTCTGGCGCAAGCTGCGCGGGATCGCCGCACGTCTGCCTTTTGCGGAAGACCTGCTCGCCGCCTATTACTGCGCCTTCGACCGCGAGACGCCGCTTCCGGTGAAAGCCGCGCTCGTCGGCGCGCTCGCCTATTTCGTGCTGCCCGTCGACGTCATTCCCGACGTGCTGCCGGTGCTCGGCTTCACAGATGACGCCGCGGTGCTCGCCACCGCGATCAAGCTCGTCTCCAGCCACATCCGTCCCGAGCATCGAGAGGCGGCGAAGGACAAGTTGGACGAGATGGTGAATTCAGCGCGCGCGTGAGTTAAGACGCGCACATGGACCGCGCGACACTCTCCGCCTACGACACCGCCGCCGCAGACTTCGCCAATGACTGGCACGAGCAGCCGCCGCCTGCGGACCTGCATGCTCTGGTGAACCGCTTCTTCACCAAGGGCATAACCGCCGATATCGGCTGCGGCAGTGGTCGGGAAGTCGCCTGGCTCGCCGCCAACGGCTATCCGGCGATCGGATACGACGTGTCGCAAGGTCTACTCGTTGAAGCCCGCCATCGCTATCCCGATGGCCGTTTCGAGTTTGCGGCGTTGCCGGAGCTTACGGGCATTGCTTCGGGCACCTTCGACAACGTGCTGAGCGAGACGGTGATCATGCATCTGCCGCTGTCGGACATTGGGCCGTCGGTGCGGCGGCTGATCGAAATTCTCAAGCCGCGCGGTATCCTCTATCTGAGCTGGCGTGTGATGAGGGATGCCGACCAACGCGACAAAAGCGAGCGACTTTATTCGGCATTTCCCGCCGATCTCGTGCGCGATGAATTACGCAACACGACAATTCTGCTCGACGAAGAAGTCGTCAGCGCCTCGTCAAGCAAGACCATCCACCGCATCGTCGCGCGGCGCTAACGCCTCCAGCCGACCTACGGCCGCAAAATCACCTTGCCCATCACCTGACGCGTAGCGATCGCCTTCAGCGCAGCCGGCGCTTCGGCGAGCGGATAGACCGCGTGCACATGCGACGACAGCTTGCCCTCCGCCGTCCAGGCGAGCAGTTGCTCGGTATTGGTGCGGTGGCCGGCCGGATTGCGCTCGACGAATGAGCCCCAGTAAACGCCCAGCACATCGCAGCCTTTCAGCAGCACCAGATTGAGCGGCAGCTTCGGGATCTCGCCGGCGGCGAAGCCAATCACGAGGAATCGGCCCTCCCAGGCGATCGAACGTAACGCCGGCTCCGCATAGGGGCCGCCCACGGGATCGTAGATCACGTCGGCGCCCTTGCCCTGCGTGACGCGGCGCAGCGCTTCCTTCAAGTCCTCGCTCGCGTAATCGATGCCCTCGTCGGCGCCGTGCTTCTTCGCGAAGGCGATCTTCTCCGCCGACGACGCGCAGGCGATCACGCGCGCGCCCATCAGCTTGCCGAGCTCGACCGCCGCGAGCCCCACTCCGCCGGAGGCGCCAAGCACCGCCAGCGTCTCGCCGGGTTTCAGCTTCGCGCGGTCTTTCAGCGCGTGCAGCGTGGTGCCGTAGGTCACGCACAGGCCGGCGGCGCGATCGAAATCGAGCCCGTCCGGCATCTTGATCAGCTTGATGGCGGGCAGCGCGATGCGCTCGCGCGCCGCACCGTAGCGCGAATACCCCAGCACCCGGTCGCCGACCTTGAGATCGGTCACGCCGTCGCCCAGCCGCTCGATGACGCCGGCGAATTCCGCCGCAGGCGAGAACGGCATCGCCGGCTTGGTCTGGTATTTTCCAGCGATGATCAGCGTATCGAAGAAGTTGAGCGCCGCGGCGTGGATGCGCACCACCGCTTCGCCGGGTCCCGGCACTGGATCCTCGATGTCGGCGAGGACGAGATCGTCGGGCGTGCCGTAGCAGGTACAGAGCAGGGCTTTCATTGCGGGACCGTATAAAGCATGGGACAAGGTGGGATTACTGTTTTGTAACATGTAAGGCGGTTGCCGCCGGGCGAGCCCCTGTTAACTTTCGGCGGATAGTGTCGCGGGGGAGCGACCCTTGGTCGCCTTCACCTTGCCGATATTTGTCCATAATGGGCTAATATCCCGCAGCTTTCAGGGCGGTTTGCGAACCGTCGTCACGCTTGACCGGTAGGGCCGATGACCTTCCCATATTTGTTCCGTGCCGCCTTTGCCATGCTGGCGGTGTCCACCTGCCTCGCCACCACCACTGCTTCGGCGCAAAACAACAAGAAGCCGACCGCCAAGCCCGATCCCACCTCCCAGGCCGTGCTGCTCGGCCAGTTTGGGGACTGGGGCGCTTATCGAGCGACGCCTGAGGGCAAGAAGGTGTGCTTCGCGCTCTCCAAGCCGACCGCAGCGACCACCGAGCCTTCCGGCCGGCCGCGCGATCCGTCCTACGCCTTCGTGTCGACGCGTCCGGCCGAGAAGGTGAAGAACGAAGTGTCGGTGATCGTCGGCTTCCCGCAGAAGTCCGGCCATGACGCATCCGCCGCCATCGGCTCCGCGAATTACGTGCTCTACACCCAGAACGACGGTGCCTGGGTGAAGAACGCTGCCGAAGAGACGCAGATGGTGGAAGCCATGCGCAAGGGTTCCGACCTGGTGGTGAAGAGCGAATCGGGCCGCGGCACCAAGTCCACCGATACCTACTCGCTCAAGGGCATCGGCCAGGCCCTCGACAAGGTCGCCGAGGAGTGCAAGTAGGGCGCTCGCTTCCTAAGTAGTGAGGCACGGCGACGCTGCTTGTTTCCCTCTCCCCCAACGGAGAGGGAAAGCGCGCAAGCGGCGGCACCTCGTACACACATTATGCTAAGTTGTGATTGATGACACTCACTGCGGCCCATAACGATACGCCTACGAACGCCGCCTTCATCGAGAAGACGCCGCTCGCGCGCTATGTCGCGCCGACGAAGCCGTCGCTGATCGGCCTGTCGCGCGCCGAGCTCGGCGAGGCGCTCGGCACCGTTGGCGTGCCGGAACGCCAGCGCAAGATGCGGGCGCAGCAGCTCTGGCATTGGATCTACTTTCGAGGCTTCACATCGTTCGACGCGATGACCAGCGTATCGAAGGACCTGCGCGCTGTGCTCGCCGAGCACTTCACGCTCGACCGTCCCGAGGTCGTCGCCGAGCAGGTCTCGGTCGACGGCACCCGCAAATGGCTGTTGCGGCTGCCCGGCGATCCGGACAGTGGCCTGCCGCACGACGTCGAGTGCGTCTACATCCCCGACACCGAGCGCGGCACGTTGTGCGTGTCGAGCCAGGTCGGCTGCACGCTCACCTGCTCGTTCTGCCACACAGGCACGCAGCGTCTGGTGCGCAATCTCACCGCCGGTGAGATCGTCGGCCAGGTGATGGCCGCGCGCGATCGTCTCGGCGACTGGCCCGGCGGCACACGCCCGACCGACGGCGTCATCCCGACCGGCAATCGCTGCATCACCAACATCGTCATGATGGGCATGGGCGAGCCGCTCTATAATTTCGAGCCCGTGCGCGATGCGCTGCTCATCGTCGCCGACGGCGACGGCCTCGCCATCTCTCGGCGGCGCATCACACTCTCGACTTCCGGCGTGGTGCCGAACATCGAACGCGCCGGCGCCGAGATCGGCTGCATGCTGGCGATCTCGCTGCACGCGGTGCGCGACGAGCTCCGCAACGAACTGGTGCCGCTCAACCGCAAATATCCGATCCGCGAACTGCTTGAAGCGTGCCGCAACTATCCCGGCGGATCCAACGCCAAGCGCATCACCTGCGAGTACGTGATGCTCAAGGGTATCAACGACTCGATCGAGGATGCGAAGGCGCTGGTGCGCCTGCTCAAGGGCATTCCTGCCAAGATCAATCTCATCC
>DATDMA010000297.1:0-7119 GCA_036519015.1 Pseudolabrys sp. | reverse complement strand
GGCCTGTTCTGCGCACGCATCTTCGGGCCGATCAAGGATTACGAGTGCTTGTGCGGCAAGTACAAGCGCATGAAGTACAAGGGCATCATCTGCGAGAAGTGCTCGGTCGAGGTCACGCTGTCGCGCGTGCGGCGCGAGCGCATGGGCCATATCGAGCTCGCGGCGCCGGTGGCGCACATCTGGTTCCTGAAGTCGCTGCCGAGCCGCATTGGTCTGCTGCTCGACATGACGCTCAAGGATCTCGAGCGCATCCTGTACTTCGAATACTACGTCGTCCTCGAGCCGGGTCTCACCCCGCTCAAGGACCGTCAGCTGCTGTCCGAGGACGAGTACCTCAAGGCGCAGGACGAATATGGCCAGGACAGCTTCACCGCCACGATCGGCGCGGAAGCGATCCGCGAGATGCTCAAGGGCCTCGACCTCGACCGGATGCAGAGCGAGCTGCGGGTCGAGATGGGCGAGACCGACAGCGACATCAAGAAGAAGAAGATCGCCAAGCGGCTGAAGCTGATCGAGGCCTTCATCGCCTCCGGCAACAAGCCGGAGTGGATGATCCTGACCGTCGTTCCGGTGATCCCGCCCGACCTGCGGCCGCTGGTGCCGCTCGACGGCGGCCGCTTTGCCACGTCCGATCTGAACGATCTCTATCGCCGCGTCATCAACCGCAACAACCGTCTGAAGCGGCTGATCGAGCTGCGCGCGCCGGACATCATCATCCGCAACGAGAAGCGCATGCTTCAGGAAGCGGTCGATGCGCTGTTCGACAACGGCCGCCGCGGCCGTGTCATCACCGGCGCCAACAAGCGTCCGCTGAAGTCGCTCGCCGACATGCTCAAGGGCAAGCAGGGCCGGTTCCGCCAGAACCTGCTCGGCAAGCGCGTCGACTATTCCGGCCGTTCGGTGATCGTGGTCGGTCCCGAACTCAAGCTGCACCAGTGCGGCCTGCCGAAGAAGATGGCGCTCGAGCTGTTCAAGCCGTTCATCTATTCGCGGCTGGACGCGAAGGGCCTCTCCACCACGGTGAAGCAGGCCAAGAAGCTGGTCGAGAAGGAGAAGCCGGAGGTTTGGGATATCCTCGATGAGGTGATCCGCGAACATCCGGTGCTCTTGAACCGCGCGCCGACCTTGCACCGCCTCGGCATCCAGGCTTTCGAGCCGGTGCTGATCGAGGGCAAGGCTATCCAGCTGCATCCGCTCGTCTGCGCCGCCTTCAACGCCGACTTCGACGGCGACCAGATGGCCGTGCACGTGCCGCTGTCGCTGGAAGCCCAGCTCGAGGCGCGCGTGCTGATGATGTCGACCAACAACATCCTGCACCCGGCGAACGGCCTGCCGATCATCGTGCCGTCGCAGGACATCGTGCTCGGCCTCTACTACCTCTCGCTGATGCGCGAGGGCATGCCGGGCGAGGGCAAGGCGTTCGGCGACATGTCCGCTATTGACCATGCGCTGAACGAGAAGGTCATCACGCTGCACACCAAGATCAGGTCTCGGTGGGAAGGCGTCGACGAGAACGGCAATATGTTCCGGAAGTGGTACGACACCACGCCGGGCCGCGTCGTGCTCGGCAACGTACTGCCGCGCAGCGTCAAGGCGCCGTTCGACATCGTCAACAAGCTGATGACGAAGCGCGAAATCTCCGGGATGATCGATCAGGTCTACCGCCACTGCGGTCAGAAGGAGACGGTGATCTTCTGCGATCGCATCATGGCGCTCGGCTTCTATCATGCGTTCAAGGCCGGCATCTCGTTCGGCAAGGACGACATGGTCGTGCCGGCGTCGAAGTGGAAGATCGTCGACACCACGCGCGATCTCGCCAAGGAATTCGAGCAACAGTACAACGACGGCCTCATCACCCAGGGTGAGAAGTACAACAAGGTCGTCGACGCCTGGTCGAAGTCCACCGACGCGATCGCCGAAGCGATGATGAAGGAAATCTCGTCCGTGAAGAAGGACGACAAGGGTCGCGACATGCAGGTCAACTCGATCTACATGATGGCGCACTCCGGAGCGCGCGGTTCGCCGGCGCAGATGCGTCAGCTCGCGGGCATGCGCGGCCTCATGGCCAAGCCGTCGGGCGAGATCATCGAGAGCCCGATCATCTCGAACTTCAAGGAAGGCCTGTCGGTGCTCGAGTACTTCAACTCGACGCACGGCGCCCGTAAGGGTCTCGCCGACACCGCCTTGAAGACCGCGAACTCGGGCTACCTGACGCGGCGTCTGGTCGACGTGGCGCAGGACTGCATCATCACCCAGCCGGACTGCGGTACGACCGCCGGCATCAAGGTGCGGGCGATCATCGACGCCGGCACCGTGGTGGCGTCGCTCGGCATGCGCATCCTTGGCCGCACCACGGCCGAAGACGTGAAGGACCCGACAGGCGAGCGGATCGTCGTCAAGGGCGGCACGCTGTTGCAGGAGCAGGAAGTCGATCAGATCACCCAGGCGGGCGTGCAGGAACTGCGCATCCGCTCGGTGCTGACCTGCGAGTCGAAAATCGGCGTCTGCGGCGCCTGCTACGGGCGCGATCTCGCCCGCGGCACGCCGGTGAACATGGGTGAGGCGGTCGGCGTCATCGCCGCTCAGTCGATCGGCGAGCCGGGCACCCAGCTCACCATGCGCACGTTCCACATCGGTGGCGCGGCGCAGATTTCGGAGCAGTCGTTCATCGAGTCGAACTTCGACGGCAAGATCAAGATCAAGAACAAGAACATCGCCAAGAACTCGGAAAACGAGGTGGTGGCGATGGTACGCAACATGGTGGTGGCGGTGGTCGATCCCGACGGGACCGAGCGCGCGCATCACCGCATCCCCTACGGTGCGCGCATGCGCATCGACGAAGACGACATGATCAAGCGTGGCCAGCGTATCGCCGAGTGGGATCCCTACACCCGGCCGATGCTGACCGAGGTCGAAGGCTCGATCGAGTTCGAGGACATGGTCGATGGCCTGTCGATGTCCGAGCAGCTCGACGAGTCGACCGGCATCGCCAAGCGCGTGGTCATCGACTGGCGCACGGGCTCGTCCCGCAACCAGCAGGACCTGCGTCCGGCCATCATCATCAAGGGCAAGGATGGCAAGATCCTCAAGCTCGCCCGCGGCGGTGAGGCGCGCTATCTGCTCGCCGTCGACGCCGTTATCTCGGTCGACCCAGGCGGGCAGGTGAAGGCGGGCGACGTCATTGCGCGTATCCCGACGGAAAGCGCCAA
Source organism: Pseudolabrys sp. (assembly GCA_036519015.1). Lineage (GTDB taxonomy): Bacteria > Pseudomonadota > Alphaproteobacteria > Rhizobiales > Xanthobacteraceae > Pseudolabrys. Next base: position 3,910 of record DATDMA010000297.1, on the reverse strand, counting down.
GACGCGCGACATCACCGGCGGTCTGCCGCGGGTGGCGGAGCTGTTCGAGGCGCGCAAGCCGAAGGACGCGGCGATCATCGCCGAGATCGGCGGCACGGTGCGGTTCGGCAAGGACTACAAAAACAAGCGCCGCATCAGCATCGAGCCGACCGACAAGAGCGAGGAGACTCGCGAGTACCTGATCCCAAAGGGCAAGCACATCCACCTTCAGGATGGCGACGTCATCGAGAAGGGTGACTATATCGTCGAGGGCAATCCCGCTCCGCACGACATCCTCGCCATCAAGGGCGTCGAGGAACTGGCGGCCTACCTGGTGAACGAGATCCAGGAGGTCTACCGGCTCCAGGGCGTTATGATCAACGACAAGCACATCGAGGTGATCGTTCGCCAGATGCTGCAGAAGGTCGAGATCGACGACGCCGGCGAGACCGAGTTGCTGCAAAGCGAGCAGATCGATCGCAGCGAGATGGACGAGATCAACGAGCGGGCGGCCGAAGAAGGCAAGAAGCCGGCGTCCGGACATCCGGTGCTGCTGGGCATCACCAAGGCGAGCCTGCAGACGCGGTCGTTCATCTCGGCGGCCTCGTTCCAGGAGACCACCCGCGTGCTCACCGAAGCCGCCGTCAACGGCAAGGCGGACACGCTCGACGGCCTCAAGGAGAACGTCATTGTCGGCCGCCTGATCCCGGCCGGTACCGGCGCCATGATGAACCAGTTGCGTGAGGTTGCCACCAAGCGCGACGCCCTCATCCTGGAAGAGCGGGAGAAGGACGCGGCGAAGTCGGCGGCTGCCGCCGAGGCGGCGGCGGCTCCGGCGCTGCCGGCGGCCGAGTAGGCCAAGGGCCGATCTCCACGACATCGAAAGGGCCGCCCGCAAGGCGGCCCTTTTTCTTTGGGCGAGAATTGAGGAGAATGGTTGCCCGCCCTAAGGACCTGAAGCCCCAATGAATTTGATTGTTCTGGCCGGTGACGGCATCGGCCCCGAAATTACCGCCGCGACTCTTGCAGTTCTGCGAGCCGCGTCGGATCGTTTCAGTCTTGGCATCCAGTTCGATGAGGAACCCGTTGGCCACGCGGGCTTGCGCGCGCGCAGCCACACCATCCATCCCGATATCGTCGAGAAGGCTCGCAAGGCCGACGGCATCGTGCTCGGTCCGACGGCGACCTATGAATTCAAGGATCCCTCGCGCGGCGAAATCAATCCGTCGATGACGCTGCGCAAAAGCCTCGATTTGTTCGCCAATATTCGGCCGGCGCGCACCTATGCCGGCTTTCCGCTTCGCTGCGGCGAATTCGATCTCGTCGTTGCGCGCGAGAACACCGAAGGCTTTTACGCGGACCGCAACATGGAGCAGGGCAGCGGCGAGGTGCTGCTGACCAAGGACGTGGCGATATCGCTGCGTCGGATCACGCGTTCATGCTGCGAGCGCATCGCCCGCGCGGCATTTGAACTGGCGCAAGGGCGGCGCAAGCACGTGACCATGGTGCATAAGGCGAATGTTCTCAAGGTGACGGACGGAATCTTCATCGAGGAATGCAACAAGGTCGCACGCGAGTTTCCGGATATCGCGCTCGACGAGATGATCGTGGACGCCATGATGGCGCACGTGGTCCGCAATCCGCAGCGTTTCGATGTAATCGTCACCACGAACATGTTTGGCGACATCCTATCCGATCTGACGGCCGAATTGTCGGGCAGCCTGGGCCTTGCCGCCTCGCTCAATGCCGGCGCTGATCATGCGATGGCCCAGGCCGCGCATGGCTCGGCACCCGACATCGCCGGGAAGAACGTCGCCAATCCGCTCTCGCTCATCCTGTCGGCCGGAATGCTACTCGCCTGGCATGGACGCCGCCGAAAGGCGAGCCAGTTCGAGACTGCGGCGGCGGCGATTGAGCGGAGCGTCGAGGCCGCGGTCGCCGCCAAAGAAACGACGGCCGACATCGGCGGCAAACTCGGCACCCGCGAAACCGGAGAGGCGTTGGCGTCACGCCTGGTGGCCGCGTGAGCATCCGCTGCGACAGCCATGTGCATGTCGTCGGGCCCGCGGGCCACTATCCGCAGGTCGCCGACAGAACGTATCTTGCCGATATCGCGAGTCTCGACGACCTCGAGCGTGCGGCCGCGACGCGAGGTGTCCGGCGTTTCGTGATCGTGCAGCCGAGTTTCTACGGCACCGACAATTCCGTGCTGCTGGAAACCCTGGATCGTCTTGCGGGCCGGGGCCGCGGAGTCGCCGTTCTCGATCAGGCGACGCCTCGCGAGACGCTTGCCGGTTTGCACCGGCGCGGCGTGCGCGGGATGCGAATCAATCTCTACAGCCCGCTCGGCGAGGCGGTGCCGCTCGATGCGCGTTTCAAGACGACCGAGGCTCAGGCTCGTGCGTTGGATTGGCATGTTGAAGTGATCGCGCCGCTTGCGATGGTCGCCGAAAATGCGGCCCTGCTGGCGGCAGCGAAAGTGCCGGTCGTTATCGATCATTACGGACTCTATGCGGGGTTCACGCCGGCGCAGGCCGAGGGGAGGGCGCTCATCGATCTGCTGCGCATGCCGCATGTGTGGATGAAGCTGTCGGCGCCTTATCGCGTCAGCGACGATGCGCTGGCGACGCGGCCGGACCCGGCGTGGCTCGCGGCCATTCTTTCCGTGGCAGCGGATCGTTGTGTCTGGGGAAGCGACTGGCCGCATACGCCGCCACATGACGCACACGCGGGTGGCGCCCTGATCGCGCCCTATCGTAAGCTCCGCTACCCGGCCGTCGTCGACGGCTTCACGGGCGCGGTCGGCTCGGCTGAACTCGCCGAGCGCATCATGTCGGATAATCCGGCGCAGCTATACGAATTCGCCAAATGACAAAAGGAAAGCCGCGGCCAACGCGGCGCCTATCAACAGGGAGGAAGATACCATGTGGACGAGGCGTTCACTCGGGGTAGGCGCGCTCGCGGCCGCGACGATTTCCATGGCGCGGCCGGGCTGGGGCCAGGCCTATCCAAGCCGCGGCCTGCAACTGATCGTCGCCTATTCGCCGGGCGGGACCGGCGACATCGTCGCCCGTTCAATCTCCGACAGGCTTGCGAAGGCGCTCGGGCAGTCGGTGGTGGTCGAGAACCGCGCCGGTGCCAGTGGCGCGATCGGCGCCCATGCGGTGACCAGCGCCGCGCCCGACGGCTATACGCTGCTGGTCGGGCAGACCGCGGAAGTCGCGATCAACCAGCATTGGCTCAAAGGACTGAGCTACGATCCGGACAAGGACCTCGTGCCGGTCGCGCTCGCCGCCGTCGTGCCGCTCGCTCTCGTGGTGCCGGCCAAGGCGCCGTATTCGACCATGCAGGAATTCTTGGCGGCGCTAAAAGCGAAGCCGAAGTTGAGCTTCGCCTCGGCCGGGACCGGCACGCCGGGCCATTTTGCCGGCGAGCTCTTGAAACTGACATTCGACAGCAACCTGAACCATGTGCCCTACAAAGGCGCCGGACCGGCGCTCAATGATGTTATCGGCAATCACGTCGATTTCTATTTTCCGGGCTTCCCGGCGGCCGCCCCCCACGTGAAAGGCGGCAACTTGAAAATGCTGGCCTTGTCTTCGGCGCAACGCTCGCCCGCGGCGCCCGATGTGCCGACGGTCGCGGAGATCACGGGTATCAAAGAGTATGATTTCACCCTGTGGGCCGGAATCTTCGCTCCGCGCGGCACACCGCAGGCGATCGTCGATCGGCTGAACACGGAGATCAACGCCGTTCTTGCCCAGTCCGACGTTAAGGCGAATCTCGAAGCGGCCGGCGCCTTGGTCACGCCGACGTCGGTGGCCGACTTCAGGCAGTTCGTGCAGCGCGAAAGCAGCAAATATGCGCGGGTGATCAAAGAAACGGGAGTTACGTCGAACTGACGGGTCCCGGGGCACGGCGGCGCGTCCCG
>DATDMA010000296.1:0-15167 GCA_036519015.1 Pseudolabrys sp. | reverse complement strand
CCATCGAAGTAAGGCGTCGCCGCTTCCCACTCTTTGAACTCGGTCTTGTCGCCGGTGATGAGCGCCTCGACGAACGCGTCGTATTGCTCGCGCGTGAGCGGGCAGTTGATGTAGTCGGCGCCGGTGCCGCCGGGCCCCGCCTTGTCGTAGCGCGACTGGAACCAGGCCTGGCCCATATCGATCGACTCGCGATGCACGATCGGCGCGATGGCGTCGAAGAAGGCGAGCGACTGCTCGCCGGTGCGCACTGCGATAGCGTTGGCGAGATCGGGCGAGGTGAGGGGGCCGGTCGCGATGATGACGCTGTCCCAGTCCTCCGGTGGCACGGCCACTTCGCCGCGCTCCAGCGTGATCAGCGGATGCGAGGCGAGCGTTGCCGACACCGCGGCGGAAAAGCCGTCGCGGTCCACCGCCAGCGCCCCGCCCGCCGGCACCTGGTTGGCGTCTCCGGCGCGCATGATCAGCGAGCCGAGCCGCCGCATCTCCTCGTGCAGCAGGCCGACGGCGTTGTGCTCCTTATCGTCCGAGCGAAACGAGTTCGAGCAGACCAGCTCGGCGTACCCGTCGGTCTTGTGCGCGGCGGTCGCGCGAGCGGGGCGCATCTCATGCAGCACCACGGGGATACCGCTCTGCGCGAGCTGCCAGGCGGCTTCGGAGCCGGCAAGGCCGCCTCCGACGATGTGGACGGATTGTTTTTCGGTAACGGTCATTGGGGTATAATTAGGCGGTTGGGGCGGCGACAGCAATGATTGCAGACGAGTTCGCGAAATGCGGACCTGGTTTGCTGCCGCGGGATTTCTGGCGCTATCGGTTCCGGCGCATGCCGATCCTGCGGCCGTCGCCGCGGCGACCTATGGCCCCTATTCACTGTCGCCGCCGACGTCCGAGATTGTTTTCATCTGCCACGGCTTCGGCTGCAAATACCGCACCGAGGTGGATCTCACCGCCGATGACCACGCCATGCTCGCGAAGCTGCTTGCGCCTGGCAAGGCCTCGGCGGCGGCCGAGCGGCGCGCGACTGCCGCGGCGGGCGCGTGGTTCGACCGCCGCATTGGCCCCGCGGCCGGCACGGAAAATCATGTCGCGGCGGCCGGCACAAAATACATGTTCAACCGCAGCCAGTTCGATTGCATCGACGCCAGCCGCAACACCACCAGCCTTTTGCTGCTCCTCGAGGAGCTGAAGCTGCTGCGCTATCACCAAGTCGAGGTGCCTCAGTCGCGCGGCCTCATGATCGACGGCCGCCCGTTCCACACCACCGCGGTGCTTATCGAAACGGGCAGCGGCGTGAAATGGGCGGTCGATTCCTGGACTCGGGGTTACGGCCAGGCGCCGGAAGTGATGCCGCTGGAGCGCTGGCTCATCGAATAGCCCACAAACGAAACCGCCCACGACAGGCGCGGGCGGGTTCGACTAAATTGAACGGTAGTGTCTTAGCGAGCGTGGGCAGCGGCCCAGGCCACGCGCGGAATGTCCGAGCGGCTGATGCCGATGTCGGACAGTTCGCGGTCGCCCAACCGATTGAGCTCCGTCAGGCTCCGGTTGTAGCGTTTCCAGTCGCGAATGAGACGGACAATGGCGGCAAGCATAGTGTTCTCTTTCCTCAGCTCCGGCCAAACGCCGGTAAATCAACGTGTTGGCAGGAACATAAGCATTTGCGGCTTGTTGAAAATAAACTTTGCTGCGCTGCAGCTAGGCGAAAAATGCATACCTTAAGTCACTGACAACAAATAGGTAATGCAGCATTAACGACGAGTGGCGGGTTTGAGAGGCCGCCACTCGCCGGTTTTCATCTCGCACGTGCGAAGGAATCAGGCCGCGCTACGCTGAGAATGGCGCCCTTCGGCCATTTCTTCGACGATCTTGGCCGAGAACGCGTCCAAATCACCTGGATTCCGCGAGGTGATCAGACCCTTGTCGGTGACGACGGCCGAATCTTCCCATGCGCCGCCTGCATTGATCACGTCGGTCTTGATCGACTTGAAGGAAGTGGCCTTGTGGCCCTTCATGATGCCGGCTTCGATCAGCAGCCAGGGGGCATGGCAAATCGCTGCTACAACCTTCTTTTGGTTGTAGAAATCCTTGATCAGCTTGATCGCCTTGGGATTGACGCGCAGCAGGTCCGGATTGATCTGGCCACCGGGAAGAACGATGGCATCGTAGTCGTCGGCTTTCACGTCATCGAGGCTCTTGTCGACCTTCACCGGTGTGCCCCAATCTTTGACGTTCCAGCCTTTGATCTGGCCTTTCTCTGGCGAAACGACGTCGACGCTTGCGCCTGCCGCCTTCAGCTTGTCGCGCGGCACTTCCAGTTCTGCTTGTTCGAATCCGTGAGTAGCGAGAATGAGCACCTTTTTGCCCGAAGCCTGCATGCATTTGTCTCCTGGTGTGATGCCCCCGAAGCCTCATCTGTTAACGGGCGCAGCGCCCAAGAGTTGCGGGAGCGCGGTGCGATAATGCGGAGCCGGTTCCCCAAAACGTCAGATCGTGTAGATTGCCGCCGCAGCAGGAGAACAGAGATGACACGACGTTTACACCGCGCCGCGATGATTGCCGCCTGTCTGGGACTTGGTTGGATGCCACAGGCGGGCGCTGCCGAGGTGAAAGTGCTCACCGCCGGCGCGTTCAAGCAGGTGATGCTGGCGCTGGTGCCCACCTACGAGAAGGAAACCGGCAATAAGGTGATCCTCGATAACGACACCGCCGGCGGTTTGCAGAAGCGCATCGAAGGCGGCGAAGCCTTCGACGTCGCGGTGATCACGCCAAAGGCGATCGACGATCTCGCGGCTGCGGGCAAGATTGCACACAGCAGTCGCGTCAATATCGCCAGTGTCGGCGTCGGCGTGGTGGTGAAGGAAGGCGCGCCCAAACCCGACATCAGCACGGTCGAAGCCTTCAAGCGAACGCTGCTCGCGGCCAAGTCGGTCGCCTATATCGATCCGGCCAGCGGCGGCTCGAGCGGCATCTATGTCGATAAGCTCCTGGAGCGACTCGGTATCGCCGATCAGGTCCGCCCGAAGGCGAAGCTGAAGAAGGGCGGCTATGTCGCCGAGCTTATCGCGAACGGCGAGGCCGAGCTTGGCGTCCACCAGATCAGCGAGATCCTTCCGGTGAAAGGTGTGACGCTCGTCGGTCCGCTGCCGAAGGAAATCCAGAGTACGACGACCTATGCCGCGGGGCTCAGCGCCACACCGCAACATAAAGAAGCTGCGCAGGCGCTGATCAAGATGTTCTCGGAGCCGGCCGCCGAGGCCTTGCTCAAAACCAAAGGCCTCGACCCGGCAAGCTGAGAGTCTCCAATCGGCCGTCGCTCGCCGGGTCAGCGCGTCGTGAGAACGGTGGCGTCAATGGCATAGTCTTGTCCGCTCTCCGCCGTGCTGAGCGAGACCGCCAGGCCGAGGAGGGCAAGGGCGAACATGCAGATTGCGATGCGGATTAAAATCATGACACGACCCTGGATTGGAAAGGCGACACGTCCTGGGCCGCAATAAATGCCTCTCCCCGCAGATCGAGTATGATCTAGGTCACACAGCGTAGGTCCGGCATGATCGCCGGACCGGGGGGCGCGACGTCATGATCCTACCGCTGCAAATGCTGTTCTTTGAGGACCTCTCGGTCGGTATGACCGAGACGCTCAAGAAGACCATCAATTCAGTCGATGTGGTTGGCTTCGCCGAGGTCACCGGCGACCGCAATCCGATCCATTTGTCGGAGCATTTCGCGGCCAAGACGCCGTTCGGAACGCGTATCGCGCACGGTCTTTATACCGCCAGCCTGATCTCGGCCGTGCTCGGCACCCGACTCCCGGGGCCGGGGGCCGTCTATATCTCGCAGACGCTGAACTTCCGCGCGCCGGTCAAGATCGGCGACACCGTCTACGTCAACGTCACGGTCACAGAACTGATCCCGGAAAAACGCCGCGCTCGGCTCGCCTGTCACTGCACCGTCGAGGGCGAAGTCGTACTCGATGGCGAAGCGCTCGTGAAGGTACCGTCGAAGGACAGCGGCGGCCGTCCTCCGCCGCGCGTATAGCTACGCGCAGAACAAATCGCGCCGTGTCTTCAAAGCCTGACTGCGAGAGCGATCAGCTTCCCGGCTTCGGAGCGAAGAAGCAGCGCGGCGACCCATCCGGCCGCTTGCAGCGCCAGTAGGCTCCGTCCGGCGACGGCAACGACTGGCTGTAGGGCACCGTCTCGTTGACGTTTTCGTGACGCGTTGGGCCGTCCGCCTCATTGCCGGTGACGCCGACGCCGTACGTGACGTCGCCGCGCAACGAGTAGCCGCCTTGCCCGGCCTTCACCGCATTTGGCGAAACTATGCCGCAATCCTCCGCACCGCAGCACCATTCGCCGGCGGGATTGCGATAAGTGCCTCGACTGATCCAACTATCGTGAGCTAAAGCGGAAAAACTGAACAGGGACGTAACAAGCACGAGTAACGTACGTGCCAGAGCGCGCGGCATCGGTTGGTCTCCATCAAAACCCCCCGGCGTGGCGTTTCTACGTTTTCCCTGCTCCTCCTTCTCCCAAATTTCCTGGAGCCGGTTTAGTTCCGGCACCGCTGCCAAGTACGTCCAACCTTGTGATCAGTTGTGACGAATCGGCCACTAGAGAAAATGCTAGCACGGTCTTTGAGAGCTCGAAGGAAAATTGTGCGCTGCGATATGAACGTTATGCGAGCGAAACGGACTGTCGACAAGCGGTGTAACGATGACGCCGTTCGATCGCCGGTACTTCATTTGCGTGGGACAATTATCAAATTGCACGCATGCCGCGGTGCGAATGAGGAGAGGTCATGACGCCACCAAGCTGGCAGCTTTGGCGCGACCGGCGCGGGCGCGTGTCGCCCTTGCGCGTCATGACTTTGATCGTGCTGCTCTTGCCGCTTGGCAAAGCACTGTATGACGTCGGCGCGATCGTGCATGGCGCGCGTCCGCTCAACGACTTGATCCATCGTGCCGGATTCTGGGCGCTTGTATTCCTCGGCGTGACGCTGGCGGTGACGCCGTTCCGTCGCATCGCGCGCTACGGCAGCCTGATCGATGTGCGGCGCATGCTCGGCGTCGGCGCTTTCTGCTACATCGCCGCGCACCTTCTGCTTTACGTCTCCGACCAGAGCTACGACCTGATCAAAGTCGCGCACGAGATCACACATCGCGTCTATCTCATCATCGGCGGCATCGCCTGGCTTGGCTTGGCCGTGCTGGCCGCGACCTCGACCGACGGCATGGTGCGCAAGCTCGGCGCGCTGCGCTGGCGCCGGCTGCATCAGTTGGTCTATGTGATCGCGCTGCTCGCGCTCATCCATTATTTCCAGCAGACCAAGGCCGACGTGACGGTGCCGACCTTCGCGGCGGGTTTGTTTGCCTGGCTGATCGGTTATCGTTTGCTCGCCTGGTGGCAGGACACGCGTGAACTGCCCACGCTGAGCCTGATCGGGTTGAGCGTGGCGGTATCCGCATTGACGTTCATCGGGGAGGCGGTCGGCATCGGCATCGCCTTTCATGTGTCGCCGCTGCGCGTGCTCGAGACTGCGTTCGATTTCGACGCCGGCATCAGGCCGGGCTGGCAGGTGCTTGCGGCGGGCCTTGCCGTGGCCGTGCTCGACATCGTGCGCGAGCGTTGGAACAGTCGCGCACCGCGCGGGCGCCCCGTTGCCGCGGAGTAGAAGCATCTAGGTGTGGGCCCGCTCACGCTGCCGCGTCTCCTGGTCGCGCACGAGCCAGTAGACGCAGCCCAAAGCCAAGATTGCCGCGGCCAGCGAGAGCAAGTGCATGGCGTCGGTATGCTCGACATCGATGATGATCAGCTTGCGCACCACAGCCAATAGCGCAATGAAGAGGACGGCGCGCACGTGTACGACGCCGATCTGGCGCTCGCCCAAGGCCGTCAGCGATGCCTTAAACTCGAGCGCTATGATGACGGTGAAGATCATGCCGAAGACGGTTTGGAAGACTTGGTAATTCGTCGGGTCGAAGGTGTCATTCACGACGCCGCGCACCACGGTCAACGTCAGATGCCAAAGCGCGAAAACGGCGATGACCGCGATCAAGGCGGTGAGCGCTATGACGCAAAGTTGTTCGAATTTCTGGTAGAGGGTCAGAGCCTCGAAGGCGGTCCGCATGTCGCGTACTTCATTTCTGAGACGCATCGAAGGCTCCTCTGGGCTCAGTTGGCAGGTCGCCTGCGCCGGAATGTAGCACTCAAGTTTTGCGGCTGTCATAGGCCCAATGCAGCAGCGCTTGCCGCTGTCGCCTTCGGCAGAGCAGGTCGCCCGGCTCGCAATTCTTCTGCACCTGTTTGACGTGGCGCTGGATCGCCTTCCAGCGTTTGATTTGGCGACGATCCTCCTCGGGCAAGCGGCGCCCAAGGTAATAGCGGCAGTACCACTGGAACCAGCCGCGCGGATCATCCTTGTAAACCCAGCCCTTGCGCCGCCACTCGGAGAGGGGCTGGCTGGCATTGATGCCGAAGAAGTTGAGCGCGCAGTCGCGTCCGTCGGGCGAAAGCTTGGCGCGTGCGAACCAGCTCTTGGGAAACTCGCGGCGGCAGTCGGTCATGTACTTGCCGCAGAACACACCGAGCCGGAGCATCTGCGCCGGCGTCAACTCCGGCTTGAATTCGGGATCGAAACTTCGGCCGGCGGGTGCCGTGAGCACATAGCGATAGCTCTTCTGCATCGTATCGTTGACGGTGATGGTGCGCTTGCGCATCGGGCTCGTCTCACGTCCTTGGGAGGCGCTCGGCCACCAGGTTGGATGAGATCAGGCCTGCTCGCGCTCGGTGACAGGCACGGGTGAAATCGCGCCGCGCCGGCGCTGGAACAGTGGCTTGAAATGGCCCGCCGCTTTGATCAGCGGCGCCACCAGCTCGCCTTTGACTGTGTGCGCATCCGGGTAATCCCCAACGCCGAAGCTGAGCGGCTCGCGCTCCTTCGCCGGCACATAGAGCGTGCCGAACATCCAATCCCAAAGCGCCAGGCAACTGCCGAAGTTCTTGTCGAAGTGCTTTGGATTGTCCGAGTGATGCACCTGATGATGCGCGGGGCTGACGAGGATGCGCCCGAGCACGCCGCGGAATGAGATCCACATGTGCGAATGCTGGAGATGCACATAAGCGTGGATGAACAGCACCAGGATGATGTTGGTGTCGCTCAGCGCATATTGATAGCCGGTCTCGCCGAATACGTAATTGGTCAAGCCATTGGCGATCGCCACTGACAGCGCAAGGATATTGGCGAAGACCCAGGCGTAGACCGGGTGGACGCGGAAATTGGTGATCGGCGTGAGCACCTCGGCGCTGTGGTGCACTTTGTGGAATTCCCACAGCACCGGCACCTTGTGACTGAGCCAGTGGTTGAACCAGTAGCCGAGCTCGTAGGCGAGGAAGAGCATCACGGTGACGACGGCGCGCGTCACGGTGACCGGCAGCGTCGAAGGAGCGACGGGGCCGAGCAGCGCGGTGAGGCCCGAGATGATGCCGTTGCTGATGAACTGATAGGACAGCACGGCCCAGCCGAACACCACACCATAGACGAAGACGTTGAAGAACAGATAGCCGATGTCGGCCTGGTTCGAGCGGCTGCGCAGGATGCGGCGGGGGAACAGCGCGCGCAGGATGGTGCGCGCTCGGATTTTGCGGCCACGCTTGTAACGCTGCCAAGCGAAGAACGAGCCTGAGACCAGCAGCGCCGCGGCGAGCGACGTGAGCGAGAAATACGAGCCGAGCGAGAACAGCAGCCGGCCGATCTGACCAAAGAAGAAATCGATGCCGGCCGAGAAATCCAAAGTCTGCTCCCATACGCTGCGCGGATGGGGCCAATGTCTTACCGAAACGTAAAGATTGCGTTAGGTGAGTGCCGCGATTTTCGCCCGTCATTCCGGGGCGCGCTCCAAGCGCGAACCCGAAATCCAGCCACAGATGCAGAGCTTGCTTCTGGATTCCGGGTTCGCTCGCTCCGCGAGCGCCCCGGAATGACAGAGAACAAATGGCTACGCCCGCAAATCCGCGTATTCCGGGTGCTTGTCCATGTACGATGCGACGAAGGGGCAAAGCGGCTTGACCTTCAGCCCCTGCGCGCGCGCGATATCGAGCAGGCCGCGCGCCAGCTTGGAGCCGATGCCGCGCCCGTTGAGCGCCGCTGGCACTTCGGTGTGCAGGATCGTGAGCAGGGAACCCTCGCGCCGATAGGTGGAGAAGGCGGTTTGGCCGTCGAGATCGAGTTCGAAGCGGTGGCGCTCGGTGTTGTCGCGGACGTCGTCGGACATGATAAAATGATTTAAGCGGTGTGGCGGCAAAGGACAAGGCTATGCTGTCATGCCTTCGACACGATCGCCACATGGATAAGCACAATCCTACAATGGGGAAACGCTCATGGCCGACATCACGCTCTATCACGCCTCGCCTTCGCGCTCGTCCGTCGTGCTGTGGATGCTGGAAGAGCTCGGCGTGCCTTACGACATCAAACTCCTGAGCCTGAGCAAGGGCGACAATCTCAAGCCCGACTATCTCGCGATCAATCCCATGGGCAAGGTGCCGGCGATCAAGCATGGCGATACGGTGATCACCGAGGTCGCGGCGATCTGCACGTATCTGGCCGACGAATGTCCCGACAAGAAACTCAATGTGCCGATCGGCACGCCGCGCCGGGGCGCCTATCTCAAGTGGCTGTTCTTCGGGCCGGGCTGCCTCGAGCCGGCGGTGACCGACCGCGCGGCGCCGCGCAAGGACCCGCCGCGGCGGGCCATGCTCGGCTATGGCGAGTTCGACACCACCATGGATGTGATCGCCAAGGCGGTGGAAAAAGGCCCGTGGCTGATGGGCGAGCAGTTCACCGCCGCCGACGTGGTGATCGGGGCCAATATCCGCTGGGGCACGATCTTCAAGCTGATCCCCGAGCGCAAAGAGTTTGTCGATTACGCCGCGCGCATTGCGGCGCGTCCGGCCGCGCAACGCGCCGAGGCGAAGGACAAGGAGATGGCCGCGCCGGCGGCCTGAGTCCGTCACGCTATCCCCGCAAATCTGCGTCGCCGCGGTGCGGCGGCGCTTGCGACTCTGCGACGGCTTCGCCTTTATGCCTGCGACATCTCCCGCCGTAAGGACCCATTCCATGAAACTCATCGCCATACTTCTGGGCACCATCCTCCTCATCATCGCCGTCGTTTATTTTGTCACGCCATCCGACCAACTGCCGAGCTTTTTTCCCGGGCACGAAGCGGGCGTGATGCGCGCCCACGTGAAGCACGGAATCGTTGCGGGGGCGGCGGGGGTGGTGCTGCTGGCGATCGGCTGGTTCATGGGCCGGCGCTAGGACTGTCCGTCTCGCCGCCGGCGAGACGGACACTATCGCGACCCGTTCCTTATTTGCTGCCCGTCGTTGTGTCACCGGGGGCCTTCGTTGCCTTGTTGCGCGGGTCGTCGGCCGGATTGACGTAGGTGATCTCGAACGGGCCCATGCCGTTGATCTGGATGATGGTCGGGCCGGTGGACCAGGCGTAGTGCTGCATGCCTTTATCCATGCGCGCGAAGGCGCCTGGGCCCATGGCCTCGCTCTTCGTCGTGTCGAGCGTGCCGCCCATGCCGACATTGAAGGTGCCGGAGATGACGGTGAGGTTCTCGGCCGTCGGATGCGTGTGCGGCGGCACTTTATAGTCGGCCGGCATGCGCACGCGCACGGCATAAGGGCCGGCGCCGGACGGATCGCCGTAAAGGACGGCGACCTCGCTGCCCGGCGGCAGTGAGGGCGGCGCCGCGCCCCATTTCAGCGCATCGGGCTGCCAGACGACATGCTGGTCCATGGCAAGCGATGCGGCCGGGAGACAAGCGAGGATCAAGGCACTGACGACTGAGGTTTTCATGGCCGTGCATCCTTCGTGAGGTTGACGAAAACTTCCCCGAATGAGGTGATGTGCGTGGTGGGCATCATGGTGAACATGGGCCTGGTCACACCCTTCCTTGAACCGCCCAGGCGCGGGCGGTGAGGTGGATCTTTCCGTCGTGCTCGAACGGCAGCGATTGCCGGATGCGCTCGCGCAGCGCGGCGCGCTCCTCGTTCGGCAAGGCCACGCAATAGCCCGGCGCCGGGCCCTGGCCACCGCAGAACGGCGACCAGTAGTCATCGAAATTCATGAACAGCGTGGGGACGTCGATGCCGCAGACCTCGACATCGCGCAAAGCGGCCGCTTCGAACAGCGCGCGCAACGGAGCGGGCCGGCAGAGCGGGAAACGCCGGCCTTCGTCCAGCTCGTAGGCGGCCGGATCGAGCGCCACCGCCGCGTTCCAGAAGTGCCGCATCAACTGCATCTCGCCGGCATAGTCCCAGACATAGGCCGCGACCTTGCCGCCCGGCCGCGTGACGCGGCGCATCTCGGCCAAGGCTTTTGCCGGTTCGCGCACGAAATTTAGCACGAGGCCGGACACCGTCGCGTCGAAGCTGCGATCGGCGACGGCCAGGTTTTGCGCATCGCCGACGCGGAACTCGACGCGGCTGCGCGTTGCGTGGGCGCGCGCGTGCGAGAGGAAGCCGTCGGACGGATCGACGCCAACGAGGCGGGCCGGCTCGCAGCGCGTGATGATGCGCTCGCACAGCGCGCCGGTGCCGCAGCCGACATCGAGCCAAGCCTGGCGCGGCGGTACCGCGATCCATTGCAGGAACTTGTCGGCGACCAGCCGGCTCCAGCGCCCGACGTAGAATTCATAGGCGCTGGCCTCGAGCCAGACGTCGTTATGCGCAACGTCGCTGTGGACTGCGTGGTCGCGTGCCGTCGTATTGCGTGCCGATATGTCGCGTGCCGTGTCCGCCATCGCGGCCTCCTAAGGTGAGAGGCATTCGCGAACAAATGTGCCGACGGCGACGAGCTTAGCACGTCTCGGCGCGGGCGGGGAGGCGGCGGCGGCGCTTCCTCGGGTGGCGCATCTTCAACAGGCCGGCGAGCGCATCCGGCATCACCGGCAGGCCGTAGCGCAGGCAGTTCAACGGCTCCCCGCGGCAGCACTGACTTCGCCGGCACGCCTTGTTGGCGCAGAGCTCCCAAACCCTGAATCTGTTCGCCAGCAGGCGGCGCGTGACCGCGACGGGCGTCGGAGGAGCGGGCGGCGCGGCCATGCGATCCACCAGCGTTTCGGTGACATCGAGGATCTTGTGCGCGATCGCCTGCACGCGGTTCCGCATGTCGTTCATCGGGGCAAGCTCCATCGTTCTCGCGGCGCGCCATTGCGCCCGAGCCTTGGTAGAAATCCCTCGTTCCCAAAAACGAGGGGGACGGCGCGCCGACAAGGCGCGGCAATCCTTATGTGCGCACCTTCTCGCGAAGGTGCGGCGCCTCTCGGCGCGCCGTCCGGCGGTTTTGCGGCGTCGGGCCGCGCTTCTGGCAACCGCCTGCGGGGCGCCCGACCACTCTCCACCACGGCCCCTTGCGGGGGCCGTGCCTTCGAGCCTCGGGCGAGCCGTGCGGCCCGCCATCAGCCAGCTCCTGGCGGGGGGTCATAGTGCCCCCAGGCGGAGCCCCGACACCGCCCGAGCGCGTGGCTTGCGAGGCCACGCCCGCGGGCGCCGGCCCGATCCTCACGAGCCGGAGCAACCGGTTCGCGTCCCCTCATGGGGATCGGGCCCTAGGAATATAAGGCGGGGCAGGAGCGTGGGGGATAAGTTTTTCAAGGATTTTGTTTTGGGTGTTGGGGCAGGGAGTTAGGGGGCCTGTGCGCAATGCTTTTGTGTTTGGGCGGAAAAAAGTTTGCGTGTCCCGGGCGCTGCGCAACGTGAGCGTCAGCGAACGGTGCGCTGCAGACCCGGGACCCCGGTTGCTTGCTGCTAACCGGGGCCCCGGATCAGCGCCGCATCACTTCGTGCTGCGTCGCATCCGGGGCACGCGGGCGTCGCGCGAGACTGTATAGTTGCGCGAGGGAGCGACGCCCATGAGCACATCCGACATCGATGCGATCCGCGCGCTGCTGTCATCGAAGCCGCGGCCGGTCGGCTGGGCCGCGCGGCGCGCGCGGATCGAAGAGGTGGGATCGGTCTGGCCGGTCGCCGATGACATCCGGCTCGAGGCGGTCGACATCGACGGCGTGCCTGGCGAGTTCTCGATCGCGCCCGGCAGCGACGCCTCGCGCGTGCTGCTGTACTTCCACGGCGGCGGCTATTGCTCGGGCTCCATCGTCAGCCATCGCCGCATGGTGTCGGAAGCGGGTCGCGCGGCGCGCATGCGCACGCTCGCAGTCGCCTATCGGCTGGCGCCGGAGCATCCATACCCCGCGGCGCACGAGGACGCGCTTGCCGCGTGGCGTACCCTGCGCGCGCAGGGCATCGCCGCGCACGACATCGCGGTGGGCGGCGACAGCGCCGGCGGCAATCTCACGATCACGCTGATCAATCGCCTGCGCGCCGCCGGCGAGGCGCCGCCCGCCTGCGCGTGGCTTTGTTCACCGTGGACCGATCTCACCATGTCGGGCGCATCGCTCGCGACCAAGGAGACGATCGATCCGCTCATCCACAAGGCCTATCTCGAGGAGCTGGCGAGCGCCTATGCCGGCGCGGCCGACCGGCGCGACCCGCTGATCTCGCCGCTGTTCGCTAATCTGCACGGCTTTCCGCCGACGCTCATCCAGGTGGGCTCGGCGGAAACATTGCTCGACGATGCCACGCGCTTTGCCGAAGCGGCCGGCGCTGCCGATGTGCCGGTGACGCTGCAGGTCTGGCCGCACATGATCCATGCCTGGATGATGTGGAACGCGAAGCTTGCGGATGGGCGAAGGGCGTTGGAGCAGGCGGGGGAGTTTATGAGGAGGTGGGCGGGTGTTGCTGTTCACCGTTTGACGTAGTATATTATTGCCATGATACGGTCGTGGCGGAATTCCGTGACCCGCAAGGTCTGGGAGGGCGAGCGGCCGAATGCGCTGCGCGGCCTCGATTTCGACACGGCGATTGATCTGTTGCTTGCGCTCAACGTGGCAAAATCGTTGAACGACCTGAGCCCCTTGAAGAGCATCGGCCTGCACAAGCTCAAGGGTGATCGCAAAGGGCAGTGGGCCATGACCGTCAACGAACGCTGGCGTGTTTGTTTCGAGTTTCGCAAGGGTGACGCTTACGAGGTCGAGATCGTCGACTACCACAGAGGATAGATATGACTCCCGCTTCCCATCCCGGCCGCCTGCTCAAGCGCGAACTCACGGCACGCAAGCTGTCCGCCAACCGCTTGTCGCTCGACATTGGCGTGCCGTCCGGCCGCATCACCGACATCCTGAACGGCCGCCGCTCGATTACAGCCGACACGGCGGTGCGGCTTGGCCGCTACTTCGGCAACAGCGCGCAGTTCTGGCTCGACTTGCAGAGCCAGTACGACATTGCCGTAGTGGAGCGGGAGAAGGGCAGCGAGATTGCGAAGCGGGTGAGGCCGGCGGACGCGGCGTGAGAGTTTGTCCGTAGCCCGCATGAGCGAAGCGAAATGCGGGGACGGTCTCACCGCGAATGCCGATCCCGGATTTCGCTTCGCTCTATCCGGGCTACGTTTGCTAAGCGAAAACGAGTGTGTGTCCCGGGCGCGGTGCAGCATGAGCGTCAGCGAACGGTGCACCGCAGACCCGGGACCCCGGTTGCTAAGAAAGCTGGGCCCCGGATCAGCGCCGCATCACTTCGCTGCGCTCGTGCTGCGTCGCATCCGGGGCACGCAAGCGGAGAGGCCTGTAGCCTGTAGCCCGCATGAGCGAAGCGAAATGCGGGGGCGGCGCGTCCATTGAAATGATGGCCCATTGGCTTTGCTCGTGCTGGCTACGCTTGTGGTAGGCTTTGACCGAGGAGTGCGAATGCCTTCAATATATCTGCCCCATGACCCCCGATGACATCCTTGCAAATGCGGAGCGGCTAATCGCGGACGCGCGCCATCTGCACGACGTCGGCCGCAGTAGGTCTGCGGCAACACTTGTTGTCGTGGCGCTGGAGCAATTCGGGTCGTTTGTTGAAGAGATCACCAAAGAGAAGTTTCCGCACGCCGTAGTGCACATGGGCATCTTTGGCGATAAAGCAAACGCGCATGCTAAGCGGCAAGATGCTTTGGCCGGTCACCTCTACAACTTTGTAATGGGCGAATTATCAACCCAATTTATGTTTGAAATATTCTACCACAAAACACGCTGCGGCGATCCTGAAAAGTTGTTGCAGTGGCTAGTCAATGCCGCCGCGCCCTTGGCATTCAGCGATGAACAGAAGGAGCGAATGAAGAGTAGTAAGGAAATGCAGTCCGCATCACTGCTTATGAATTTTGTGAGAGAGGGCAGACTTAGACATCTCAGAGAGTTCGGACTTTATGAAAATAGCGAACTGCGCTTTTCTCCCGCGTCCATTCAGCAGGTCATCGAGCTAGCTGAATTGGTCCGAGAAATTCTTGTTCGGTCGAGAAATGTCTTAGTTCCAGAACCGATGTCGTTGGCGGGCGTCAACATGCCGGCTGGAATCATCATGGATGACGAAGGGGAGTGGCTCTTACAGCTTAATCACCGCCATCAAGGGTGATCCCGATATCGAGAATGATTGAAATCCCGGATTTCGCTTCGCTCATGCGGGCTACAGATGTTGCCTCAACGCCCCCACCACCGGCCTCTCCCCCGTCTCCAAATCCCACGCCTGCGCTGCAACGCGGCACACGCCGCCGTCCTTGACGACCAGGTAGGCGCTCACGTCGCGCGTCACGGTCGTCAGGCCCCGAGCGCGCACAGCGACGGGCGCCAGTCGCGACAAAACGGTGGGTACTAACATGCAACCCGGCCTGGACGTGAGCGCTGTTAAGCTCGGCGGTCGATTGGGATTGGCATCGAGGGGGGAGACACCATGGAAGACGCCAAAATTCACCACGGCCGGGAAAATGCAGAGGCGAAGATGGAGGATGCTGCGGCGCCGTCGGCGTCGCTGAAGGGGCGGTCCTCGATATTGCCCGGCGGGACCGGCACCTACGCGCAGGTCACCATGATCGGTCACTACGGCGCGCTCTGCGCCGGCAATCAGACGCTCCGCTTTAAAAACGTTTCGCTCGCTCAGGCTCGCCAGTTGCGGTGGGATAATTTCGGAGTGTGCGGGGCGCAAATAACCTGCTTCGACAGTCAGGGTAACGTCGTGCACGAGGAGTAGCGCTACCCGGGCTCGCAAATTTGACCCCACCCCCGCGCGCTATGCGCGCG